>JBLHGI010000001.1:0-60027 GCA_047616505.1 Planctomycetota bacterium
TTGATAGGTGAAAAGCGGTACAGACGATTTTAGGCCGCTTTAAAGGTAGGTAACTTGTCTTCAAATTGAGTGTATATGATAACAAAAATACTAATTAGAGACAGGGTTTTTTTGCCCTATATTCGCCTGCGTGCGCGCATGCCCGTTCTATTATTATATAGGGAGACGTTAGACGGGGATAAATGGGTAAGACGAAAGTTTGTTTTAGGCATAAAAAAACGGCGAGGGGCGCGTCCCTAAGAGATGCGCCCCTCGCCGCAAGGGAGGGAATCATAGGTCGTGACCGGACGACCTACATGGGATATAACGCACGATTGCGACGGGCGGTTCCAGAGAAATTGTACTTTTATTTTGTCGGCGTCAGGTCGGCCACCACGCCGCCGTCGACGTTGTCTGCAAGAGCGGTTTTGGTCCATCGGCGTTTTTTCGATGTCTTCGGGACAGATGGCGTTGACGCGCACGCCCTTGCCGGCCAATTCGAGTGCTACCGAACGTGTCAGCCCGTCATGCCATACTTGTTGGTGCAACTTAATGGTGCGTGCGGTGCGTGCTCTGCCGATAGATCTGTTTGCCAAGAACAGGCCGTGCGCGTATCGTCTTGTCGTATGTAAATTGGCTTGCGGTTTCGCACTTTTTGCCCTGTTGAAAGAGTATCCATGCCCCTTTTGATTTTGGTGGCCGTGCTATGCACGGCCACGATCCACGCGCAGACTGATGTGCCCACTAACACCACTCATGCTTTATCATTGTATGGCGAGCCCAAATACGGCGCTGAATTTGCGCATTTCGACTATGTCAACCCAGACGCACCCAAGGGGGGTCAGGTCCGCTTGGGGGCGATTGGGACCTATGACAACTTGAACCCCTTCATCCTCAAGGGCGTGGCGGCGGCCGGCTCGCTGTTGCTCTACAATCGCTTGTGCACTAAATCTCAGGACGAACCCTTCACGGAATACGGCCAGCTCGCCCGGCGCATACAGATGCCCGAAGATCGTTCGTGGGTCGTTTTTGAACTGCGCGAAGAAGCGCGCTGGCACGACGGTCAACCCGTAACGGCCGGCGATGTGGTCTTCAGCTTTGAGACGCTCGTCGAGAAGGGCATTCCCTTTTATCGCAGTTTTTACGCCGATGTGGCCAATGTCGAGGCACTTGATGACCGACGGGTGAAGTTCAGTTTTAAAGAGGGCACCAACCGCGAGATGCCGCTGATTATTGGCCAGCTACGCGTGTTGCCCCAACACTATTGGCAGGGGCGCGACTTTGCCGCCACGACCTTAGAGCCACCGCTGGGCAGTGGGCCCTATAAGATCGCCGAGTTCGAAGCGGGTCGTTCGATCACCTATGAGCGCGTCGAAGACTATTGGGCACGTGACTTACCCGTGCACAAGGGACGTCATAACTTCGACCGCATCCGCTACGAATACTATCGCGATGGCACGGTATCGAACGAGGCCTTTAAAGCCGGTGAATACGATTTCCGCTCGCTGAGCAACTCAAAGGAATGGGCCACGGGCTACGAGGACTTTGCGCCTATTGAAGAAGGGCACATGGTCAAAGAGATGGTGCCCCACCAGCTTATTCGCGGCATGAGTGGATTTTGTTTTAACACGCGCCGTCCGCAGTTTTCCGACCCGCAAGTGCGGCGGGCTTTGGCGTATGCCTACGATTTTGAATGGACCAACCAGAACTTGTATTACGGCCTCTTTACGCGCAGCAACAGCTATTGGGGCAACTCGGATTTAGGCGCCAGTGAGCTGCCGCAAGGCCGGGAACTGCAGATCCTCGAAGCCTATCGCGGACAAGTGCCAGACGAAGTGTTTACAGAAGTCTACCAGCCGCCTACAACCGACGGCGGGGGCAGTATCCGCGCCAACCTGCGCACGGCCAAAAAGCTGTTGCAAGAAGCAGGTTGGAAAGTCGAGAACGGCGTGCTGACCCAGGCGAAAACGGGCGAGAAGATGAATATCGAGTTCTTGTTGGCTTCGTCGTCATACGAGCGCGTGCTCGGTCCGATGATCCAGAACTTGGAACGACTCGGTATCGAAGCGAAGATTCGCACGGTGGATGCAGCGCAGTACCAAAACAGAGTGCAGGACTTCGATTACGATATCATCGTAGCATCGTGGCGACAGACGCTGAGCCCGGGCAACGAACAGCGCAACTTCTGGTCGAGTGCGGCGGCCGATGCATTGGGCAGCCGCAACTACGCCGGCATTAGAGACCCCGTAGTCGATGCGTTGATCGAACGACAGATTGCCGCGCCGGGTAGGGCAACGCAGGTGGCGCTGACGAAGGCGCTGGATCGGGTGTTGCTCTGGGGAAATTATGTAATCCCCCAATCGCATAGTCGCTCGTATCGGCTGGCGTATTGGAACAAGTTTAGTCGGCCGCCGGCACCGCCGAAAAATGGGTTTGGTTTTCCCGATACTTGGTGGTGGGATAAGGAGAAGGCGGTTGAGCTGCAGTAGGGGGTGAGACCGGGTATCGGCCAGGTTTTTGAATAGATGAGTTGGTAGATCCCCGCTGTTTTTACGGGCAAGTCCAAACACTTTTCGACAGAGATTAGGAGTGTGCATGAGGTTATTATCGGCGCTGGCATTTACCGTCTTTTTTAGCGCCCCCTTGGCGGCGGAAAATTATGTGAGTCACGGTTATTCGATGTATGGCGAACTAAAGTACGGGCCCGATTTTACGCACTTCGACTACGTCGACCCAGAGGCCCCCAAAGGCGGTCAAATCCGCTTGGGCTCGGTGGGCACTTTTGACAGCCTTAATCCGCATATCCTCAAAGGTATCACGCCGCCCAGAGTAGCAACGCTGATCTATGATACGCTGCTGGGGCGCGCCGAAGACGAGGTGTCGACAGAGTATGCCTTGTTGGCCGAAAGCATCGAAGTGCCAGCAGATTTGAGTTGGGCCATCTACGCGCTGAATCCACGGGCGCGCTGGCACGATGGCCAGCCAGTAACGCCGGAGGACGTAGTCTTCAGCTTTGAGCTGCTGATGAGCAAAGGGCATCCGGGCTTGCGCGGTTATTATGCGTCTGTGACTAAAGCGGAAAAGGTCGGCGAGCACAAAGTAAAGTTTACGTTTGACGGAGAGACCAACCGCGAACTGCCCGCCATCGTCGGGCAGCTGCCCATTTTGCCTAAACACTACTGGCAAGATCGCAACTTTGAAGAGACGACGCTAGAGCCACCTTTGGGTAGTGGTCCTTATAAGGTCGTCGCCGTTGAGGCCGGCCGTTTTATTACCTACGAACGCGTCGAAGACTATTGGGGGCGCGAACTGCCCGTCAACAAGGGGCGCTATAATTTTGACCGCGTGCATTTCGATTTTTACCGCGACCAGACGGTGGCTATTGAGGCGCTCAAGGCCGGCGAATTTGACTATCGTTCCGAGAATAGCTCCAAGGATTGGGCGACGGCTTATAGCGTCCCAGCGCTGGAAGAAGGGCGGCTGATAAAAGAACATATTAACCACCGGCGCGCCACCGGTATGCAGGCTTTTTGGCTCAATACGCGGCGTCCGCAATTTGCCGACAAAAGAGTGCGTCAGGCGCTGGCCTATGCCTTTGATTTTGAATGGACCAACAAGAATCTGTTTTACGATCTATATGCGCGCAGCGAAAGCTATTTCTCCAACTCGGAGCTAGCTTCTAATGGTCTGCCGCAGGGCCGGGAGCTAGCGATACTAGAAATGTATCGCGGCCGGGTGCCCAACGAAGTTTTTACCCAGGCGTACCAACCGCCTACAACGGACGGCTCGGGCAATATCCGCGCCAATCTGCGCACGGCCAAAAAGCTCTTAGACGAGGCGGGATGGAAGGTGGTCGATGGCGCGCTCAAGAACGAGAAGACGGGCGCTGCCATGGACCTAGAGATTCTATTTAATCGCGCCTCGTGGGAGCGCATCGCCGCACCGATGGTCGCCAATTTACAAAGGCTGGGCATCGAGGCGACGATCCGTATTGTCGATCGCTCGCAGTATCAGAACCGGGTGCAGGATTTCGACTACGATCTGATTATGGCCGTACAGGGTCAGAGCCATAGCCCGGGCAACGAGCAGAGCAATTATTGGACGAGTGCGTCTGCTGTCGAAAAGGGCAGTCGCAACTTTGCCGGTGTTAAAGATCCGGTCGTCGACGAGTTGGTCGAGAAGATTATCGCGGCGTCCGATCGCGCCGAACTCGTAGCGACCACGCGGGCATTAGATAGGGTGCTGCTGTGGGGTCACTACACTATTCCAAACTGGTACAGCAAGAGCTTCCGCGTAATTAGCTGGGACAAATTTGGCAAACCGGCGCAGAGCGCACCCTATACCGGCGACTACTTTGTCCTGCCACTGACCTGGTGGTACGATGCCGAGCGCTTAGAGCAGAAAAACTAACGGGTAATGGGCACTTATTTACTGCGGCGCTTGCTCTTTATGGTGCCGACGATCTTTGGCATTATGGTCGTCAACTTTATTATCGTACAGGCGGCGCCCGGTGGTCCGGTAGAACAGGCCCTAGCGGCTATCCAAGGTTTTGGCACCGATGCGACGGAGCGCATCAGTGGCTCGGGCATGGGCGGCGAAACGTTAGAGCTCGATAGTAGCGGCGATAGCCATAGCAAGTATCGCGGTGCCCAGGGGCTAGACCCAGATTTGATCAAAGAGCTAGAGCGCATGTACGGCTTCGACAAACCGGCACCCGAGCGCTTCTGGCAGATGATCGGCCAGTATCTGCGCTTTGATTTTGGCGAGAGCTTCTATCGCGACCAAAGCGTGGTCGACCTGATCAAAGAGAAGATGCCGGTGTCGATTTCGTTGGGGCTGTGGACCACGCTGCTGGTCTATTGTATTTCGATTCCCTTAGGCATTGCCAAGGCCGTGCGCGACGGTTCGCGCTTCGATGTTTGGACCTCTTCCGTCGTCATTGTCGGTTATGCCATCCCCAGTTTTCTCTTTGCCATTTTGCTGATTGTCGTTTTTGCAGGCGGCCATTATTTGGACTGGTTTCCGCTGCGCGGCTTGACCTCGACGAATTGGGCCGAACTGGGTTTTTTCGCAAAGATCATCGACTACTTTTGGCACTTGGTCCTGCCCGTCAGCGCCATGGTCATCGGCGGCTTTGCCGGCCTGACTCTGCTGACAAAAAATTCATTTTTAGATGAGATCAACAAACAGTACGTCATTACGGCACGCGCCAAAGGACTAACGGAAAATCGCGTGCTCTACGGTCACGTTTTCCGCAACGCCATGCTCATCGTCATTGCCGGTTTCCCCAGTGCGTTTATCGATATTTTTTTCACTGGCGCCCTGCTGACGGAAATCATTTTTTCGCTTGATGGCCTGGGATTACTTGGCTACGAAGCGGCGATCAATCGCGACTATCCCGTGATGTTTGCCACGCTCTATTTCTTTACGCTCTTGGGTCTGCTGATGCAGTTGATCGGCGATATGACCTATACGTTGGTGGACAGACGCATCGACTTTGAAAGCCGCGAAACGTGAGCGAAAACGTGCAGCAAAGTGCCACTGCTATAGCCCCACCGACGCGCCAGCAGCGCCTATGGGGCATATCGCTGTCGAGGCTAAACCAACGCCGATTGGCCAATTTTCGTCGCAACCGCCGCGGTTATTGGAGCACCTGGATCTTCGGGCTGCTCTTTCTGTGCAGCTTGCCCGCCGAGTTTATCGCCAACGACCGCCCGTTGCTAATTCACTACGACGGCGAGCTGTATTTTCCGGTGCTATTTGCCTATCCGGAAACGGTCTTTGGCGGTGACTTCGAGACCGAGGCCGAGTATCGCGATCCGTTTGTCATCGAGTTGATCGAAGAGAAGGGTTGGATCGTGTGGCCGCCGATTCCCTATCGCTACGACACCGTCAACTACGAGCTCAAAGAGCCGGCGCCCTCGTCGCCCGACGGCGACAATTGGCTCGGGACTGACGACCAGGCGCGCGACGTGTCTGCCCGTCTGCTCTACGGCTATCGCATCTCTATACTCTTTGGCCTATTGTTGACGCTCTTTAGCGCTACGGTGGGCATTGCCGCCGGTGCCGTGCAGGGGTATTTCGGCGGTTGGGTGGATCTGCTCTTTCAGCGTTTTATCGAAATTTGGCAGGGCATGCCCATGCTCTATCTGCTGATCATTTTGGCCAGCGTCGTCGAGCCGAGCTTCTGGTGGCTGCTGGGGTTGCTCTTAATGTTCCGCTGGATGGGATTAGTGGGGGTGGTGCGTGCCGAGTTTTTGCGCGCGCGCAATCTCGACTTTGTCAAAGCGGCACGCGCTTTGGGCCAGAGCGATCTGCAAATTATGTGGCGTCACGTGCTGCCCAATGCCATGGTTTCGACGTTGACCTTTCTGCCCTTTGTGCTCACAGGTTCGGTGGCAGTGCTGACCTCGCTCGATTTTCTGGGTTTTGGTCTACCACCTGGCTCGCCCTCGCTCGGCGAATTGCTCAACCAGGGCAAGCGCAATTTGCAGGCGCCGTGGCTGGGATTTTCCGCTTTTTTTACGCTGGCTATTATGCTGTCGCTCTTGGTGTTTATTGGTGAGGCGGTGCGCGACGCGTTTGACCCGCGCAAGACCTTTGCGGGTGGAGGTGGTAGATGAGTTTGTTGGAGATTGAGGGGCTGGGGGTGCGCTTTCATTTGGAAGAGGGCGATGTCGATGCGGTGCACAGCGCTTCGTTGAGCATTGAGAAGGGTGAGACGGTGGCGTTGGTGGGCGAGTCGGGCTCGGGTAAGTCGGTGACGGCGCTTTCCATACTGCAGCTCTTGCCCTATCCGCGCGCGAGCCATCCGCGCGGCAGTGTGCGCTTTGATGGCGAGGAGTTGTTGGGGACGCCGGCGACGCAACTGCGCGCTTTGCGCGGCAATCGCATCGCCATGATTTTTCAAGAGCCGATGACTTCGTTAAATCCGCTGCACTCGATCGAAAGGCAGGTTAGCGAGACGCTGATACTACATCGGGGCATGAAACGGGAGCAGGCGCGCGCACGGGCGCTGGAGCTTTTGCGTTTGGTCGGCCTGCCCAACGTCGAAGAGCGTCTCGACGCATGGCCGCATCAGCTGTCGGGCGGCCAGCGCCAGCGCGTGATGATTGCTATGGCGTTGGCCAACGAGCCGGATCTGCTCATTGCCGACGAGCCGACGACGGCGCTCGATGTGACGATTCAGGCGCAGATCTTGCAGTTGCTCAAGGGCCTGCAAGAACAGTTTGGCATGGCGATTTTATTGATTACGCACGACCTGGGCATCGTGCGTCATATGGCCGAGCGCGTCTATGTCATGTCGAAGGGCGAGATCGTCGAGAGCGCAAAAACTGAGACGCTCTTTACACAGCCACAACACGACTATACGCAGCAGCTATTAGCCGCCGAACCGAGCGGTCAGGCACCGGTCGTCGACGACGAGGCACCTATTGTTATTCAAACGGAGAATCTGCGCGTGTGGTTCCCAATCAAGCGCGGTTTGCTGCGCCGCACCGTCGGGCACGTCAAGGCGGTCGACGGCATTTCGCTTTCCGTGCGCGCCGGACAAACGGTCGGTGTAGTCGGTGAGTCGGGCTCGGGCAAAACGACGTTGGGCCAAGCGCTGCTGCGTTTGCTCAGTAGCGAAGGGCCGATCCAATTCGAAGGCCGCGATATCCAGGGCTGGCGTCAGAACGAAGTGCGGCCGCTGCGCCGTCAAATGCAGATCGTCTTTCAAGATCCGTTCTCTTCCCTAAGCCCGCGCATGTCGGCTTTTCAGGTAATAGAAGAAGGACTATTAGTACACAAAATTGGCAACGACTACAACGAGCGGCGCGAACGAGTGGCGGCCGTGCTGCGCGAGGTGGGATTGGACCCCGCTAGCATGGATCGCTTTCCGCACGAGTTTTCCGGCGGCCAACGCCAGCGTATTGCCATTGCGCGCGCCATGGTGTTGGAGCCGCGTTTTGTGGTGCTAGACGAGCCGACGAGCGCACTCGACAAAACGGTGCAAGCGCAGATTATCGAGCTACTGCGCGCCTTACAGGACAAGCATGGATTGGCTTATCTCTTTATCAGCCACGACCTAAAAGTGGTGCGGGCGATGGCCAGTGAAATGATTGTTATGAAAGATGGTCTAGTCGTCGAACGCGGTCCTTCGCAGCGGATCTTTGACGAGCCGAAAGAGGACTATACGCGTGCCCTACTCGCTGCTGCGCTAGAAGGTCGGGCCGTGGATTTGGGGAGCTGATAGCATGCCAGAAGGGCCGGAAATAAAGCGTGTCGCCGACGAACTGGCAGCCGTGCTGGTGGGAGAAAAGGTCGTAGAAGTGACGTTCGCTTTCTCCCATCTCAAGGGCTATGAAAAAGAACTAACGGGCAGGCGAGTGCGACAGGTGAGGCCACGGGGCAAAGCGCTGCTGACGGAATTTAACGGTGGTCTAACGATCTATTCGCACAACCAGCTCTACGGTCGTTGGATGATTGTCGAGCGCGGCCAGATACCCCAGACGGATCGCCAGCTGCGGTTGGCCCTGCACACAAAAGAGCACGCATGCCTACTCTACTCGGCGTCGGATATCGAGGTGTTGGACAAAGAGGGGGTGGCGTGCCATTCTTTTCTCAATCGCCTGGGCCCCGATGTACTAGAGACGACGGAAAAGAGCATGGGCGACCGCTACGGGGAAACGGCCTTTCAGGGTCGTCAACTAGGCGCGCTATTGCTCGACCAAAATTTTCTCGCCGGGTTGGGCAACTATCTGCGCAGCGAGATCCTCTTTATGGCCCGCGTGTATCCGCTGGCGCGGTTGAGCTCTCTAGACAAAAAGCAGCGCGCCGCGCTGGCGCAGCAGACGCTGAGACTAACTCGACAGTCGTACAAGACAGAGGGCGTGACCAACGACCTAAAGAGCTATAAAATACTGCGGCGCGCCGGGCGTTCGTTTGCACAGAGTCGCTATTGGGTTTTTGATCGCGAGGGCGAGCCGTGTTACGAGTGCGGCACGGCCGTTGTGAAAACCAGCGTTTCCGGCCGCCGGCTTTATTATTGTCTCCGCTGTCAGGTGGAGTAGCTCTTTTTTATACGGTGCTGTTTTGCAGTAGACCCCTTAGCCTTCGCGCTGCTGCACGTGCAAATTCCAGTTTTGCCAATAGTACTTCACTGGGTCATCCACCGCCCAATCGGCATAGATCTCTTCTCAACTGACCCAACCCAAATCACACTTAATAATGCGACGAGCGGACGTAGAACCAAGGAGTCATTTCACCAGTACATGACAGAATATTTTTTAATTCACCGGGCAGGTCAAGTCCACTCGCTAAGTTTGTGAAGAATCTTGGGATTGGCTACTTCCACTTTCGACTACTTGTGCCTGTTGTTGACTGTAATCTTCTAATAAACTATTAGTTTGTGGTGATTCCTGTTGTTTGACGTCAACTAGATAATTCAACACTGCGACCGCGGTCGTTGGATTGGTTGCAAGTGGAACTTGATAAACATCGCACAGTCTGCCTAGCGCTTCTATATCGGCATGATGAGGATGCGCTGATAGGGGGTCGCGAAAGAAAATGATCCCCAAAATATTGTCAGTTGAAATCATTTGACCGATTGCCTGATCTCCACCTAGGGGCCCAGATTTCACTTTTTTGGACAGAACAATTTTTGCTTCTTTGTATAATAATTCTCCCGTAGTGCCCGTAGCCACAAGTCGAAATTTATTGATTTTCTTCACATGGGATTGAACGAATTGAACGAGCGTTTTTTTCATTTCATTATGTGCAACTAAGGCAAGGTACTTCCTTCGGTCGGCAGTGAAAAAAATCTCATTCGCCGTTACGTTTCGCTTATAGAGTTGCTCAAATATAAATTTGCATTTAAGCGCGACTTTCGCATTCTGTTGAAGGAGCGATTCATACATTGCAAGGTCAAATACTAAAGCTTCTGTTGGCTCTACGGCAATGACGTCAGCAATGCGTATGCCCTGATCGGAAAACATCGCTTCGCCAAAAATATCACCCTGAGTTAGTTTTGCTATTAGGTGTTTATTGTGATGGATATTTACTTCTCCACTGATGATAAACATTAGAGAAGTCGCTGGTTCACCTTCCTTTACAATAGTTGTATTTTCGTGATAACTACGCAGCGGCATAACATGGATTAATTCGAGAATTTCATAGTCTGTTAGTTGTCCAGCTAACGGAGATTTTTCTTTTAGAATGTCAATTAAGTCTTTGCGCCTGTTGTCCATTTTATTCCTTTCACAATCGAGTGAGGTGAATAGTGAATCGCATCTGCTTAAAGGCCTCTAAGCGTAGTGCTATTGCCTGAAACATGTTCGTCGTTGGATTCTCTTCCAGTAGCCGACCGGCAAGAGGATCATAAATAAATGCACCATCACTTCGGTTTATCTATTTACGAACATGGTATGATAATCATATTTTCGCTTCTGTAAATGTGTTAGTTGTTGTATCCAAGCTTAGAGAGGAATTGGCAGAGCGTGCGGTTGTCCGTAGTAGACAGTTAGTATTCTGGTGTAGGTGCAATAAAGGAAATACCCTGTCGGAGAGCATTGAGATTGCGACATCACCGTGCGCTACCGCTCGCCATTCTGTTTATATATTTACTGAGCTTTATAGCTCAGCAAAACAGCCTAAGGTTGCCGAAAAAACCAGCCTTAGCCCCCTTAGCCTTCGCGCTGCTGCACGTGCAAATTCCAGTTTTGCCAATAGTACTTCACTGGGTCATCCACCGCCCAATCGGCATAGATCTCTTCCCAATTGACCCAACCCATATGCGGCAGCAGCGAATCCTCACGGACCGGATGGCTCAGCGGCTGGTAGCGATAGTCGACGGAGAGACGCAGCTGGTCTAGCGTCTGGTTGTCGCGGCCTTGGTGCACGGCTAGGCTGTGCAATACGAGCACGTCGCCGCAGGCAAAGTCGCCGCCAAACCACTCGGTATGCTCGTCTATACTCACGGCGCGTCCCCCGGCGCCTTGGGCCTCGTGTACGTCCATCATGCCGCGCGTATGGCTGCCGCGCGCCACGGCCAACGAGCCGAGTTCGACGGGGCAGTCTCCCAAGGGGATCCACGCCGTCCAGGTTTCGTCGCTGCCGCCGATATAGAAATGGTCCTGGTGCGGTGGCGTCGAGTGCGTCTGTGTTTGCGGGAACATTAGACGGCAGATATTGCGGCTGTGGGGCAGTGCCTTTTCGTCGAAGAGCGTCGCCAACATGGTCGTGATCGAATCGTGCAGCGCCAAGGCGTGGAAGTCGCGCAGCTTGAGCACATCGCAATAGAAGTCCTGCCAACGCGAGTCCCCCGATTCAATCACAGATAAATTCTCGCGGGCAATGCCGTCTATCGCTTCAGTGCCCTCTTTTAACCAGCCGTGCTCTTGGCAGGTGTGCAGAATTTGTCGGCGCACATTGAACAAGGCCGCAGATGGCAGCAGCCCCTTGAAGAAGAGACAGCCGTCTTCGCGTGCGCGCTGGCGCAGTGCCTGCGGATCGTCTAATAGTGACGTCGAGTTGGCATAGGGTTTTATATTGTGCATCGTGGTCATAGCCATAGGTCATTTTCTCCATTTAAAGGGCTGTGATAATTTTAGCACGCGCTCGGCCTTTTCGTACCAGCCTTGCGGCAGGAATTCGTCGCTGTGCATATAGCACTGCACCCGCACTTCGTCGCTGCCCTCTGTAAAACTGAGCAGCCGACTCTTGGGCACATTTTCGGGACCGTGAAAGCGGCTCAGACAGGCGGCGTTGATAAAGTGAGTGCCGCCCCACTTGGTCTCGATATGCGACTTGTTTCCGCAGGTGTCGTCTGGGTGCGTATGGGTATGACCGCCGAGCCAGAGGTCCACGGACTGTGGGTGTGCCGCTAAATAGTTTTCGAAAGCACCCGAGTCGGGTTGGCTGTCGACAAAATACAAATATGAAGCGCCGATGGGAGCGCCCCGTGCTTTGTAGCCGTGGTAGTGGCTCTGCCAATTGCCGGCTTCATCTTTGCGCAGACCTTGCCAGTCACCCGAGGCCACCGTCGTTTCTTTGAGCATATAGTGGTGGGCCGAAACGATGATGTGGTCGGGGTGTGCTGCGACTTGGTCCTTCCACCAGGCAAAGGTCTCGCCCGTGACGACCCCGGCTGGATTGCCCCCTAGAGCGCCGCGGCCGATGGTTTGCGAAGGTTCATTTATATCGCTCATTAACAAAAAGAGCACGTTGCCCACGGAGAAGGAATAACGCTCCCAGGTCCCGGCAATGGGATAGGGCCGTTTGCTCGCGTCCACGCCGGAAAACTGCGTATGCTCCCCGAGCGGATCGACCCATTTCTGCCACCACCAGGCCGCTTCCTCGTCGAGGCCGCTGCGGTCGTGGTTGCCGCAAATGGAATAGATCTCTTCGCGCCGGTGTTTTTTTAGGGCGGCCAATTGCCGGACTACCTCGCGGCCCTCGTCATCGTCGGGCACATTCTGTCCGCCCGACATATCGCCGATATCAACGGCGATATCCCAGTCAAAAGACGGTCCACCCCGGTCCCCTCCTTGCTCGGAAGTGCGCAGTGATTCGGATAGGCTGTGGCGGCCTCGCTTGAGGTCGGTGCCGACGTGGGCGTCGCCAAAAGCCCAGAGACTAAAGGTATTTTTGCACATTTTTCAGCTAGCGCTTCTCTGAAATGTTCTGATCATAATGATGGTCTGCCGGAACGCGCTCTAGCTTGGTGATGAGATAGACAAAGTTGCCCTGCGGTAGAAAAGTCGTGGCGACCAATATACGGAGCAGAAGCAGAGGAACAAATACGTTCGGCCATCTCACCTATTGATGTCCGTGTGTTCACGGATTATTCTTTGCGCAGGTTCATGGGAGAAATCGCGAAGACAGCCCATCTAAGCCAGTACTTTAAATAAGAGGAACCGTCTATGGAAGCCTGGATCTTTGTACACGACCCGCTTGAACGTTATTTAGATGACTATCAGCGCATATTCGACGCTTGGGAGGCGGGTGGCGTGCGCGGCATTGTCGTCGGTTATCTCGCTTTTACGGGTGAAAATGGCGAGCGCGTGCCAACCTTCCAATCAGACCCAGCGGTGTACAAATCATTTGGCGTTGACCCACCGAAAGAAAGCCCTCGCGATCCAAAAAAAGAAAAGCGCTTCCAGGCCATGCTCGACAATGCGGCTGCGCGCGGTTGGCATATTATGACTTTTTACGTGGGGGGCGGCGGTGGCAATCTGCCCGTAGAAGAAGATCCGCATGGAGTAGTAGGTTATGCTGCCAATGTGCAGGACACGATGAACGCCCTACCGCAGGCGCATGGATTTATTCTCGACGGTCCCGGTGAACAGCACTACGAGTTGGCGTTTCATCACGGTGGCGAGTTGCTCGAAATTCGTCCCGGCAGCGAAGCGCGTTTTGCCGCGCTAGGTTTCGACTTGGACCGCATGCAGCGCGGCATAGACCACCTGCGCTCGCGTTTACACCAACTCACGCCCGCGGCCGTGCGTTATCAGGCTCCTGCGGGTATGCTGGCAGGGATGCAACTTTTTGATATAAACGAAGACGTGCTCTACTGGCTTAGAGCACGCCGCCAGACGGCGCTGGGATCGATGGAGGCGATGGCAGGGCAGCTGCCCCAGCTCAATCGGAAAATAGAGTTGGGTGGCATTCCGCGCACGGCGGCCTTTTCGTCGCTGACCTGCCAGGACTATCATCAGATGTCTCGTTATTTCGACTATATATTCCCCAAACACTACTACTGGCATCGGGGTTTTGATGGGCTCTATGGCACGGTCTCGCGTTGGGTGCAAAAGCTGCTGGAATGGAATCCCGGCTTGAGCGAGGCCGATGGTTTTAGTGTGGTGCGCTCCTTATTTGGCATAGAGCTGCCGGGTGTAAGCTCGCTACTGGACATGGAAATGGGTTTTCCGTCGGAGTTTTTCTCCGAGTTAGTTTACAACGAAACGGAACGGGCTTTAGAAGCGATTGGCCCGGATAAAACAATTTGCTGGGTTTCGACAGGGCGCGCCCCGCACGCCGGCGACTCTATGGGCGCGCGCGATCTCTACGGCATTCTCGATGCTTCGCGGCAGGCCGGGCTCAAGCGCTTTCTCTTCCACCCCGACCCGGATATGGGAGCGCCGGAGTGGCATATTCTTTCGAAAATGTGCGGTACGCCGTGGGAAGGGGATGTCGACGGTCCTTATTGGCCGGCGGATACGCCTCGTGAGACGTTTAGCGGTGCGCGCGAGCCCAAGGGCAGCGAGTAGGTAATTAGCCCGTGCCGTTATACATGGCGGCGATTAAGTAGGGATACTCGTTGGTTCCATGATAATGATACGAACCATCGCTGGCCTCGTGGCCGTGGTACTCGTCGAGCGCCCGCATGGGTGCGCCGTCGGGTTCGGTCGAACCGTATACGGCAAAGCCATCGAGCCCATAGGCAATGGGCATGATACCAGAGGTGCTTTCTAAATGCAGCGGTGCAGCGTGGTAATGGTAGTCGTCGGCGCGGCCGGAATGGCCGCCGAAATCGTCGAGCTCACCAATCTCTTTAGAGACTAGGCCGGAGGCGTTGAGTGGATTAAAGATGGGAATGCCGTTGGCGGCGACGGCGATGGCTCCGCGCTGGAGATCCGTCTCTATGCTGATTGGATTGGCGGCGTATTGCGGATGGAGCGGAATGGGCCAGGCGTTGTCGCCCGTATCGGGCTGGGGTAGCGGCACTTGGGCAATCCAAGCGGTGATATTGACCATCATCTGATGCTCGGGTATGCCGCCGGACTCTACGTAGAAATAATTATCGTCATAGCGCGTGCCGACCTTGGCATAGGGCGCGAAGGCCTGCGTCATAGCAGCTGGGCTTGTAGACAAAATATCTGTAGGATCAGAGGGGGTCGAAATATTGTTGCCGTCCGTCGCGCCATCAGTAGGCTCTGTAGTGGCAGAATTGTCGTTCGTATTGCCCGTGGTATCGTCTACGGGTGAGGTCGTCTCTGAGCTGCCACCTGCATTGTCGGAGGGTGATGTGCTCGTCGGGGAATCGCTGTCGCCCGAACAGGCGTAGGCGATGAACGAGAAAATACACGCGAAGACCAGAGGGTATCTCGAGACCATGGACGACGTCCTTTTTCACAATGCCCTCGCGGTCCCCTCACGAACCCAAACAAATTTTAGATAGAGTTGTTATTTTAGATCGGGTAGCGTTGGTTCGAGCGTCGAGCGCAAGTAGCACAGGCTCAGAGTTAGGTCTTTGTAGGCTTCGATAAAAGCTTCCTGAGCCACGTCCTCTGCTAAGTGGGCGTCTTTCAGGATGGCTCCGGCGTAGCCTACCGCCATGTCCTGGAAGCGATGGACTATTTTTCCATACGCTTCCAGGTCGCCGTTTTGTGCTCTTGCTAAGAGGGTCTATAGCTCTTCCACTGATTTATATTGCTTTCTTTCTCGCACGTATTTGAAGGCCTTCAAAATAAAGAACCCACTTTAGTGGAAGTTCCTTAGTCGTTTTTTTACACTTTCCTCATATAAAAAAAGAAATAATGGAAAGAAAACATGAGTGAGCTCATTCGCGCCGATCGCCGCGTGCTAGTATTCAGCGCTCACGCCGCCGACTTTTGCTCGCGCGCAGGCGGTACGATAGCCCGTCTAGTAGAAGCAGGTAGTAAAGTACATATTATCAACTGTAGCTATGGCGAAAAGTGCGAGTCTCCGGCTCTGTGGGCGCGCGAACCCGTGCCATCGCTAGAGCAGATAAAACAAATGCGCGCGGAGGAAATGGCGGCGGCCGCCGCTGTGCTGGGTGTGACGATTGAATGCTTGGACTTTGGCGATAGCCCGCTACTGATCGGTCCCGAGAGGCGGCAGCAGCTTTTGGAATTATTGCGTCGACACCAGCCCGACCTCGTACTGACGCATTGGAAGGACGATATATTACACCCCGATCACTGCGCGGCAACTGAGGCGGTCATTTGGGCTAGCCGCTACTGTTTCCGACCCGGTATTGAAGGCGAGTCTAGCGCACCGCCGTGTCCTGCTCCCGAAATTGTCTTTTACGAAACGACGTTGGGCACGGCTCCCGTAGCGCGCTATATCCCCAATCTCTTTGTCGATATCTCCGCCAGCTATGAGCGCAAATGCAAAGCGCTGGACTGTTTTAACGCACAGCCCGGCCTGGCCGAGCGCTATGGTTTTCTCTCTCGCTATCGGGCGTTAGAAGCGCAGTCGACGGCGTGGATGAAGGGCTGCGAATTTGCCGAGGGGTTTGTGCGTTTGGGCACGGAGTCGGCAGGGTTCTCAGGGTCTAGTGGGTTTGGACCTTAGTTCTCCCTCACTCTACCGTCCACATACCGGGCATACCCCTATCGCCTTGGTCCACCGTATAGCGCGCGAGCGCGTCCAAATCGAGTTGCACGCCGAGCCCTGGCCCCTGTGGCACCAGCACGTGCCCCGCTTCGTACACCAACGGCTCGGTGATCAGATCGTCTTCGCGCATAAATTGACCGATGATATCGCTGCCCAAGGTGCAGGACGGCGTGGCGGCGCAGACATGGGCATATGAGGCGTCGAGGATGCCTAGGTCCAGCCCGGAGCCGCGCCAGATAGCCATGCCGGCTATCTCGGCCATATAACCCAATTGGTTGACCGTTGTCATCGTCCCGCGCAGGTTGAAGATATCGGCGGCGCCGAGGCGAATGGCTTCTAACACGTCATCGGGGCGCTCTAGGTGCAGGGCGAGGGGAATATCCATTTCTTGGCGCAGGCGCACATAAGCCGAGAGGTCTTCCTTGGGCAGCGGGTCTTCAAATACTTCGATCGGATAGTCTTTCATCGCCTCGGCCAAGGCCAGCGTCGCCTCTATGGTGTGAAAGCGCTGGTTGGGATCTAGGCTGATGCGAAAGTTGGGACCGCAGGCTTCGTAGATCGCCTGTACGCGTTCGAGGTTTGGGTCCTCGAGCACACATTTTATTTTGATGCCGCCGAAACCGAGCGCCTGCCCCTCGCGGGCGACGAGCGCCAATTCTTCCGGTGTGCGGCGTCCCGACCAATAGTGCACCAACACACGGTCGCGGACGGCGCCCCCCAAGAGCTGATAGATGGGCACGCCATGGCATTGACCCATGGCGTCGGCCAACGCGACCTCAAAGGCGTGGATAGATGGGTTGTGGTCGATGGGGCGCACGGCGACGAGTTCGCCGAGATCGCGGGCATTTACGGCGCTGGCATCGTGGGGAAGGCCCAGCCGGTGCAGCGACAGACGCGCTGGGTCTTGCCCCAACAGCATTTCTGCGGCGGCGTGGACTGCCGTATCAGGCGTGCCCTTCCAGGTCTCGCCCAAGCCAATAATCCCCGCGTCCGTATGCAGCTGAATGATGTGCTTGTGCAGTCCTTCTGTTGCAATATAACCGTCGTTGGTCGCCTTTACTGGATCGGCTGGAGCAGTCTTCATGGGCACGTGGACCCGGTTGATATCGATGCGTACTATTTTCATGGTTTCCACTTTTTGTCGTGAATTGGAATGGGTTGTCTATCCGTTTGATAAATAGGGCCCCGTTTCCCGCTGAGTTATAGGCTCGCCCTGTCATCCTGTTGCATTCTGTTGCATTTATAGACATTGCCCCCTAATTTTGTCGGCTTATTCACTTCTGCACAGTTGAAAGGAATTACAGTGTCATCGGAATACAAGACCTTGTTAATTGGCGGGCGCGGCAATATTGGCGCTGGCCTGCGCACTTATTTGCCGCGTTTGGACGAGCGTTATCGCATTGTTTCGGTCGATTTGCCCGGGGCTAAAGACAAAGTTACGGCAGCGGATGCGCAGCGCGAACTGGTCGATCTCGATATCGCTAGCGATCCCGCTGCGCTCAGCGATTTAATATCGGGTTTTGATTTGGTCGTTTACCTAGCGCGCAAAGGCAACTTAGCAGAGATGAACGAGATGACGGATTTGGTGTTTGAAGCGGTGCTGGCTCAGACTAAACTACCAATGGTCGTGGCGTCGAGTTCGGTACATGCCGTCGATGGATTGTACGATTTCTATCAAAAAGACAGCGCCTACTGGACTATGGCCGACCGCGATTTTTCTGCCATTAACCCATGGCCAGAACGCATCGCTGCTACAGCCCCTGCTCATGCGACCAACGATTACGGCCGCGAAAAAGAATACGCTGAACAATGGTGCAAACGCATGGCAGCTAAGGGCCACGGTGCTATCGCCGCGCGCTGGGGGGGTATCAACGAACGCAACGCCGTTGCCGAGGTTTCCGAGCGCGGATACTTCTCCGTTTGGTGTCATCAAGAAGATGCGGCTCGCTTCGTACATGCCTGCTACCAAAGCTACTTAAATGATCGCCTACCTAGCGGTGCGCACTACTTTGTCATTTCGGACAATACCTATAATATTTTCGATATAGAAACGCCGCGGCGAGAAATTGGCTACGAGCCAGTGCACAACGCAGAGACGTATTATTAAACTCCCTCGGTCCACGCTCTAAAACGCTCGTCGTCGACATTGCGTCCGCTGACGACGAGCGCAATATCCCCCTCTCCCTCCAATGTGACTTTACCCGTCAGCGCCGCTGCTATGGCAATGGCGCCGGAGGGTTCGGTGCGCAATCCGTGCTGCTGGTAAATCCATCGCATCGCCTGCCGTGTTTCGCTATCGGGCACGCGCGCAGATGCTCGTACATGCTGCGCTAAGATCGGCCAGTTGTGCTCGCCGACATCGTACGAGCACAGGCCGTCGCAAATACTCGTTGGCCGTTCGATGCGCACGCGCTCGCCCGCCGCTAACGATTGGTAGAAATCATCGGCTCCCTCTGGCTCGACGCCGACGATATTAGCCTGCGGGAAACCGTCGGCGATGGCCAATGCGTGCCCAGCCATTAGCCCGCCGCCGCTGACTTGGCAGAGAAAGTGCGACAGGTTGCGGTCCATCCTCTTTAGTTCGTCTACTATTTCAAGGCCACCGACGCCATTGCCGGCAATCACATCAGCGTCGTCATAGGGTGAGGCCTGGACGGCATGTTCCTCTTCGGCAATCTCCCGCGTCAATTGGTCTCGCTGGCCCGTCAGGTGATCGGTCTTAATATCGTAGGTGCGGATCTCTGCGCCGAACGAACGCGTGCGCTCAAATTTGATTTGCGGTGCGCTCTCGGGCATGACGATGATAACGCGTTTATCGTAGCGCATGCCGGCAAAGGCGATGCCGGAGGCAAAATTGCCGGAAGAGTGTGCCGCTACGGGTCGGTCGCCGATATGCTCGAGATGGTTGGCCATCCAGTTCAAGGCGCCGAGCAGCTTAAACGAACCCACCGGCGTCCAGCCGTAATCCTTTAGCCAAACGCGGCGTCCTTCCGCTAGTCCTAACTCTTTTTCTAAGGCGTGCGAGCGGATCAAGGGTGCAGGCGAGAGGTGTTGGCGTATGATGCTTTCGGCGCGGCGGACGTCTTCGATGGCGGCGATGCGGATCTTCATGTGCTCCCCCTTGGAAAGTCGTCAATCTAAGAGACTACAGAGAGAGGGTCAACGCATGGGGTCTTCGCTCTTGCTCTGCGTGGGCGAAAGCTGTTTTATATGGGCGCAGTATACTAGTATTATCAAACTGTGCGCGGCTGATTTTGTCCGTGCACTTTTCAATAATGGCAACGCTTATGAAACCCAATATTGTACTGATAAACTGTGACGACCTCGGCTACGGCGACCTGGGTTGTTACGGCTCGCCCGTCAATAAAACGCCGGCCATCGATCGCATGGCCGCTGAGGGTATGCGCTTTACCGATTTTTATATGGCTTCGCCCGTTTGCTCGCCTTCTAGAGGCGCCATGCTCACTGGTTGTTACCCGCCGCGCATTGGTTTTGGTTCGTTTGACGGGCGCTGGGTGCTCTTTCCCGGCCAGGAATTGGGTTTGAACCCGGAGGAAATCACGATCGCCAAACTGCTAAAAGAGCAGGGTTATGCCACGCAGATCGTTGGCAAATGGCACTGCGGTGACCAGAAAGAGTTTTTGCCGACCCGTCACGGTTTCGATCACTATTACGGCATTCCCTATAGCAACGATATGGGCAGGCAAAAGGAAGACGACGTCTATCCGCCGCTGCCGCTTCTGCGCGACGAAGAGGTGGTGCAGGCCCAGCCCGACCAGCGCGGCATTACCGAGCGTTACGTGGAAGAGTGCGTGCGTTTTATGCGCGGGAGCGCAGCGGAGGAAACGCCGTTCTTTCTCTACTTGGCGCATATGCACGTGCACTTGCCGCACTATCCGCCGGAGCGCTTTGTGCGCGAGTCCGACAACGGCGTCTACGGGGCGGCCGTCGCCTGTATCGACTGGGCGACGGATGTATTGTTGTGCGAACTAGAGGCACTAGGACTCGACGATAATACGTTGGTCATTTTTACCAGCGACAACGGTTCGCGTGCGCGCGATGAAGGCGGCAGCAATGCGCCGCTGCGCAGCACGAAGGGCACGACTTGGGAGGGCGGTCAGCGCGTGCCGTGCATCGTGCGTTGGCCCGGCAATGTGGAGGCGGGTAGCATGTGTCAGGAGTTGGCGCTGTCGATGGATTTCTACCCGACGCTGGCTGGCATCGCAGGGGCTCAAGTGCCCACGGATCGCATTATCGACGGTAAGGACATGCGACCGCTACTCTTTTCAGAACCGGGCGCCGAGTCTTCCCATGATGCTTTCTTCTACTATAAGCGCAACAGTATAGAGGCGGTGCGCAGCGATCAGTGGAAGCTGCACCTGCGCAAAGATGACACACCAGTACAGGAACTCTACGACTTGGAGGCGGATATCGGTGAGACGGATAATGTCTACGCAGAGCATCCGCAGGTGGTCAGCGAACTGATGGAGAAAGTGGAGGCGTGTCGTCGCGATATTGGCGATGAGGCGGCCGGTGTAGAGGGCGAGAATATCCGCCCTATAGGGCGCGTAGAGAACCCGGGTACGCTGACGCATTTCGATCCGGAGCACCCTTATATGATTGCTATGTACGACCTCAAAGAGCGTGGTTAGAACTCATTCAAGGAGCACAATTATTGACCGAACTTTTCCTGATTCGCCACGGCCAATCGAGTAACAACGCGCTAGCAGATCAATCCCGGCGCGTTTGCGACCCCGAGTTGACGGAGATCGGCTTGGTGCAAGCCGAGAAAGTCGCCGCCTTTTTGGCAGAGCGCGGGCACCTAGTGGGCACCGGCGTTTCTGCTGCGGATGGGCCGGCGCTAGATCGTCTCTATTGCAGCGCTATGATCCGTGCTCTACACACGGCGGCGCCCATTGGCAAAGCGCTGGGCCTGCGCCCAGAAGCTTGGGTGGATATTCACGAAACGGGTGGCATCTTTTTGGATCGACCGGACGGCAGCGGCGTCGATAGCTTTCCCGGTGAGGGGCGCAGCGCGATTCTCGCCCGTTTTCCCGACTGCGTATTGCCCGAAGCCATCGGTGAAGAAGGCTGGTGGAACGGGGACCGCGAGAGTGCCGAAGCCGGCCAGCAGCGGGCGCTGAGCATAGCGCAGATACTGCGGCGGCAAGCGACGGCTGGCGAGCGCATTGGTCTGGTGACACACGGAGATTTTATGAGTCACTTGATCAAGGCATTGCTCGGTGTAGAGCAGGGGCCAGAAGTGTACATAGACCACCGCAACACGGCGATCACCTGTCTGAAAATTCCACCCGGAGAAGGGATCGTAGTCGGGTATGCCAACCGCTTTGAACATTTAGAAAAAGCGCAGATCACTTAAGACGGAGGACCGATCCATGAACGAAGATGAAAAGTATCTCTTCGATCTCAATGGTTATCTATTGCTCAAGAACGTGCTGACGGCGGCGGAAGTGGCCGAACTCAATACGGGTATCGACCACCACCGCGAACAGTTGCAGGAGAGAGAGGGGTCGTTAGCCGGCGGATCTAAAGCCTTGGAAGGCACGTCGCACCGCAAAGACTTGGGCGGCATGCTGGCCTGGGAACGCCCCTTTTGCGAACCCTTTCGCCGCTTGCTGATACACGAGCGTATCAAACCCTTTCTCGAAGAGATATTGGGTCGGGGCTATCGGCTAGACCACGGGCCGGGACTCATTGCCATGGACGCGGGCTGCGAAGGTGGCACGCTGCACGGTGGTGGGATCGAGCGGGCGGATATATCGGAGGCCTATTTTTTTAAGGGTGGACGTATCTATACGGGACTAACGGTGGTAGAGTATTTGCTGGCCGACGAGGGACCAGGTGAAGGGGGAGTGGCCGTAGTGCCCGGCAGCCACAAGGCCAACCTAGCTTGTCCCGATGCGATGAAGCATTGGGAAAAGCACCAGGAGCACGTGCTCGAGCTAAACGGCCAGGCCGGCGATGTCGTGATCTTTACGGAAACGCTGACGCACGGCACGTTGCCGTGGACGGGACAGCACGAGCGCCGCGCGCTGCTGTATAAGTTCAGCCCGGGTTCGGTGGCCTATGGCGGCGGCGCACACGATATATCCTACGCTGCCTATATCGAAGATATGAGCGAGGAAGAGCGCGCCGTGATGGAGGCGCCACACCTTCGGCGCGGTTGAGTGCTGTTCTCTCCGCCTAGAGCCGCTCTAGTCGCCGTCTAAAAGACGAGCTGCGTGTACTCTTCGTAGCGGTGAAAACTGGCCTGAGAAAAGGCCGCCGTCGAAGAGAGCTCGGGGTTTTCGAGCCCGCCCGTGCAGTTGTAGCGACAGACGGCAATCTGCCAGGCCGTCCCCTGGGTGGGGATGCCCTTTGCGCCAAATGCCTGCCACGGCACGCAGGCTTCTACGGCCCAATGGCCGTCGCCAATGTGGACGCGTTTTTTTGTGTGGCTATTAGGAGCGAGAACGCGCTCCCACGCTATCTCGCCGCCCATAAATTTCTCGCGGTCCGGGATATAAATATCCATAATCAAGTTGTTGGGCGTGACGTGAATTTCCCAATAGTCGGAACGCTCGTCGCCGGGTTTGACAAAGAATTCGGCCACGTCGCCCAGGGTCCACATCTTTTGGTTGTCAGCGGTGGCGCGCGAAAAGATCTCGCCGTCCTGCATATAGATATAAAAACAGAGGCCCTCGCCGAAGGCGCCGATATAGACGTGAGCGTTCTCGCTGGGCAGGCTGTCGGGACCTTTCCAAAACTGACCTAGCGCGAGCTGGGCGCAGTGGCTGTATTTTTTTGGACGGTCGCTGCCGAAATCGGCGGTTGCGCCGGAGATGCGGGCGCAGGCAATGGATGCTTCGTTCATATTTGTATCCTCGACCTTAGACTAAATTAATGGTGTTGTAAATCTCTTGTACCCTCATACCACGCCCCAGCGCACCTTGCCCGCCTCGCGCTGGCGCTCGCCATCCCACTTTTCGTCGAGCGCAAACTCGCGTCCCAACCAGAGTGCTTGTCGCTGTTCATTCGTTAGCGCGGCGCGCAGTTCTTCCGTGAGACATTCTTCAAAGCGGTAGCGGTGGTTGTTGCTACCCGCTTCGCGAAAGAGCCAGTGGTGCATCAAGCGCCCTTCGTCTGAATTGTTGAGCCAGGTGGCGTGGAAGATTCTCGACGAGCGTACCAAGAGCTGGTCCGGGCGCAGCTCAAGTGAGACTTCTCCCGGTAACTCGACGTCGGACACGGTGCGTAGTGCTTCGTCGCTGCCGCGTACTTGTCGCCGCCGTTCTTCTACATCGGCTATAAATTCGTCGGCTGGGCCGATATGCGAACCGGGTATCACACGCAGGCAGCCGTTGTGCGGCGACGAGCCGGAAAAGTAGTGCATAAACTCGACGTATTTGTCGCCAGAGTCGCGGTGCCAGACGAAAGACATGCCCGGCGCTAGCTCGTTGATGCCGCCGTTGCGATAGTAGATATCGTCATCATTGGCCAGTTGGCGCGCCAGCTCGACGATTCCCGGGTGCAACTCCATCTGCAAAAAAGCCAGCGAGTGGTCTAGGGCACACCAATAGGAATCGGGCATCTGCGGCGGCAGGCGAAAGTGGTTGCCTTTGGTGTCAGTAGTGTTGAGCTCGGGGTCGATGGCGATTTTTTCCACGGCTTGTAGTGCCGCTTGCGTCAGGGCGGCGGGAAAGGGGCAGTCGACGATGACGTAGCCTTGGGTCTGATACTTTTCTAATTGCTCAGCGCTAAATTGCATGGATAGCTCCCGATTGCTGCAAATGATTTTGTCAAGCATATAGTATGAAGCAAAATGGCGCCACGCGACTTATGGTAGAAAATAGACTCCCTGGTATCGCGTGTCTACGCTCTGGAAAATGCAACCACTGCCTATCGCGATCTGAGCGAACGCAGGGACGAGGTGCTCGGCGCATTTTCGACTGGAACTAATTCCTACAGGCCGCACCCATCACCACCCGTTAGGTCCTACGATTTGATCTTTTGCATTTTTCTTTTTTTATGCGCCCCCAGCTATCAGGTGCGTTCGAAGTGGCTACCTGCTCGATCCACACAAAGCTCATGCGCTCGCCGCCCGGCAAATGTCTATTGTGCCGCGCATGAATATCCGTCGGTGCTGGCTTTGCAGGCTTTGCGTTATAGCACCGTCGGGTTATATGTTATGCCCGAACGCGCGCGAGTCCCCTTGGCAAAAGATAGAGACATCACAGGCATAAAGAATCGCGACAGAAAACTATAGAAAGCCGCTATGGACCTCGTTTTTTGCTGTAGTCCCGACAACGATCTGTATCGCATCCTCAGCGCTCATTTCGACGCTTTGCCCCGCTGCGATACGTTCTCAGATGCACTTGATTTAGTTCCCGAAGAGGGCGCAATCTTGGCGCTGGCCGACGACTATCCACGCCCGCTGCTATCGTTGAGTGTCGCCGATCTGGAGCGAGCCAACAACAAACGTCTGCGCCTCTTCTTAGAGTATCCAGCCCACCTACCTGGTCTCAATCTAGGCGAACCACAGTCGACCGAGTGGGAGCGCGCTGTCGTTGCGTCCGACTTTTTTTCACCCGCTCTAGAGAAGGAACGCATCCTCGCCCTGCACGGCTGCTGGCACTTACCGGTCGAGGTCGAAGAAGCTCATTTGAGCGTGTCGCGGATTGCTGGGTATCACCGCGCCGTCTACGGTATCCCCGATAATTCGGCTCCTCTGCTCTTCGAGTGGTCGGCGGGCAATGCGCTCGTGGCAACTACCGCACTGAGCTGTTTTGTCACGGCCCGCTATGCTCCGACATCCGCTTGGAAAACGATCTGGCAACGCCTATTGCACTGGCTGTTGCCCGCCGCCGACCTACCCGTGCTTTCCTGGCAGCCGTCTGTGGGCCTGACGGCTGCGGCGGCCGAGGCGCTGCCCGCCGACAGTGAGCGCCGCGCCTTTATCCGTTCGACCTCTTTTTTCCGCGACCACGTTCTCTACAGTATCGACTGGAAGAAAGGGGCGCATGAGGGTTTTGAAGCAGGTATCGACCATCGGGGACGCCAGCTGCGCCGCGCCTGGGTGCGCGCCGACTGCACCGCCGAAAGCGCCCTCGTCTTCGCCCACGACGCCCAGCTCTCAGGCGATCCTTCGAGCCGTTTGCGCGCCGGCCAACTGCTCGACTACGTGTTTTCGGCACCCGATTTTTTTCACGATGATCCGGCCGATCCAGCCTGGGGGTTGGTCAACTGGTTCGAGCGCGGTCCCGCCTATTATGGCGACGACAATGCGCGCGTGCTGCTAGCTGCGATGGGCAGTGCGCAGCTGTTAAACGATGGGCGCTGGGACGAGCGCATCCTGCGCTGCTTGTTGGGAAATTTGCGCACCACCGGACCGCAGGGTTTTCGCCAGCGCCGCATCGACCAGCATCATTTTAACGAGCGCGGCGGTTGGACCGCGTTTCGCGATACGGAGCATATCCACCACGCGCCCCACTATCAGGCCTATCTATGGGCAGCTTTTCTTTGGGCGCACGAGTTGACCGGCCATCAACCGTTTCTCGAATTGCCGCGTCGTGCCATCCGCGCTACCGTAGAGGCCTATCCCAATGGTTGGCAGTGGACCAATGGTCTAGCCCAAGAAATAGCCCGCCTGCTGCTGCCGCTGGCCTTTTTAGTGCGCGTCGATGATACGCCCGAACACCGCGCTTGGCTGCGACAAATGGCCGATGAATTACTCGCTCTGATGCCGCCGTGCGGCGCTGTGCGCGAAACACTGGGGGCCCACGGTTTAGGCGCCTATGGTCCTCCGGAGAGCAACGAGGCGTATGGCACCCGCGAAGCTACGCTCGTACAGGAAGAGGGCGATCCGGTTTGCGACTTGCTCTACACCACTAATTTTGCCTTTTTGGGGCTGCACGAAGCAGCGGCGGCGACGGGTTGGTCCGACTTGGACGAGGCGGCCGACCAACTCGCCGATTTCCTCTGTCGAATTCAGGTAGTCTCACAGGCCCAACCCTATCTCAACGGCGCCTGGATGCGCTCTTTCGACTATGAGTTGTGGGAGTATTGGGGGAGTTCGGCGGATCTGGGTTGGGGTGCTTGGTGCGTGGAGACGGGGTGGACCAATACGTGGATCGCCTCCGTGCTGGCCATGCGCCAGAGGCAGGCGACGCTTTTCGATACGGCGCTCAAAGAGCGTTTCACGGTGTTGTTTCCGAATCTATTACGAGAAATGACAGATTCCAAGACGGGGTCGGTTATAGAGGTGGGTGGCGATGTGCTACAGGCACCGGGATCGGAGTAGTGCGGCCATTTCCCAGCCGAGGTCCAACGGTCGTATGCGGCGATAGTGTGCTTATCGCGATGCAATTTGTCCACAGAGAATGGGAGCTATGCAAGAAGAAAAAGACTACCAAGTGCGCGCTACACACTGCAATCACCAAGCGTCACTCGACGAAATATACCAGAAGCTAAAAGAGATCACGGCGCCGCTGGCGCGCTCGTGGGACAAGATCGAAAAGGCGCAGAGAATTGGCATCAAAGTCAATATGCAGTTTCGTTCGCAGGATATTCGTTTTATCGGCGGCCGCCGCCAAGAATTGGTCGACGACGATGTGCTGCGCGCCTCGCTGAAATTATTGCGCGAGCGCTCCGACGCCGAAATCTTTGCGCTCGATACCAGCACAGCGCCTGCGGGCCAACGCCCCGGTGACGACTTTAATACCAAGTCTATTTTAGACGAGTATGGCGTGTCCTATGTCGAGGCGGGTGACCCGCCCTTTGAACGCTATAAAGTGCCGGGTGGCGGGCTGATGTTTTCCGAATACCAGCTTTCGGCGGCGCTGGGCGAAGCGGATGCGTTTGTGTCGATTGCGAAGATGAAAAACCACGGTTTTATGGGTATCACGCTGTGTTTGAAAAATCTCTTTGGTCTGCCGCCGATCCCGCCGCACGGTCGCTTGCGCACGTATTTTCATCACGTTATTCGCCTCTCCTATGTCCTGCCTGACTTGGGTATGATCGCCCAGCCGTGTTTGAATATTATCGACGGCCTAACGGGACAGGCGCGCATGGAATGGCACGGCGAGGGCCGCATCGCCGACTGTTTAGTCGCCGGTGATCAGGTCATTGCCACGGATGCCTGCGGTTCGCATCTGATGGGCACAGACCCACGGCTAGACTGGCCTACGCCGCCTTTTCGCCGCGACCGCAGCCCGGTGGCCGTGGCGGCCGAGCATGGCTTTGGCATGGCCAACCTCGATGAGATCGACTTTGCGATGGACGGTCTGGTGCTGCCGGTGGCCGAGTTTGATTCGGTCGAGACAGATCCGCCAGAAGTGATCGCTCAGCTGCGGCGCACGGCCAGCGAGCAGGCGCTATTTTACCGCGATAACCGCGATAAGATTTTGGCTGACCACGCGGGAAATTATGTCTTCTTGCAGGATGGTGAAGTAATCTGGTCTGGGGCGGAGCCGCAGCGGGCCGGGGCGGTACAGGAGATTGCTGCGCGCAAAAAGGATCAGGCTGTTTGGCTGAAACTAGTCGACGAAGAAGAGCGAGAGGGCGAGCACATGGAAGTCTACGAGAAAATCCTCGCGGATTGATTTCTAACGGGTGATAAAACGATGAACGCATTGAATCACGAGCACTACAAGGAAAAGGGCTGGGCCGTCGTCGAAGGTCTTTTTGGCGCCGACGAGTGCGAAACGCTCATAGAGCATATGCTGGACTTACAGGTGGGCAAAAAAACGCTGGAAGGGTTTGCGCCGCGCGAAGCCGATGACTGGAACCGCACGCACAACCAGCACTGGTACGACGCACAGGCGCGTAAGTGGTTGATTGCTCCCGCCCTGCGCGAACCGCTGCGGCAATGTTTAGACGACGAGCCCGAGGGCATACAGACGATGTACTTCTGGATTGGCTCAGAGCAGGGTCGGCACCAGGACCAATACTATTTGCCGGGCTGTATGTCGGCGTGGATTGCGCTGACGGACGTCGACGAAAAAAATGGCACGATCTGGGTCCAGTCGGGCTCGCACAAAGGCCGTCTGCTAAAAAAAGACGACTTTGCCGAGGGCGGCGAGTTTTTTGATTGGGACTACAACGAGGCGGTCGACGAGCTTTTTCGCCGCAACGATTTGCCGGAAGAAGTCGTGCGCGTCCGGCGCGGCGACGTGGTCTTTTTTGACGGTGTGCTCGTGCACCGCGGCGGTCCGATCGGCCAGCCCGGTTCTTTCCGCCACGTGCTGGCTAACCACTATATCGCCCGCGGTTTGGCCGACTGGCCGCACGTGCGCTGGCCGCGCGTCTCCTTTGACGGCGGCCAGCGCTTTACGGAGTGAATTTATGCAAAGGGCGAGGCAGACAGCGGCTAATGTTGCTCAAGTTTCGTCCGTCACCGCCTGTATCATAGCTTGGATATAACCAAACTCGTAGGCCCAGGCCTGGCGCATGCTATGCGGGTCCTTGTGGCCCGGCGCGTGGTCGGGCACGCACATGTGCTGGTAGCCGACCTCTTTGAGCGCCTGCATATTGCGGTGCATATTCATCACGCCCTCATCGGGCCAAACTTCCTGAAATTTGTTGCGTTTGCCGACGATATTGCGGAAGTGGACGAGGAAGATTTTGTCGCGCGAACCGAGGTAGCGAATGATCTCGGGGACTTCGCTGCACGGGTCTTCGACGCTCTCGGCCATACAGCCCAAACAGAGGTTGACGCCGTGGTAGAGGCTGGGGCAAATCTCAACGAAGTGTTTAAAACCTTCGAAACCGCCCATGACGCGGTCGACGCCTTTGAAGTTGGGCGGCAGCCAGGGGTCGCAGGGGTGACAAGCCAGGCGAACCTTGCACTCGGTGGCCACGGGGACTACGCGCTCGAGAAAATAGGTGATGCGGCGCCAGTTTTCCTCCGCATCGACCCTTTCTTCGTAGCGGGGCGTATCGGCGTCGGCTTTCTCCAAATCCCACGTGCTGTAGATAGACCCACCGCGGCCGGGAGGCGTGCTTTCGGTGCGCTGGTTTTCGAGGGCGCAGAGATAGTACTTGATCGCCGGGATACCGGCCTCGGCGGCCTGGCGCACCATGTTGATAACTAATTCAATCTCCTTATCGCCCTCGGCGTAGTTGCCCATCATAAAGTTGGGCACGCCGTCGCCGTTGATATTGAGATGGGCCATGGGCAGGGCGACCATTTCCATATCGATGCCAAAGCGGGCGCACTTCTCCTTCTTTTCGACCAACTCCTCGACATCCCAGCCGTAGGCGCGATGGAAGGTGATAAAATTCTCGTTCTTGCTGGCCACGCCGTGGCGGGCGAGATATTCGAGGTCTTCGTCCGAGGTGTTAAATTGCTGAGTGCCGACGTGCATAATGAGCTCCTTGTTAAGCGCTTTGTTATTGGGTGCGGGCGCACTCATAGTTGCGGGGTTGGAAATGAGCACGATGGCGTGACCATAACGAGTCTCTTTATTCTGGCGTGTCGCCCAGTCGATTGGCTTTGGCTAGGGGTGTAAGCTCGAAATAGGGCTCGTGACCGGCGAAGAAGCGCTCGAACTCGTCGATCATCAGCGGAAAGAAATGCGGGTAGTCCGTGCCCGTAAGCCAGCCGAAGTGCGGGCTGAGAAAGACGTTGTCGAGCGCTAATATTTCGCTGTCGGCTGGAATTGGCTCCGGCTCGAAGGCTTCGATACCGGCGACGATATCGTTCTTCTTGATGCGGGCGATGAGCGCCGCCGAATCGACGACGGCGCCGCGCGAAACGTTGACGAAAATACTGCCCGAGCGCAAAAGCCCCAGCTCGCGCTCGCCGATCATACCGCGCGTGCCTGGCGTCAGCGGCGCCATACAGACGACGATATCGCAGTGCGAGAACACGTTGTCGAGCGAGGTCTGCACAAAACCCACGGCCTCGGCCAGTTCGCGCGGCAGATAGGGGTCGTGCACCCAGATTTCCCCCTCGAATGGTTTGAGCAGTTTAATTAATCGACGGCTCATGTGACCGCCGCCGATTATGCCGACGCGTTTGCCCTGCAATAGGCCGCCCATCAGACGCACGACGTCGGGGTCGCGGCCGGTATTGCCGGCGATCAGGCGGCGGAAATGCGCCCCGGCGTTGCGCAGGCATACCAAGATCATGCCCAGCGCCCACTCGGCGACAGGGTACGAGGAGCCATTGGTCGTATCGACGGTGCGCACGCCGCGCGCCCAAGCTGCATCGAGGTCAATGCGCACGGCAAAGCGGTCGCCCTCTAACTCGCCGATGATCTTGAGCTTGGGCGCGTGCGCCAGGAGAGGTTCGTCGATGCGTGGCGCTCCGTGGCAGAGCACGAGTGCATCGATATCGCTCAAGTGTTCTTTGATGGCATCTATTTTTTGCGGATCGTCGGGCGTGTCGTAGATGCCGCCGCCGGCGCATTCGAACCACTCCCAGTCTGCCAACTTCTCCAGACGCTGTAATTCCGTTGGATCTACATAGTTCTCGCGCACGTTTTTATCGCAGGCGATCAGTACCTTGGGGCGGGATGGGGACATGGCGTCGGATTCCTCTGTATATAGGTGTTGGGCTGAATGGTCTATAATAAAAAAAAAGAGCACCGGCCAAAACCGGTGCTCTTTTTGTGTAGATCGTTAGGGCGCGCTTACCACGGATTTTCCGGATCGTCCACGCCCTGCAAAAATTCGTCGATCAGCCCTTCCGTCACTTCGTCATTTTTGACGGCGCGCACCAATTTCACCAAGGCATCCACGCGCGCTTCGGCTAAGGCCTTGCCCTTCTCGGCCGTGGCTTTGCTGGCATCGCCGACATACATCTTTGGGTACATCGCGTACCAGTCCATCGGCGAATAGGCACCGGCTTTCTTTAAGTCTTCGTTGCGGCGCAAACTGGTAAAAGGCTTTTTGGGCACGTCTTCCATTTTCACTAATTCGGGATTGATAAACAGACTGGTGCTGGTCTCGGCTTCGCAGGCGTGCCCCGTTTCCTTTGTTTCGAGCACGTCGTCTGCGCCTACTGCCTTGGGCGTGCCGTAATAGACGCAATAGTCGCGGTCTTCCTCTAATAAGGTCTGCACAAAGAGCGGCAGGAAATGGCGATTGCCGCCGTGGCCGCTGAGCAAGATGATCTTTTTTACGCCGTGGCGGCCCATTTCGTCGCAGACATTTTGCAAAAGAGAAAAGACCAACTCGCGCTTGAAGACGATGGCGCCGGGCAAATGCGCGGACTCGTGGTTGATGCCATAGGGGTAGGCCGGGAAGACGAGGGCGAGCTCTTGTTCGGCTGCGCGGCAGGCCGTCCAGTGCGCTTCGAATATGTCGGTGCCCAAGGGCAGATGGCTGGCATGGGCTTCTATGACGCCGATGGGGATGATGCCGACGCCCTGGCACTTTTCTACGGCTTCGACGAAGTCGGGGACGGTGAGGTCTTCCCAGCGCATGATGAGTTCCTTTTTTGCGTGAGTTTATCGGTACGACTATAGAAGATAAACAAAAGAAAATGCAGAACTTGCAGAATTTGATACCCTAGCCTAAATTCTTCTAACACATTGTCTTGTGAAAAATTAGACAGATTCCAAACCGATCAGACGAAACGCACAGCGACAAAACGCCGCGTAGAGTTGTCTCGTGCGGCGACCGTATATATAGGGGGGTTGCGCAGGGACTATAGAGGCGCGGCCCCTTTTTCTCGTTTTTATCTTGTAGAGGATACATGACACAGCTCGACTCCGTAGCCAATGATGGCGTGCAGATGGGCCCACGTTCCGATATTCGCAACGTGGGGATTATCGCCCACGTCGACCACGGTAAGACCACGCTCGTCGATGGCATGCTCAAACAGAGCAACGTCTTTCAGGCGCATCAAGCGGTTGCCGAGCGCGTGCTCGACTCCAACGACTTAGAGCGCGAGCGCGGTATCACGATCCTGGCCAAAAACACCGGCATCGTCTACGAAGACACGACTATCAATATTGTCGATACGCCCGGACACGCCGATTTCGGTGGTGAGGTCGAGCGCATTATGAATATGGTCGACGGCGTCGTGCTTTTGGTCGATGCCGTTGAAGGCCCGATGCCGCAAACGCGTTTTGTGCTGCGTCAGGCACTAGAGCGCGGCCACAAGGTCGTCGTTGTCGTCAACAAAATCGACCGGCCCGCCGCGCGCCCCGATGCCGTCGTCGATGGGACCTTCGATCTCTTTATGGATCTAGGGGCCAACGAAGAGCAGGCCGATTTTCCCGTCGTTTACACGCGGGCTTTAGAAGGCCGCGCTGGTTTGGAACCCACCGAGTTGGCCGATACGCTGGCGCCGCTCTTCGATACGATTATCAGCCACTTACCGCCGCCGCTCATCGTGGTCGATGGCCCACCGCAGCTCTTGGTCACGACGCTGGAGCACAGCTCCTATGTCGGCAAGATCGCCGTTGGGCGTCTGAGCAGTGGTTCGCTGCGTGCGGGCCAAGCCGTTATGCATATCAATGCTGCAGGCGAGATGGAACGGGCTACGGTCGGCAAGGTCTATATTTTTCGCAATCTCAAGCGCGAGTCGGTCGACGAAGTGCACGCGGGCAATATCGTCGCGCTTTCCGGGATCGCAACCGTCGGTATCGGCGATACGATAGCCTGCCCGGAAAATCCCGTCGCCCTGCCGCCGATCAAGGTCGAGGACCCGACGGTGCGCATGGTTTTTCGGGTCAATAACAGCCCCTTCTCTGGTCGCGAGGGCCGCTTTGTGACCAGCCGTGAGATCCGCAAGCGCCTCTTTGACGAGTTGGAGAGCAACGTGGCGTTGCGCGTGGAGGACATGGAGCGCTCGGGCGAGTTTGTGGTGTCGGGTCGCGGCGAATTGCACTTGGCCATTCTCATCGAGACGATGCGGCGCGAGGGCTACGAGCTGGCCGTGAGCAAACCCGAGGTCATATTCCGCCAGAGCGATCGCGGTCTCTTAGAACCGATCGAGCGCGTCTACATCGAAGTGCTCAACGAGTATCTCGGTGTCGTTAGCGAAATGCTGGGCAAGCGCCGCGGGCGTTTGCAGGATATCCGCCACGGTGAAGACGGCACGGTCTATGCCGAGTTTCTGGTGCCGACGCGCGGTATCTTAGGTTTCCGTCAGCCGTACTTGAATGCAACGCGCGGCACGGGCACCTTCAACACGCTCTTCGAGGGCAACGAACCGATGTCCGGAGCGATTGAAGGGCAGGAGTTTGGCTCGCTCATCTCGCACGAGACGGGCACAACCAGCGCCTACGCACTTGAACACTTACAGCAGCGCGGCACGTTTTTTATTAGCCCCAGCGACGAAGTCTATGCCGGTCAGGTCGTGGGCCAGACCATTCGCCCCGATGACCTAGTGATCAACGTCTGTCGAACCAAACACATGACGGGGCATCGCGCCGCGCCCAAGGCCATACTGGACTCGCTGTCGCCGCCGCGCATTCTGACGCTGGACGACGCCATTGAATATCTGGGCAACGACGAGTTGTTGGAAGTCACGCCGGACTCGCTGCGCATCCGCAAGCGCGAGCTACACCACGGCATGCGCCAGCGCTCCGAAAAGAACACCAAGAGGGACTAGTTTTTATGACGCAAGAGCAGAACGTGACCTTTAAGGATCTGTCGCTGATCCAACCCGTGCTCAAATCGCTGGAAGAGGTCGGTTACGAGATCCCGACGCCGATCCAAGCGCGGACCATTCCGCTGGTCTTGGAGGGCCGGGACGTATTGGGCCAGGCGCAGACGGGCACCGGCAAGACGGCTGCCTTTGCCCTGCCGCTGCTTTCGCGCATCGACCTTTCGCGGCGCGAAGTACAGGTGTTGGTTTTGGCGCCGACGCGCGAGTTGGCCATTCAGGTGGCCGAGGCGTTTCAGCGCTATGCGGCGCATATGAAAGGTTTTCACGTGCTGCCCATTTACGGTGGTCAGGCCTATGACGGCCAGTTGCGCTCGCTCAAGCGCGGGGTGCACGTGGTCGTGGGCACGCCGGGCCGGGTAATGGACCATATGCGGCGCAAGACGCTGCGTCTGAACAATCTGCAATGTTTAGTGCTGGACGAGGCCGACGAAATGTTGCGCATGGGTTTTATCGACGACGTCGAGTGGATCTTGCAGCAGACACCGCCCGAGCGCCAGACGGCGCTCTTTTCGGCGACGATGCCCGACCAGATTCGCCGCATTGCCGGAAAATATCTGCGCAACCCCGAGCACATCGCCATTGAGACACGCACGACGGCGGCCGAAACGGTGCGCCAGCGCTATCGCATGGTCAGCGGTATGGGCAACAAACTCGACGCGTTGACGCGCATCTTAGAAGCTGAAATCTTTGATGGCGTGTTGGTCTTTGTGCGCACGCGCATCGCGACGACGGAGCTAGCCGAAAAGTTAGAGGCGCGCGGTTATGCTAGCGCGGGCCTGAGCGGCGACATGGCGCAGAAGCGGCGCGAGCAGACCGTAAGCCAGCTCAAGAAGGGCAAGCTGGATATTCTCGTGGCCACGGATGTGGCGGCGCGCGGTTTGGATATCAATCGCATCAGCCACGTCATCAACTTCGATATACCCTACGACGTAGAAGCCTATATCCATCGGATCGGGCGCACGGGTCGGGCCGGGCGCAGCGGCGAGGCGATTCTCTTTGTGGCACCGCGTGAGCGGCGTTTGCTCTATGCGATAGAGCGTGCAACGCAGAAAAAAATCGAGCAGATGGAGCTGCCCTCGACCGAGACGATCAACGATCAGCGCATCGCTCGTTTTAAGCAGAATATCACCGATGTGTTGGGCACGGAAGATCTCGGTGCTTTCCGCATGATTCTGGAGCAGTACCGACAGGAGCACAACGTCTCGGCGATAGATATAGCCGCGGCTCTGGCCAAAATTATGCAGGGCGACGATCCGCTGCTCTTGGCGGCCGATGTCGACCACCACGGGCGACGAGGTCGGCGCAACGAGGCGCAGGCGACCAGATCAGAAGAGCGCCCAGCGCGCAAGCCAGACTATAGTCGAGAGGCGACCAGATCAGAAGAGCGCCCGTCGCGCAAGCCAGACTATAGCCGAGAAATGAACGAGCCAGAGAAGCGCCCAGCGCGCAAGCCAGACTATAGCCGAGAGACGAACGAGCCAGAGAAGCGCCCGTCGCGCAAGCCAGACTATAGCCGAGAGATGAACGAGCCAGAGAAGCGCCCGTCGCGCAAGCCAGACTATAGCCGAGAAACGAGCAAACCAAGAGAAATGGGCAAACCAGAGAAACGCCCACGCAAGCCAGACTATAGCGAAGAGATGAATGGGTCTGGAAAGCGCCCGCCCCGAACCCGTGATAATGGTCAAGAGGCGGGGGATGCTGGGGAAAGACCACGCAGCGAAAAACCGGGATCACCGGCCATAGGCACAGAGCGTTTTCGCGTGGAAGTGGGCAGCGTGCACGGTGCCAAGCCGGGCAACCTCGTTGGTGCTATTGCCAATGAGGCCCTGCTCGATGGCAATCATATCGGTCGCATAGAGATCTACGAAGAGCACAGCACGATTGATTTACCCGTAGGCATGCCGAAGGATCTCTTTCACCTGTTAAAGAAGGTCCAGGTCTGCGGCCAGCGCCTGCAACTCGCTCGCCTCGATGGTGGCGCTGAGGCCGGTGAGGGCAAGAAGCGCGGTGGCGGCAAGAAGCCCGGCGGTAAGAAGGGATCTAAGTCGGGTGGGGCTAAACCCAAGAAACACCGCAAGGGCAGCAAGCCACGGGTAGAGTAGTATTCACCAACATTGCAACGAGTGTGCTTAGGCATCTGACGGTCCCGGCTCCCAGCCGGTGGCCGCTGCCCAGTCGGTGGAGCGCGCTATAATATCCCAGAAGATGGTTTTTTTGGCGTCTGTATAGGCCTGGCGATCCGCGCGAAATTTTACCGCTAATTCCCGTTTTATCTGTCCGTATTTTTGTCGATCCTCCACATACAAGCGCACATAGTCGCGGAAGAGCAGCGGGAATTGCTGGTGCCAGCTACCCAATTTGCGCACGTGGATATGCGTGCGTTTCTCTTTCGGTCTTTTTCATATCACGCCTCTTTGACGCCCTCCTTATCGACCATGCTGCTACTGTGCTGGCGCGCAAAAGAGCAGCGCATTTTTTAATAAGGCCTGATAGGACGGGTGTAACCATACTTCGACCTTATGACCGGGTGAGAGTACGCAGACTTTACCTCGGCCCTCGCTGCGGATCCAGCCGCCTGGCTGCGTGCCGTGTTCTGATTGGGTGGTCATAAAAACGTCCGCTTGTTGGTCATCTAATTCCATGAAGTAGTGTTCGTCGACCTGCGTAAAAGGCGTGCTGTCTTGGCAGAGCGGATGACCGTCTTGTAGCTGAACTTCTACTGGGCACTGTTTGGGGTGATTGGTAAAGATGCCACCAAGCAGCGCGCGCAGTGCAGGCGTTTCACTATAACCAGCCGTGCCCGAATGCACGGCGAGCAGGCCGCCGCCCTGGCGGACAAAGTCGACAAAGGCCCGTTCGACGGCGCCGTCTACCCACTCGGCGCGGTCTTGCGAAGAAACGTCGTTCGACTTGGTAAAGAGGACGACTGGATAGGTCGACATCCGTGCGGCCGACCAGTCGGCGGCGTCCTCTATAAAGTCAAAGTGCATGTCGTCGTTGGCTAAAGGAGCTAGGCCCTCTCTAGGGACGGCGGCCGGATGCCAGTAGTCGTCACAGATAACTAGTATGCGCATGATTTACGTCTCGTTTATTCTATTGTCTTTGTGAACATCTGAACCTAAGTTGGACTCGTTCTTAATCTATAGAATAGTGTTGGCATCCGTCTAATTGACCAAGAGAGCAACCATGATTTTTGTCGCTGTGCGCGCTGTTTCTATACTGGCTCTATTGCTGTGTACGTCTCTTGCTGAAGCGGACGAGCTCAAGTACCCACTAGAGGAGCAGAGTCTACCGCCATTACCCGAGTCGATAGAGGGAGCGATCGTTGGCCGCAGCGGCGGGGCGTTACTCGTAGTTGGTGGGCGCGATACAGAAGGCAAAAGTCTGAGCGCTAGGGCTTTTGTGCTGGCGGATGGTGCCGCGCAGTGGCAGGTGCTCAAAATCGAGACCCCCGTCGCCGATGCCGCCTTTGTTACGGTGGGTGATGAAATCGTCTATATGGGCGGCGAAACGACGACCGGTATTGCGGCGACCGCTTTCAGGGTGCGCTATGTAGATGGCCAATTAGTGTCGGTGCCGCTGCCCGACTTGCCCGCGCCAATAGCGCAGGCCGGTGCCGTCGCCATCGGTGAAAAGCTCTACCTAGTCGGCGGTCTCGGCCGCGATGGAAAACCCGTCGCCGACAACTTCCTCTCTCTCGACCTCGCAGAGCCCAGCCCATGGCAGATCCTACCTGCGTGCCCGTTGTCCGGTCTGCATCGGCCCATCGTCGCAGCACAGGCCGGGGATGTACTGGTCTTTGGTGGTCCGCGCTGGGTAGACGGCGCTAGGCGCCACAGCACCGACTCGTGGCGCTACCGGGCGCAGGCGCTCGATGCCACCGTCGAGAGCGGCTGGTTGGATATGAGCGATCTGCCGGCGCCCTGGCATGCGGCCACGGCCTTTGCCACGGGTCAGTCGCACGTAATGGTTTTGGGAGGACCGCGCGACGCGGAGATGGACGAACGCGTCGTCATATACCACACGATCATTGATGCCTACACGACCGACAGCGCTTGGAGCAATTCAATAGAAGCTCCTACGGCTATAATACATGGCAAAGAGGGAGTACAGTTAGTCGGTCGCAACGGTGCTATAACGGCTAGTTTTCGCCACGTCACCAAAACGCTACATGGTTTGGATTATGCCGTTATCGCCGTTTATCTGGCTATTATTGTAGGCATTGGCCTCTACTTCTCTAAGCGGGAAAAAACGACGCAGGACTTCTTTCTCGGCGGCCGCAAAATCCCGTGGTGGGCCGTCGGTATTAGTCTCTATGCTACGGGCACGAGTGCCATCAGTTTTATGGCGATACCGACGAAGGCGTGGGCGACTAGCACGCTCTATGGCATCGAGGGTTTGGTCGGTCTGTTGGGCATGGTTGCGGCGGCTTATCTGGTCATTCCCATTATTCGCAGACTAGATATTACCTCGACCTACGAGTATCTGGAGCGGCGCTACAACCCGTGGCTGTGCATGTGGGGTAGCGGCCTCAATATCGTTTTTCAACTGGCTGGGCGCATGAGCGTGGTATTGCTCTTGCCGTCTTTGGCGCTATCGGCGGTGACGGGTTTTCCCGTGCTGCCCGTTATCGCTGCGCTCGGTGCACTGGCTACCGTTTATACGGTCTTCGGTGGTTTGGCTGCTGTGATTTGGACCGATGTGTTGCAGGTGGTCGTGCTCTTGGGCGGTGCTCTGCTGGCCTTTATCATCATGATTTCTGGTAGCGACGGCGGTGCGGCGGGCTGGTGGGCCATTAACATGGACTACAACAAAATTCGCGTTGCCGATCTCTCCTTCGACTACGCGCAGCCCGTCATCTGGATTGTGATGCTCAACGCCGTCTTGCATATCGGCACGGCGACCTCCGATCAGGTGATGGTACAGCGCGTGCTGGCTACGCCCGACGTCAGATCGGCGCGGCGCTCGTATTTGACTTTGGCGCTGATCGTGCTGCCCGGCTCTTTGCTCTTTACGTTTCTGGGCACGGCGATGTTTTCTTATTTTCGCGCCCATCCCGAGATGCTCAACCCGACGATGGAAAATATCCACGCGCTGCCGATGTTTATCGTCAACGGCCTGCCCGCGGGTGTTTCGGGGTTGGTGATAGCCGGGCTCTTCGCCGCGTCGATGTCGAGCTTGGATTCGAGCATGAACAGCGTCTCGACGCTACTCGTCACCGACTTTTACAAGCGCTTTAGACCGCATGCTACGGATCAACGATGTCTGTCATTGGGCAAGTGGCTGACGGCGGCGGTGGGTTTTTTCGGCACGGGCGCGGCGCTCTTAATGGCGACGACGGAAATCAAGTCGATGTTCGATATGTGGAGCCAGTTGGTGGCATTGGTATTGGGTGGTTTTGGCGGCGTATTTGTCCTCGGCATGTTTACGCGGCGGGCCAACGGCTGGGGGGCGCTCTTGGGAGCGGTGAGCAGTATTGGCATCACTGTTGCGATCAAGACCTATACGGATCTGCACTTTATGGCCTATGGTTCGGTGGCCGTTTTGTCGTGCGTCGCTATTGGTTATGTCTCCAGTTTGTTCTTGCCGCACCGAGAGGTGGATCTAAGAGGGCTGACGGTCTATGCGCTAGATACAAAGAATAATGAGTAGGATTGTGCTGTTGCTATTCGATATGGAAAAACGTGAAAGGATTACTAAATGAACACACTCGAACTGGCTCCATCAGATAATGCCAAGAATCTCTTTAATGGGGGCGATCTAAGCAATTGGACCACGCGCGACGGGCAGTCCGCGGGTTGGAAGGCCGAAAACGGCATTCTACACGTAGTACCCGGCAGCGGCGACATTATGACGAAAGAGCGCTGCACGGACTTTTATTTACATCTCGAATTCCGCTGTCCCGACATGCCAGGAGCTAGTGGTCAGGCCAAGGGCAATAGCGGCGTCTTTCTCCAGGGACGCTACGAGATCCAAGTGCTTGATTCGCACGGACTCAATATTCCTGGCACGGGCGATTGCGGGGCGATATACCACCAGTTTGCGCCGCTGAAAAACGCCTGCAAACCGGCGCTAGAATGGCAGAGTTACGACGTGTTTTTTCGCGCGCCACGCGCCGGGGAAAACGACGGGCCGCGCTTGAGTGTACTGCACAACGGGCAACTTATTCACAACAATATCGAATTGCCCGGCGTCACGGGGGCTGCGCTCGATGAAGCGATCTACGCGCCGGGTCCACTGCTCTTGCAGGACCATAGCGACTTAGTGTGTTATCGCAATATCTGGATTGAAGAGTTACCACTACAAGGTTCGGACACCTACGAACCGAGGTAGAGTGCGAGGGGGGTACCGGGCGTTGTATCAAATCGATGGAAATCGACTTGATATATGAACATATGTTCAGTATAATACTGCATGCCCCATGCCCATCTGCACATTGAAGAAATCGGCGCCAAGTCGATACTCGTAGCTCAGGACGGTCCGCCCGCCACAGAGTATACGCTCAATCCCTATAGCGGCTGCGGTATGGGATGCGCCTACTGCTATGTGATGAAATTTCCCCATGCGCGAGCAAATCCACGCGCCTGGGGCACTTGGGTGCAGCCCAAGACCAATGCGCCCTATCTGTTGGGAAAAGCGCGCGCCAAACTCTGGGGCCACCGGGTCTTTCTCGGTTCGGCGACCGATCCCTACCAATATATTGAGAAGCAGTACCGCCTCACCCGCCGCTGTCTCAAAGTGCTCGCCGAGTGCAACCTCGAAAAACTCACGGTGCACACGCGCAGCCATTTGATCTTAGAAGATATCGACCTGTTAAAGCAGTTTGGTCCACGCTTACGCGTGGGTTTTTCGGTGCCGACCGACGATGATCGCGTGCGCAAAAAGCTGGAGCCGATGGCTCCCAAGATCGACCTGCGGCTGAAGACTATGCGCGCGCTCAGGGAGGCGGGTATTTTTGTGACGGCGGCTGTCGCCCCCGTGCTCTACTGCAATCCAGCGCGTTTTGCTGCGCTGCTCAAGGAAGTGGCTGACGACGTCTATTTTGGCTCGATCAACTATTTGGATCGCACCGGTATGAAAGCCATGCCTCAGGCCAAAGCTTATTTTGAGAGCGCCGACTACAAAGCGCTGGTCGACGAGTTGGACAAGAGTCTGACGGCCGTCGGCTTGAGTGATTAATTGGCCAGCGGTAGCGACACGCGAAAAATTGTGCCTATGCCGACCGTGCTTTCTGCCTCGGCGTTGCGCAGTAGGTTGCCAAGCGTATAAGATACACCGTGTGCGCTGTGCGTTCGTGGCGGGTCGTTATAAATGTGCGCTCAAACAGAGGTGGACTCGGCGCTTAGTTGTCGCACTATGTCGAGTGCATCACCGCTGTGGCGGCGGACAAAAAACGATGAGTCGAAGACGTGGCGAACGATGCCACAGCGATCGATGACAAAGGTCACGCGGCCGGGCAGTAGCCCCCAGCGCTTTTCGACGCCGTAAGCTTTGCGCAGAGCGCCGTCGGCATCGCTGACGAGCGCAAAGGGCAGCGCGTTTTTGTCGGCAAAACGCTGCTGTCTGTCGTTGTTATCGGCGCTGACGCCAATGACGACGGCGCCCGATTCCGTAAAGTCATCGTTGGCATCGCGAAAAGTACAGGCTTCGGCGGTGCAGGCCGGGGTTGAGGCTCTGGGATAAAAAAAGAGCACGACGGCTTTCTGGCCGCGAAAGTCATGTAGGCGCACGGTGGTTCCATCATGAGTTTCGATGCTGAAGTCGGGGGCTTCGCTGCCGGGTTGCACTGTGGCCATTAGGTTTTTCTCTGTCGTTTCATTTTTGTTCGGTTTTAGTTCTGATGAGAGCGAGTTGCGGTATGAGTAAAGACAGAATGTAATACAGCCGCCAACGGAACGCACCAAGGTCCGGGTAGTTTAATAACCAAGAGGCATTTTTCCACTTGTAACCGATGAGGCTACTATGTCACAAAGAAAGACTTCGCGCCGCCATCAGGCCAGTCGCCGGATCTATTATCACCTCGCCCTGAGAGACACTGAAGTACGCCCTATGCGCCGCGCTGTTCCCAGCATATATCCCAAGGCGAATAAGGACAGCGAACCGCCGAGCGCCACACTCGTGGGGCCTAGTATGTTTTGATTCTTCGGTTCCGCCTGCCCCCGCTACAAAACCTCGCTTGTATCGTCTCTACTCCTCGGAGTATAGGCGATTTTATTTTTCTGCGCTTGATTTCACCTGAGGAAATTTCATAAGTTTGCAGCATGGTAGCGGCTCGTACTCAGTAACGAGATCACGCGCGTGAAGGAGGCCTGTTTGTGATTGTCGAAGAAGAAGTGGCGCTTTTTGTCGAGCGAGGCGCCGTTACGATAGACACGCCGTTAGACGCCGGACAGATAGAAGCGGCATCGCTGGCCTTAGAAACGCTGCTGCCCTTCGCGCCTTCAGCACCCGGCCAAGAGGCGCGCTACCGCTATTCGGCCACGTGTAATTATTACGATGCGGCGCTGCTTGACCTCATTCAACATCCTTTTTTTGAAGAGGTCGCCCAGCGCGTATTGCGCGCCCAGGCCGTGCGTTTTTTTCAGACGGCGATCTTGGCGACCTATCCCCAGCACGGCGTCGAGTTTAGCTACGACCAACACATCGATTTACAATATACCTTATCTGATTTACAGGCGACCCCTCGGCGCGTGGTGTGCACGTTTTTTCTCTGGCTGACGGATGTAAACGAGCAGCGGGCGCCAATGATGTACCGTCCCGCTAGCCATCAGTTGCTGGCCAGAGAGTGGGAGATTTGGCCCGAACTCAAGGGGGAAATACCGCGTGTTATCGGAATTCCCCTAAGCGACCTGCCCGCGTTCGACTACGCCGAGCCACAGCCGTTGTTGGCTAGCGCCGGTCAGGTAACGGTGCTGAGTACGGCCATGGTTCACGGCGCTTCGCTCAATGTCGACGTGGCATCGCGCGAGGTGTTAGTTATGACGTTTACGGCGGCTGATGTAAAGGTGGCCTTGCCTGCCGCACAGCAGGAGGTTAAGGATCTTTACGCCGCCGAGCTGAGAAAAAAGCTGCGCCCAGAGCGCGTGCATTTAGTGCGGGATTAACGACGAGAGAGCGATGAAAGAAGGCCAGCTGGGTATAGTTGTAGAAGAGAACGTCGATGTGCCGATGCGCGATGGCGTGCTCTTGCGCGCGAATGTCTTCCGCCCCGAAGGCAGCGGAAAATATCCCGGCCTGCTCTTGCGCACACCCTATGGCAAGCCGGTGGGCGGTATGGAACGCTACGTGCGCGCCGGTTATGTCGTTGTAGCGCAAGACTCGCGCGGCCGTTATGCCTCCGAGGGCGAGTATGTGCCCTTTACAGAAGAAGAAACGGGGGATGCTGAAGATGGCTATGATACGGTCGAATGGCTGGCGGCGCAGCCCTATTGTAACGGCCGCGTCGGCACCTTTGGCGCCTCTTATAATGCTTGGATGCAGTGGCAGCTGGCCAAGCTGCGCCCGCCGCACCTAGTGGCCATGTGCGCCTATACGATTCCGCTCGAATTGACGGAGGTGGATTGGCCGGGTGCTTTTAAGCCGGGCCGACGCATCAAGTGGTGGCGGACGACGATGGCTCCCGATTTGCGCCGCAGAGAAGGTGCGCCCAAACCACACACGCCGGCTGAGGCTCTCTCTCTCTGGGACGAGATCGAACAGGGCTATTGGTTGGGTCTGATGCCGTGGAAGGAGATTGCCCGCCATCTGCCCGAACATTTGGCTTATTATGTCGAAAGTTGGCTTGAGGAACCCAATAGACGCCCGTGGAAATTTGACGAAATACACGCAGAGGTCGAAGTGCCCAACCTCGATTTTAGCGGCTGGTACGATCATTGTAATGGCACGATGGCGCATCTGGGTCTAATGCAGAAGAATGGTCGTACGGATGTAGCTAAGAAGAGCCAGCTGATCGTCGGGCCGTGGAACCATCCCGGTCTGGGCAAGCGGAAAATAGGGGATATCGATTTCGGACCGCAGGCCGAGCTCGATCTGCCTGCGCATATAATTCATTGGTTTGATCATTGGTTGAAAGAGCTGGACAACGGCGTGGCCGAGGCTCCATCTGTGCGATATTTCTGTATGGGGGGCGCCGGCGCGTGGCGTTCGGGTTCGACGTGGCCGCCGGAAGATCTGGTGCAGCAGGTCTACCATCTGCACAGCGGGGGCGATGCGTTGCGAGCCGATGGCGGCGGTTATTTGCACGAGCGCGCGGCGATAGGCAAAGAGCCGCCGGATCTCTACAGCTACGACCCACATGATCCGGTGCCGACGCTGTGGACTTCTGATCTGTTTACGGTGCCAGCCGATCGGCGCAAGCTAGAATGCCGCGGTGATATTCTCTATTACCAGACCGCGCCCTTAGAACGAGAGATCGAAGTGGTCGGTTATCCAGAGCTTATACTGTACGCGGCCTCCTCGGCTCCAGACACGGACTTTTTTGCGCGGCTAGTAGACGAAGACCCACAGGGCCAGGCGCTGGAAATATGCTACGGCATGGTGCGTGCGCGACACCGCAATTCGCTTGATAAAGAGGAGTTGCTCACGCCGGGCGAGGTCGTGGAGTACCGCATCAAACTCGGTGCTACGGCCTGCCGTTTTGCCAAAGGTCATCGCATTCGCCTAGAGATTACCAGCAGTGATTTCCCCAACCACGACCGCAACCACAACGTGGGTCGCAACGATTTAGAAGACGTAGAGATGAGAATGGCTGAGCAGCGAGTGCTGCACGAGGGGGGTTTTGCGTCGAGACTGGTATTGCCGGTGGATGAGGGCTGAAAAGTGATTTAGCTAGGGGGCCGCATCGCGCTGAGGGCCATGCTCCAACGCACAGTCCTCAGCGCCGGTTTAGCTCCGCCAGTAGGTCGACTCTGGGTTGGGCTGATAGCTAATATCCAAGTGGGGTGTCTCGATGCGCTGCTGGTCTTGGTGCAAACTCTCGACACCGGCGCTCGTCAGCCCCGTCGTCAGCAGCGTGCGCTCGATGGGGTAGGTGGCCTTGCCCGTCAGGAACATCTGCTCGGCGTTGTTGACTAACGGCGAGAAGAAGTTAGCCAACGTTGACGGGCTGGATGGCATGGGTAGGTGCATATAGGTCGATAGTGGTTCATCGCGGTCCTCGACATCGGCGGCAAAGGCCCAAGAGCCGCCAAAGAGGCCGTTGAAGGCAATCATGGTGCATAGTAGACCGTCTGTATGCTCGTACTGATAAGCCCAGGGATCTGCAACTAGCGTTTTCATCTCGTCGATCGTTGGGAAGACGTGGTTGAAGCCGGGGCGGGCAGAGGTCAGTTGGTGGCTGCGGCACAGGCAGGCGTCGAAAAGCGCGCGCGACCAGCGCCCCTCGTGCAGTGCGCTCCAGAACTTGTCGCCGCGGAAGGCCTCGATCCACTTAACACCCGACTCGCCCCCTTTGCGGCGTTCGACCATGGCTTGAATGGTCTCGTAGCCATGGAAGTCGCCACCGTCTACCCAACCGCAGCCCACACACATCGCCTCTCTTACTTCTGCGCCTAAAGGCATTTCTATATCGGGTGTGCGCCAAGTGACGGGCAGTGAGGAACCCGCCATAAAGGGGAAATTTAGCTCGACGGACGTATCGTACATTTCTTTGGCCCAATCCCAATTCCACGACAGGTGCTTGTCGTTAAAGACGGGCACGCTGCGCCCACAGGCGCGGAAGACGGCCACCATCTGTTTGAAAAACTCATAGCGCGGCCACAGGGTCTGGCCCTTTTCATTGCTGGCATAGTCGCCGTGCTCGGCGATGAGCAGTACGCCATCTACGGCCAGGGTATCCGTGCCGCACATGAGCGCGTCGGCAATCGTTGGATAACACGCCAACTGGTCAAAGCGCGCAGCGCGTTCGCGGCTGACATCGTAGCGTTTACCCTCTTCGGGTTCGGGCGGTTCTACATTCACTTGGTCGACGTAGAGCGATACGAGGTCCATCTCGGGACGGTGGTGGCGACCGTTCCAGCCATAGCCTTCGAGGAAGCGGTCGACGATGTGCTGGGCGTGGGCGTGTTTGTGGTAGATCGATACGAGTGCGGCGATGCGCGGGCGTTTGTTCATATGGCTGCTCGATTAGTAGTGGGTAAAGAAACGAAAGAAACGAAAGAAACGAAAGAAACGAAAGAAATTAAGCATAAGAAGCCTTCGCTCGGCAAGCCCTATTTGCTCAGTGTCACCTTGGGGGCGAGATTACTCTGTTTATAATTTTTCAAAAAAAGCGAAAGATTTATGACAAGGAAAAAAATCGGCGTCATTGGCGTCGGGCTTATCTGGCAACGGGTGCACCAGCCCATACTAGCCCAGATGCAGGACGAGTTTGAGCTCGTTGCTTTTTGTGATGCCAGCCCCGAACGGCGTGCGCAAATTGCCAGCGAGTTTCCCGGATGCCCTGTTTTTGCCGACTATACCGAGCTCTTGGCCCTTCCCGAAGTGGAAGTGGTGCTCTCGCTGATGCCCATTCCTCTGACGCCGGTGGTCGTTAAGGCGGCGCTGGAGGCGGGCAAAGACGTGGTGACGGAAAAGCCGCTTTCGCGTTCGGTAGAAGAGGGGCGCTTGCTGATTGATACGATGGAGCGCACGGGTAAGAAGCTCTTTGTCGCCGAGCAGTTGGCTTATCGCCAGGGCAATCGAGTGTTGCGCGAACTATTAGACGGTGGCGAAATAGGCCAGGTTGTGATGTGGCAGCGCGTCGTCCATCACCGCGAAGAACCGCGCGATGGCAATTATGCGACAACGCCGTGGCGCCAGCGGCCCGACTACCCGTTGGGGCCACTCTTCGATGGCGGTATCCACGTGGTCGCCGATCTCGACCGCGTCTTTGGCTCGCCGCAGTCGGTCGATGCGCATGGGCAACAGCTGCGCGCGGAATTTGGCGATTATGACCACGTGGCGATGCTCTTCCACTACGAGAGCGGCCTGGTGGGCCAGCTTAGCTTTGGCAGCTATTTACCTAGTCTCAAACGTCACTTTACGATCTATGGCACCGAGGGTTGTATGGTGGTTGAACAGGGTATAGTTGCCGGGCCAGGTCAGCTACATATAGAAAAAGAAGATGGTTCGACTCGCACTGTTGAGTTGTCCGAAGATAGCCACTACGCCCATATGTGGCGAGCCTTCGCCGATGCTTTTGTCTCTGGCGAAATGCCTTATTACACGCCGGAGAAGGCGATCTTTGACGTGGCCTTGCTCACGAGTGTCGAGCGCTCTATAAAGAGCGGTACGCGTCAGGCGATAGAACTTAGTAGAATCTACTCTACGGAATGATTTAGCCCTGCCAAATTTCTTCCATTCGCTCAACTAGTTGGAGTGCGGTCTGAGTATCTATGAAAAGGACGGTATGACCGGTGGTTTGGGTTCCCTCTACGGTCATTTCGTTGTCTAGCATCAGGGCCACTGTGCGTTCGGGGGTTGGGGGTGTTCCGTCTTCGTGGTCTGAATAGAGGATATGGCGTGCGGATTCGTGCGATAGCATATGCATTTGCGGCACGGTGAAATTGACCGATAGGTTGAGCGTCTCGCAAACAAAACCCATAAAAGAATTGATCAGAATATTGCCCACTTCCACCAGTGCGGATATTTCCATGGTGGAAAGGTTCTCTACTTCCTTCTCTTCGTTGAGCAGTAGGGATAGGAGTTGGGTAGCGTTTTTTTTGGGATAGAGCAGCAGGGATCGACCGGAAAAGGAGCCGTAAAAATTTTGGTTTATGCACGGTGATGTATGGTAGAGGTTGATGGAGAGGAAGTGTTCGAATTCTTGTAGAGTGAGCAGTTGAATGCGCGGGGTGGTCAGTTGTACGGGGCGTCCAGTCAGCTCTGCCAATTGTCCGGCCGATCGATTGATCGCCATATTTGATAGCTCTCGGATGGGATCTGCCTGCGATTCGTTGATTGTAGTATTGGGGCGGGCGACCATTAGATCGAGCAAGTATATGGTGGTTTGAGCTAATTCGGCTGTAGCCTGTGAAAGAAAACAGAATCATAAAGCTATTGCGACAACATATGGCATCTGTCTTGCTATTGCCACTTTCCAAAGGTTTCCATTGCGAGGATATAGGTGTGTATCAGGTCTTTTTATTTAGTCAAAGTTGGTTGAATGCGCGATAAAGCGTTTCGCTTAGGCGTGCTCAACGGCACCATCTTTGAGGTGGTTATTATCATCATGCAACCGAGCTTGGTGCTCTCGGCGTTCTTTCTAAAACTGACGGACTCGACCTTTATAGCCGCCTTGCCTGCGGCGCTTATGCACTTGGGCGGTCTCTGGCCACAGCTAATTGTTGCCCATATTGCCGAGGGCATGGAGTACAAGAAGCCGATTTACGTGTGGGCTGGCATTGCGCGCACTGTCACCTTGGCGGCGATGGCCGTGGTGACGTACGAGATGGTTGGTGTCGAAACAAGTGCCTTGGTGCTGTTCTTTGCCGCCGTTTACTTCGTCTATTCTTCGGCCAACGGCGCCGGTGGCATTGGTTTTATGGATATGGTCGCCAAAACCATTCCGGCGACGCGGCGTGGTCGCTTTATGGGGTTGCGCGGTTTTTATGGGGGTCTAATGGGGCTGGCGACGGGTTTTTACGTGCGTTATATGCTCGGTGAGACCGGACCGGCCTTCCCGCTTAACTATGCTTTGCTCTTTTTTACGGCGACCTTTTTCTTGCTCGTTGCGGTGGCTGTCTTTGCCGCCGTTCCCGAACCCGCTGGCCGCATTGTAGAGCAGCGCACGCCCTTTAGCCAACTGTTTCGCCGAGGGTGGGCCACTCTCCAGGAAGACCGCAACTACCGTCTACTGGTTTGGGTGCGGATGCTGCTCTCGGCGACGATGGTTGGCCAGGTTGTTTTTGTGCCTTATGCGCTCAAGGCGTTGCTCTTACCCGAGTCGATTATTGGCGTGCTGATGATTTCGGCGACCTGTTTTACTTTGCCATCAAATTTTCTCTGGGGCCATATAGGTGATCGCTATGGCAATCGCTTACTCCTGCTGACGGGGACGCTCTTTTTTCTTGCTGCTCCGCTTTGCGCATTGGTCTCGTGGTATGCGCCGGCATATCATCCGTTCTTTTTCTTGCCTGAGATGTACGATCTGCGCGCGTTGCTCTTCGTAGCGGCTTTTGTGTTGGCTGGTGTCGGTATGCGCGGTTCCTTTATGGGCTCTTCGAATTATTTTCTCGAAATTGCTCCAGAAGATCGGCGTCCTTCGTATCAGGCTTTTATGCGTGTGCTGCAGGCTCCAGCGGCATTGGGACCGCTTCTGGGGGGTAGCATTGCCGAACAAATTTCTTTCCAGGCGACCTTTTTGTTGGCTTGTAGTGGTGGTTTAGCTACCTGTATCTTGGTCTGGCGCTTGGGAGAGCCACGGGGCCAAAAGCCATAAAGGATCTCTTTGCCGACCTGTTCTCTTGACTTGGCATCGGTGCGCTAATAGTCTAGAGAAGGTAATTCAACAATGGGTGATCTTCTTCAAGGTGCAGGTAAGCTTCAGTGAATTGGGCCTTCGGTGTTATCTGTATTGCTCTCATCGTGATCTTGTTTCAGTTGATGATGATATACAACAAGCGCTCTGACGAGCTACTCGCGCGCCAGGAGCCGCTGCGTCGGCGCATCCAATCCCATCGCAAGGAAATAGCGACTAGCGTGGAGAGGGTGCAGCGCGCTGCCGAAAGTGGTCTAGAAGAAATGGGATTCTCGATTTCTGAATTGGTCGAAAAAAACGCACAGTTTAAAAAGGGAGTCGAACAACTAGAACTGCAAGTGCAGAGCCAGAACAAAGGCGAAGAGGAAGACGATATAGAAGACCAGGATCCCGTGTCCTTGGCAGCAATAAAAGAAGACGATCCGCGCTTGGTTCTGCGTGATGCGATTCGCCACCGCGAAGAAGTCGAGATCAATATCAATGCGCTCAAACGCGATGTCGAGGCTATAAAACGCAATATGCTACGGGTAAACGCCAAGCTGAAGCGAAACGAAAGAAAGAGCGATAAGAAGTGACGAGTCTCCTTATCACGGCTGTCGTCGTGTTGGTGATCACGTGCTTGGTGGTGCGCGACCAAACGGAGTTCAAGTTAGGGAAGCTGCGCACCGAGTTATTGGGGCTGCGCTCTGAAGAAAAGCGTTTGGAAGAAACGCGTACGGAAGTGGAGCAACTGGTGCGCGGGGTCGGCGAGGAGCTCAACCGTGCCGATACGCGCCAGCGCACAGCCGAGCAGAATAACCGCGAATTGGCAGAGATTTTGGATGGAATGGGTATAGAGCTAGAAACCGACGCCGCTTCCACAGAAGCTGCGCCGGTGCAGGAACCTAGCGATTCCTGAGCTGAGTTTCCCCCGCTTATGCTCCGACCGCGGCCTCTTGCCGCGGTAAATAATACACCGCCATATAGTGTTTTTTGCAGTAGCCGCGTGCGGCATGTCTTTCGTCGCAGCCGGGTATCTGGCAGGCCTTGCGCCCGTATTCGCGCTCGCGTTCGGGGGTTAAGCGGCCGTAGCGACGTACCTGCTGGTAGTGGCGAAAACAATAGCCGCGCGCCACTTCTACGTGGCGGCAGTCCGTCGCCTGGCAAATGCCCTCGCGCTGGCCGTATTCGCGTTCGGGCGTTAGACGCCCGTGGCGGCGTATCTGCTGGTAGTGGCGTGGACAATAACCAGCGGTGCGGGCTGCTTTGTCACAATAATGAGCCCTACAGCTGACCTTCCATGTGTGCGCGCTCAAATCCTGCATGACAACAATCCTTTCCTGAGCTATAGGCGCGGTTCTCAACCTATAAAATCGGTAGACTAGGTTCGAAATAATGTGATATGTATCAACAATTCATTTTTTCTTGCGATGAATATACTCGGAATGTCTAATAAGCAAGGAGTGTGCCGTGGATCAGGACTTTTGCCTTAGGCAAAGAAAAAAGGCGCAACCTACTGATAAATATGAAAATAAAAATAAAGACTAAATTTCGTGAGATGCGGGACGGGTGGGTATCATTGGCGAGTTGCGCCATTTGATCTCAGAAATCTGAGGTGGTCGAGGTTTTTTCGACACATTTGGCATTTTTTAAAACGCTTTATAGAGACTCCTGCCGGGGCTAGAGCCCTTTGAGGATTTTCCGACACGCATCGCCAATGGCTCCGCGCTGTTGGTCGCCGAATAGCTCGGGGTTTTGAGCTATTTCGTCTAAGGCCGGTCGCGCGTATTCGCCTAGTGCCCGCACCTGGTCCAATAGTTCGGGGTAGTTTTCACTCGCATCGAGGCGAATGAATAGTGCGGCTAAGAGTGCGAGTAATTCGGGGCTGTCGGGGTCGTACTCGCGCAGCTCGATGAAGTGGTGATGGCGCGTGCTAAAGCCGGAAGGATCGGAACTGTAGGCGCGTGCATTTTCAGGCAGGTATTCGGCAAGGCGCTCAACTACGGGAGCGAGATGTTTTTTGATCACGACATCCTCTTGGCCGGACAGCTCGCGGTATTGCTCTAAAAAGCGCGTGTGATACATCGGGTGGCGATCGAGCATGGCCAGCAGGCCGCAGAGATGTTCGTTCTCTTCGTTTGGCTCGGGCTTTTCCACTAGACCTTGGCCGGCATCAATGAGCACGCGCGCGCTGCCAGCTAGCTCTACCCTGCGTTTAAAGTCGGGCGCCTGCGAAGGGCGCAAGCGCACTTCGATCATGCGGTAGAGCATCTCCTGCACTTCGCGCATATTTTCCTCTTGGGCGCGCTCGTCCATCACGGCGAATTGTTCGAAGAATTCGTAGCGCTTTTGCTGCAGAAAATACTGGTGCAGTCCGTTGAAATGATGGCCCAGCGATCCGGGCATCTTGGACGTGAAGGTCGTCGAATAGCTCTGTAGCATTTTGCCGAAGCCATCGACAATATTGTAGCCGTCGTAGCGGTTGGCCGTCACATAGCTATAGCCATAGACTTGCTCTTCGGCGACGGTGGCGAGAAAATCGCGCATGCCATCGGCGCCAATAAGAATGAGTTTTTCGAGCAGGTCTTCGGTGCGCAGCGAGCGGCTGAGTTTAAAGCGTGCCTCGTCCCACAGGTCGTGCATGATATCTGCGGTCGTCTGCGGCTCTAGGGGCAGCGAGAGTTCTTCGGCCAGGCGAAAGGCCGCCGTGTGCACGATATCGCGGTCGATGGCAAAATACGTCGGATACTGGTAGATCTCACAGAGGTCGTACAATTTGAGGTGAGACCAGAAGCGCTCGCGGCTTTCGTCGAATATTTCATCGGTTATATCGTAGGGATCGCGCTCGCGAATGGAGGGTCTCAAACGGTAGAGGGCATTGGCGTAATAGCGAAAAAACACGCGAATTTCGTCTTCTTTTTTGTCGTCGTTATCGTCGAGGTGTTTGTTGAGCCGGCGCAGCGTGTCCTTGATGATATAATAACCAATTGTATAGCGTGTTTTGAGATGGTCCTGGAGCCGGCGCACGGTTTCGAGGATGAGCAGATAGTTGAGTAATGGCCAGGCTTCTTGGATAATGATCTCGCTGATCGCCCAATAATCATAGCCCTTCTCAAAGGCTTCGCGCAGCACCATTTCGGGAATGTAGAGCGTGCGTCGCGTGCGCCCTACGTGAAAGGATTGGTGTTCGCGCGGGTGGTGGAAAACCAGCAGCGAAGGGCCTTGCACCAGCGTGACGCTGACGTTGTTGTCGAGCAGGGCATCGATCAGATAGGGTGGTAGTTGGCGGATGGCGCTGTAGAAGAACTTGACCATGTCGTGGCCGGCGTAAAAACGCGGCAGCTTTTCGTCGGGCATGAGCTGGCCGTTGCGCAGGCGGGTCTGTTGGCCAAAGATGATGGTCTTGGGATTGGCGCGAATCGTGTCGTTGACTTCCGCGTGTGGTATGGCACCTTCGCGCAGACCGGTGTTGGGGCGGTCGTCGCTATTGGAGTAGAGGTTGGGGTTTTCTGGGAAGACTTGCTGTGGGAGTCTATATTGCATTGAAGGCCATGTGCGCAAGGGGCAATTAGGGCTTCCCTTTCGCTCATTCTCGCCCGACAGGGAAATCCCTAATTGCCCTCGGACTATAGGTGGATGCAGTTTTGACGTTAGTGGAGAAAAAAAGTAAGGTATGGGAATGAGATTACCAAAGTAAATTGGGAGTGGGGGTTGAGGGGAAATAGAGACTAAGGATAAAGGAGTGTGGGATGAGTACATCCGCTAGTGCGTTAAAAGAGCAGTTTGATCGCGATGGCTATGCTATTTATGAGAATGTTATCGATGCGGATTTGGTGCGCGAGGCCAGTGACCATGTCAATTGGCTATTGCAGAAGAACCCGGATCTCAGGCCCGAGCAGCTGCACAATAACTTGATGACGAACGACCCGTTTTGGGTGCGCTTGATCAGCGACGAGCGCCTGCTCAATATCGCCGAGCAATACCTGGGGCCGAATATTGCGCTCTTTGCCTCGCATTATATCAGCAAACCGCCGGGCGATGGTCAGCCCGTGCTCTGGCATCAGGACGGGTCATATTGGCCGCTGGAGCCGATGGAGGTGGTGACGCTGTGGCTGGCGGTCGACGATTCGCTGCCGGAAAATGGTTGCATGCGCGTGGTGCCGGGCACACAGCATATGGAGCTGCACGAAATGAAGCGACACACGGACGAAGCCAATGTGCTCAGCTCGCGCATGGATCCCGAATTAGTCGATGATAGCAAGGCGGTGGATATTGCATTAAAAGCGGGCGGTGTGTCGGTGCACCATCCCAGTATCGTACATGGTTCCAACGCCAATGTTTCGGATGTGAGGCGCTGTGGTTTGACGATTCGCTATATACCAACGACGACGCGCATCGTCAGCGACAAACCGTGGCCGAGCGGGTTCTTATTGCGCGGTGAGGCGGTAGAAGGCGTTAACGACTATTTGCCTCGGCCCCGCTATATAGCGGGCGAGCACATGGCGTTTAGAGGGTGTGAGGCATGGGCCTGAGCTTTTAGGGTCGCCTCTCGACCCCCTCTAGTTCATCGCATAAATTACAAAACGCGCCTCCAATTGGGGGCGCGTTTTGCTGTGTAAACAAAAGACTTTTCAGTCGGAAGGAAGAAAGGATACCCTTTTGATCACACAGTTCTAATCAATCATTAGCTCTATTTGGCTACAAAGTAGGTCAGCATCGAAATAGTGGCACACACCGCGAAGATTAGGCTGTACAAATTTATCGGGGCCTTTTTTTCAAAGCCGGGCTGATGGCGGTTGTGCACAGTGTGGTGGCTAGCTCTGCCTTTGGCAGGACGTGCAGCAGTTGCTGTAGATCTGCCAATGGGTTCGGTCCCATACAGAGCGTTAATCGCCGCGTCAGAATAGTCTTTGTTTTCACTCATAGTGCACTCTTCCTTCCGAGAAGAATTATTAGTTCACCAAGATTTAGCAAGTGCTATGCCATGAATTAAAGAGCGCCGTATAGTATTGTTTTATAACAGCATACAATAATATAGTACATAATCATAATGTCTCATAATGTCTCATAAAAAAGACATTATGAGACATATGTGAGACATTATGAGACATGAATGTTATCTTTTTGTTTGGATATTAAAATCTGATAGGCGGCGATAGAAGGTGGCTCGGCTCATTCCCAATAATCGGGCCGCCGCCGCTCGGTTGTCGCGTGTGCGTTTAAGCGCTGCCAAGATGCGGCTCTCCTCGTCCATTAGCTGTAGGGAGTCTGAGAGGGGCAGCTTTTGTCCGTTGGAGAGTTGAGTATTTTGCTGAGGAGGCGTATATGCTCCCGATGCTCCCGTTCCCAGCCGGCTAGCGTGGACTGGCAAGGCCTTTATCTGGCGAAGCGGGAATGGTTCACTCTCCGTAGTCTCCGGCGGTAGGTCATCAGCTTGGATAACGGCAGTCGAACAGCGAAAGAGAGCAAACTCTATGGCGTTGCGCAACTCGCGCACATTGCCCGGCCACCAATAATCCATCAGCAGTCCCATCGCCTGCGGGCTGATATCGCGCACGCTCTTGCCGCTGGTCGCCCCGACTTCGCGCAGAAAGGCCGCCGTTAGGGCGGGTATATCTTCGCGGCGCTCGCGTAGAGGGGGCAGCAGGATGCGCGCGATGCGCAGCCGGTAGAGTAGATCTTCGCGAAAACGGCCCTGCTCCACTTCGATGCTCAAGTCGCGGTGGGTGGCGGCGAGAATACGCACATCTACTTTGCGCGGTGTGTTTTCGCCTAAGCGCGTCACTTCTTTTTCCTGTAGTACGCGCAGTAGACTACCCTGTATATCGAGCGGAAGATCGCCGATTTCATCTAGCAAAAGCGTGCCGCCATTGGCCGCTTCCAGCACGCCCTGGTGATCGCTAATGGCCCCGGTAAAAGCACCGCGCACGTGGCCGAAGAGCTGTGAGCCGACGAGTGTATCGGTAAGTCCGGCACAGTTGAGGGCGAGGAAGGGCTTGTCGCTGCGGTGGCTAGTCGAGTGCAGAGCGCGGGCGACTAGCTCCTTGCCAGTACCGGTCTCGCCCTGTATTAACACGGTCCAGTCGGCATTGGCTACTTCGCGAATCTGCTGATATACCAGGCCCATGGCCTTACTGCGCCCGACTAAGTCATAAAATTGGGTCTTTTCGTCTATCTGACGGCGCAAATCGTGCATTTCGGACACGTCGAAGAAGAGAAATATTTTGCGCTGTGGGTCGCGCGGATCGTCCAGCACTTCTACATCAATCCAGCGATTCTGGCCCCCTAGGCCCTCGACGCGGGCGATGACTTTTTTGCGCTTGTCTGGGAGTTTCCGCGCCATTGATTTTAGCTGCGTGTAATCTTCGGCAGAAAAGGGAAAGGCCTGCTGCCAGCGCTGGTCCAAGACATCGCGTCCGCGCCCTCCGAAAAATTGCTGGCTGGCGACCTCGCTTATAAAGATGATGCGTCCTTCGGCATTGGTCAGTGCTGTGCCCATGGGCAATTGGTGCAAAATGGACTGTAGATCATCGTGGCTTTGCTCGAGCTGCTGGATCATTCCTCCGACCTGCGTCTGTGCTCGTCGGCGCTCTGCGAGCGTGCGCACTTGTTGTTGCGCAATGGCGAGGCGGATGCGCAATAGCCCTACATCTATGGGTTTGGTCAGGTAGTCATCGGCACCGGCATTTAAAACGGTCTCGAGGTCCTCTTTTGTGTGGCGCGCCGTAATAACCAACACGACGGTGACGTCCCCCGTCGGCGTGTGGCGCACCTTTTGGCATAGCTCTAGGCCACTCATACCAGGCAGCATCCAATCCGTCACTATCAGCGGAAAACTCTCGCGCTGATAGTCGGACCAAGCGGCCTCGGCGTCGGGGTAGGCGACGACCTCGTGACCAAGCGCCTCTAGCACCTGGGTGCACAGAAACTGCGTGCTGCGGTTGTCCTCAATGAGTAATACTCGCATGGGCCGGCTTTGAGATCGTAGTATGGGAGCTTATAGGTCGTAAGGTCGGCCGCTGGCCGTTAGTTGTCCAGCGTTTGCCAAGAGCTTGGGTCGAGGCCCAGACCTAAACCCGCCTGGCCGATGCGCTGCCACGTGGTGTCGTCGATGGGAATTCCCTCGGCCTGGCGCTGGCTGGCCGAGCGGAACTCCGGCTCGCCGGGCAGCAGAATCTCCCCTATGCGTGGGTCGATGCGACTCGTGTGGACGTGGGCGATGAACGTTTCCAACTCGTCAAAATACGCCTCGCGATCGGTGAAGTGGTCGATATTATACGCGGTGATGCACAGCCCATTGCTCTGCATTACGGTCGCGCCGGCGGCACAACCCTGGCCGCTGAGTGCGCCGCCTAGTATTTCAACTATAAAACTCAGACAATACCCCTTGTAGGCAAAGGGCCCGCCCAACGGCAACATGGCACCCGGCGGTTTACCTAAGTAGGCCTGCGGGTCGGTAGATGGATTGCCCTCGGCATCGATGATACACCCAGCGGGCAAGGGGACGCCTTTGTTGGATGCCACGCGTATTTTGCCCTCGGCACAGACGGACGTCGTCATATCGACGAGAATGGGATCGGCGTTGCGCCGAGGTGCGGCAAAGGCGATGGGATTGGTGCTGAGTTTGCCATCGAGTCCGCCGTAGGGAGTGATCTGGCGTCCTAGGTTTCCCGCGTTGCAAAAGACGAGGCCGATCTGTCCCTGGCGGGCGATTTGCAGCGGATAGGCGCCGACGCGGCCGACGTGGCTAGTATTGCGCAGTGTCACGGTCGCCACGCCGTACTCGCGCGCCTTGTCGGCCGCTAACTGGGTGGCAAAGGCGCCGCCGATCTGGCCTAAGGCGCCGCCGCCATTTACGGTAGCGGCACAGGGGCGATCCGTTTCGACGTGTGGTTGGCCCTTCGGGTCAAAGATGCCGTCTTGAATGTGGCGAATATATTCGTAGATGCGAATCTGGCCGTGCGAGTCGTGGCCGTAGAGTGAAGAGTCTACGAGGTGGTCAACGACTGTGCGCGCATCCGTTGGCGAACAGCCAGCTTTTTCGAAAAGCTCATAACCGATGCGGCGCAGTTCGTCGGCGTCTACTCTGGGCATGGGGGCTCCTGTTGGGTTGGGAAAATGCGTTTTTTTAGGCGTTTTTTAGCACATTATCTATCTCATCGCTCCACGTGCCCTCCACGCGTACGCCATATTCACTCAGGCCACCGGTGGCATCGGGTCCGGTTAGCAGCGGTTTTTCGTCGGCTAATCGCGCTTCGGATACATAGTCGCGATGCAAAAAATGAAAGGCCATACCGGCGCGCTCGTCCTCGGTTTTGTTGGCTTTGGTCGAGTGTGCGGTACCATAACAGAAAAAAGCTACGCCGCCCGCGGCTAGCTCGATGGGCACGGCGCGCTCTTCGGGCACACTGCAATAGATGTGATGGTTGGAGTTGGGATCGCGGCTGTGTTCGTATTGTTCCTCGTGCGAGCCGGGCACGACGTGGATGGTGCCATTGGCCACGGTCGCGTCGTGTATGGCGATCCACATGGCGGTGCCGCGCAGTGGGTCGCGTATCTTAAAATAGGCGTTGTCCTGGTGCCAAGAGGTGCCCACGCCATGCTGGCCGGGTTTGAGAAACATTTGGTCCAGGTGCAAGAGGGTGGGAGTGCCGATGAGCTGGGTGATGGCCTCTCTGACGCGCTCGTCGAAGGGCAGGGCGCGAATTAGGTCGCTCTTGTCGTAGAGGGGTATCAGCTGCAGGTTGGCTTTGGTATCTGAAAGGGTTTCGCCATCGCCTTCGGTGGCTACGTTGCGCACGAGGCCCTCGCGTTTGAATCGCTCGACTTCGGCTTGTAGTGCCTGAACTTCGCGTGGGTCGAAGAAGGCGGGGGCAGTGGTATAACCCTCCTGTTGGAATTGGGTTATTTGTTGGTCGGTTAGTGGCATGGGTTTGGGTGCTCCCTAGGCTGCTGGTGGACGGTCTGCTCAATAGTTTTTTTCCGCCGCTGGTTCCTGCAAGTCGTTCGGCAGTACAATCCTCATGGTAGTGCCTTTGCCGATCTCGCTTTCCGCTTCCATACGGCCTCGGTGTTGGCGCATGATATTATAGCATATGGACAGTCCTAAACCCGTGCCAACACCGACGCCCTTCGTAGTAAAACCAGGGTCGAAGATGCGCTCCAGGTGTTCTGGTGCAATGCCCTTGCCGGTATCTGTCACCTCTATTTTGACCTCGCCTTCTTCAAGGCGAGTGCGCAGCGTGATTTTACCCGAACCATCGATGGCCTGCGCGGCGTTGTTTATGATGTTCATAAAGACCTGATTGAGCTGGTTGGCGAAGCAGTTGATCTGCGGCAGGTCGCCGTATTCTCGTATCACTTCAATGCGATTTTTTATGACGTGATCGAGCAACGTTAGCGTGCTGTCGAGCCCTTCGTGTAAGTCGGTACTTTGGAACTCGGCCTCGTCGAGACGCGCAAAATTGCGCAAGCTACGCACGATGCGTCCAATGCGCTCGCTGGCCATGACAGCCACGTCGTTGTTGCGGCTGAGTACTTCGAGTGCGCGGCCCAAGCGCTTCTCGTCGGCCAGTGTATCGGCGTGTTTTTCGAATGCGGTGCGCACGATTTCTATAGAGCGTGCAGAGGTGTTAGAGGCGCTGTTGATGGCGCCGATGGGGTTGTTGATCTCGTGGGCGACACCGGCCACTAAGTTGCCGAGTGAGGCCATTTTCTCCTGCATGATCAGCTGTTGTTGTGCCTCTTGTAATTTCCTGAGCGTTTCTTCGAGGTCGCTGTTTTTTTCGGCCAATGTGCGGTTGGCCTGGCTGACCTCTTCTTGGCGATCGCGCAGGGCGATGGTCATTTGGTTAAAAGAATGGGCTAGGTTGCCGATCTCATCGCTGCTGCCAATTTCTAGCCTCACGCCGGTATCGCCTTCGGCTACGCGCTGGGCCGCCTGCTCTAATTCTTGCACTGGCACGGCGATATAGCGCACCAACCAAGCGCCAATAAAAGCAGATAATAGCACGGTGGCCAAGAGCAGGGTCGAGGTAAAGGCGCGGGTGGCGCGAAAGGCCGTCTCGGCGCGCTGGGCTGCCGCCAATGTATTGTCGCGGTTGGCGCGAACTAATGCCTCTAAATCGGCACTGAACTCGGCGTAGATACGGCCCATATCGCCGTTGAGTAGGTCGAGGGCTTGTTGGCGTTCGTTTTTTAGCGAGAGGCGAAAGAAGTCGACGAAGAGTTCTTGGTAGGCATCCCATCTGCCGTCGAAAGCGGCATAGAGCTGTGCTTCTTTTGGGCCGTAGAGGTCGTTGGCCTCGGCGCGCTGTCGCAGATCGGCGTAGGTGTCGAGACTGTTGTTGATGCGGTCGATGAGTGCGACCATGCGGTCGGCGCGCAGCTGTTTTTCTTCTTCGCTGGTAGCGACGGCGTGCTGCAGTTGCTCGGTGCGCAGGGCGGCCGTGCCGAGATTGGCTTCGGCGATGGCCATGGCGCGCGGTAGCCAGCTATTGCTGATGCGATCGATCTCGTCCTTGATGGCGGACATGCGGTTGATGGAGTAGAAATGCACCACAGCCGCAATGAGTAGGATAGAACCGAAGCCGATGCTCTGTTTGACGCCGAGTCGCAGGTCGCGGAAGCGCATGTGCTAGCTCAGGGA
>JBLHGI010000002.1:0-59840 GCA_047616505.1 Planctomycetota bacterium
GCGGCTGCGACAGGCTCAGAGGATGTTTCTTCTTTAACGGGAGGCGCCTGGACCTGCCGTCCCGCAAGCCAGGCGCAAATCACGATCAACGCTCCCAAAACCAAACACACCCACATCCACTCACTCGTCGCCAGATCGCGAATTTTCGAACGCACGATCGTCGAGCCAAAAGCCCCGCCCGCCACGCCGCCGAGACCGACTAAACCATAGATGCGTTTGGCCGTCGCCGAGTTGACACTATCGTTGAGAAAGACAAAGAACGTCGCCACCATCAGCGTGCTATAGAGGTCGCCAAACAAATAGAAAGACCAAACAACCAAAGCCGATGGCGCATCCAATAACAAGCTATAGAGCACATAGGCGATGGCAAAAAACACAGAAAATGCGAAGGTCAGCTGTTGCCGCTGTAGCGTGCGCGCCAACAGCGTAAAAACGGTCACAGCGACAAGGGCGACGCCCATATTGAGCACTTTGGCAAGCAGCTCGGCCTGCGATCCACTCATATGCCAGCTCAACAGTTGGAAACCGTCTTGCTCGTAAAAGGCGATAAACAGGCCTTTTTTAATTGGCTTGAGCACCCAGAATGTCGTGATGACCAGAAAGAAATACGCACACATCGGGAGCGCCAACGGCCACTCTTCACGGCGGATGTCCAGCACTTGTTTGAGCGGATTAGCCATCTCTTACTCCTCGCGCTCTACGCGCACGAGCTGGTAACGCCCGTCATCCCATAGATAGAAATAAGCGCGCACAGCCTTGCTCCACTTGGCTGCGCCGCGCTGCGTATGAATCTCGTAGCCGTGAAATGCCATGGACTGCAAATCGGCGGGCAACGGTAAATAAACACGTGTGGAGGCACTCGGCCCCCCTCCAACACTGGCGACTCGCTTAAAGGACGCTGAGCTAGCGCTTTGCACCCAATCCACACCGAGTCGCTCCAGATCGACATACGTCAATTCGCGCACTGCGCCGACGTTTTCCCCCTCGGCATCGAGACGCTGAAAACGGTAGCGCGTCGAACCAGCTTCTTGCAGTCCTCCCACCACGGCCAGATCGGCAAAGGCGAGCGCACCGTCATGCACGGCAAAATGATCCAATGGATTGACGCGCGCATACCAGTACTGGCCGATCATATCGCGACGCTCGGCCAACAGACGAGTCAACTCCGCACCCGCTTGGGCATTGGAATAGTGTCCCGTTGACACCATGGCCACGATATCCTCGTCGCTAAAAGACATGACGATTTTGGCACCCCAATAACCATCGCGATTGGTGCAGCGCTCGAAAGCCGGGTTCGGGTAAGTCGGCACCCACGAACCGGCAGCAAACGTTTCGTTCTCAAAATAACCCAGCTCGGGATATGTTATCGGCAGCGGCTCTTCCCACGGCTTGCGGTAAAAACCCAACGAAACGATCGAACGCAAAATAGTGCGTGGATCCCACACGTACTCGTTACCGTATTTCGGCAGGTGCGGCATCAAATTATTGGAGCCAAAGGCCGACCCCATATCAATTAGATAGTGTTTTATATAGCGCTGCCCCGCCTCGCCTTCTACCAACATATCGAGCGTGTTGGCGGCGCGGCGATCGGCGTCGTTCATCCACGAACCAATAACGCGCAGACCGCGCAATTCGCGCCGGTGCTCGTGATCGACGCGATCGTTGGCATCGTCTTTGCGAAGACCGTGATAATCGAAAATACCCACGGGCTTACCCGACAAGAAGGCGCTGGCCACACAGCGCAAGGTGCCGTCGGGCTGTGGAATGATATTGTCGAGAATACCCTGCATATCGGCTTCTTGCATCGGGCGCTTGCCGCCATCGGACGTGGGTACCGTCGCCTTGCGTCCGACTTTTAAAATCTTGGGATCAAAATAAACGACGGAGTTTCGCGGCACATTATAACCAGCGGCATAGAGCGCCTTGGTGGCGATAACTTCGGCGGCCGAACCCATTTCGTTATTGCCCTCGGAATCGAATTTGAGCAAAAAGCGCTGGCCGTTGGCATCCTTAATCGTAAAACCGGCGGTCCCGCCTTCAAACTTGCCGGCGACAATCTCCCATGGCCCTCCAGTATTGGGCACGGCCTCGCCCGCCCCGCGTTTGAGTTCTGCAATATTCAGCGGATAGAGAAAGTGACGATTTTCGTACCACGAAGAGTTCGGCACTTCGCCTAGCTCATTGAGATTGTCTGCCTGTTTGGGCGGCGCGATGTTGAGCAAATTGCCTATCCGGCGCGCGCTCCATCCCAAATCGAGTACTTTGCCAACCTGAAAGAAGAACGTGTGGTCGGCGATATCCCAGACCTGGTTCTCGACAATTTCCGCCGGCTCCTCAATCGGTCTACTATCGGGATCATGCCACTTTATAGGTGCCGTCGACAGCTCATCGGCGCCAGTCAATACGGGGAAGAGCAGAGCGCATATAGGTGCGATCAGCATAAGAGATATGCGCATCTAAAACTCCTGTTCTAACGTGAAACCGATCAATGCATTTTCGGCGGAACTATGACCAATGCGCAAACCAATTAAATAGGCCTCGGCCGTGCGGATATTTATGCCACCACCCCACGAAGAATGCAACTCGCCGGCTTCGATCTCGCCGAACTCGTCAAAAACCTGTCCTTCGTCCAAGAACAAATACGCGCTCCAACTGTCCCAGATTGGCCAGCGGTATTCGGCGCTCAACAAGAGCGCTCCTTCACCGCGAAAGTCGCCACGGCGATATCCCCTCAGTCGCTGGCTACCCCCCAAGGTAGGAAGCTCGGTATAGGGCACAATCGATTCACTACCCAAGGCGCTAACCTTGTCTAAACGCGCGCGCAATGCCAATATTCGATGGCGCCAAAAGAGGGTAAAGAAGCGCTGGACCTCAGCGCCGAGCCGCACAAAGCGCACCTCCTTATCCCCCGATACGAGATCGGCTTCGACCTGTAGTAGGCCGCCGCGTTCAGGATAGTAGATATCGCGGAACTGATGATAGAGATCGCCCTCCTTATGCAAAATTCGACCGGGCAAAACATAGTTGATAGGGTGGCTTAATTCTGTCGTTGGCTCACTGCTATCGCGATCGTCATAGGCCAAAAGCGCCCCGACGCTAAAGAGTGAAATATCAGCCCCCAAACCGAGCAGACGATCCGCTTCAACCGTATAACCGGGTGTTGGAAAAGGCCAGTCACCAACACCGGAGCGCTGCGTCAGATCGCGGCGACCAAAACTCACGCGCCCCTCTACTACCGTGTTGCTAACAAATTGCTCCAGCGTATAATCGTGCAGACGCAAACCCAAACTAAAACGCGCATCCAACTGTTCTACTGCCAAGCGTCGAATCTTGCTTTCGCGCCAACCGCCGTTGATCGTAGCGCTTTGATTACGCGTTTTTAGCCATTCAAATTGACTCAGCCAATAGAGTTTGCCACCCGCCACTTCTTCATCACTCAGCAGCGCTTGTCCCGTCTGCCCGCGCCCACCGGCATACACATAGAGCGCTTCGGCCTGCACGCCGGCGCCAAAGAGATCGCTGTGGAAGCTGCGCAAACCACCCCCCGAACCCGTCTCGCCTCCCAATTGCACTTGCGGCAAGAGCCCAAAAGTCTGCGCCTCATTAGTAAACCAATTGTTGACCCGCTGTGGTAGGCGCGTATGCTCGGAGTAGATGGTAAATTGGCCCAATGGATAGACCAAACCGTTCCACAGCAACTGCGGGACTTGTAATGCGGGATAGTGTTTGCTTTCAAAGGCGAGGGAATCGGTCTCCACCTGCTCCTGTGCCTCGGCGGAGAATGCGCTCAGCACAACGAGTGTCAACAAAGAACAAAACAAAGCTATCGATCTGTGCACTGTGGATCCCTCCCTTGGGAATTTCGACACACTTCACCAACGGCGCTTAAGATAACATGTTCTCCGAGACCTTGGAAAGGGTCATTAATCCATTAAGCGGCTCATTAGACTGCTGCTATCGTCCTAACACACTGGTCGCAGGCGCGGCACTCTCTCGATTGCGTTAGGCATCAAGTCCTCCTATACGGCGCAGCTGAGAAAAGGTATTAGTAGCTAAAATCTTTGTACTGAACTCTAAAAAAGAGCGAGTAGAGCACGGGCACAACGCCCAACGTCAGCAGCGTGGCAAAGAGCAAACCGAATATAATAGTAATAGCCATCGGCTCGAACATAGGACCGCCTCCATACCACAGCGGCACCATACCACCTATCGTCGTGCAAGTAGTCAACAAAATAGGCCGCAGGCGCCCCTGTGCTGCCTCTATCACGGCGCGCGGCGGTTCTAAACCGTTTTCTTCTATTTCAATCTTGATGCGGTCGATTAGCACAATTGCATTGTTAATGATGATGCCAGACAGAGCGATCACCCCTAAAAAGGTTATAAAACCAAAATAGGAATTAGCAATCAGCAGACCAAAAACTACGCCGATCAAACCGAGCGGAATCGTCAGTAGAATAATGACGGGGCGGCGAATTGAATTAAACTGCCCGACTAATAAAAGCACGATAATCAGCAGAGCGATAGGCACCTTGACGCCAATCGATTCGTTGCCCTCGACCGAAGCTTCCCACTCGCCACCAAACTCGTAGCTATAGCCCACGGGCCAGTTTTGTGTTTCTATATCGAGCCAACTGCGCAATTGTTCAAAAAGAGCGATCGCCGTCACGCCTTCTTCTATGCCGGCCGATACTGTAACGGTCTTCAAACGATCGCGGCGGAGGATTTTCGAAGGCTGCCAAACCACCTCAATATCGGCCACTTGTTTGAGCGGTACGCTACGGCCGCTCGCCTGAGAAAAAATATTCAAGCTCTCCAACTTACCCACATCTTGGCGGTCGGCTTCGACCGAGCGCAGCGACACGGGAATTACCTCATCGTCCTCGCGATATTGCGTCGCCTCAAATCCGCTGAGCACCGTCTGCAACGACACGGCCACATCTTGGCTCGTCAGCCCAGCCCGACGCGCCCGCGCCTGATCGATGTGCACTTCTAATTTCTTAGTTCGCGGCCCCCAATTCTCGGCGATATTTTTGCTGCCAGGTATATTTTTCAGCTGCGCTTTAACCCGGTCAACTATGGCAAAGACCTGGTCCTGGTCCTCACCTGATATGCGCACCGCAATGGGGTTGGCCACCGGTGGCCCATTGAGCAAGCTGCGGATATCGGGTTTTACATCGGGATAATTTTTTAGACAAAATTCTTCCATGCGGGCGATCATATCGTGCAGAATGGCGTAGGAACTCGTATTGACCAGCAGCATCGCATATTCTGGGCTAGCGGGTTTTGAATTAAAGGCCAGAGAAAATTTAGGCGGCCCCTGGCCAATGAAACTCGCCCAGTTGACGATGCCTTCGGAACGCGCTTCACCCACTAATAACTCTTCGACAATAAAAGCCTCGAGCCCTTCGACAACCTTCTGCGTACGCTCAATAGGCGCGCCGATCGGCAGCTCGAATTCGGCGGTAAAAGTCGTCTGGTCTTTCGTCGGGAAAAAGATACTGGGAATCAGGCCAAAGCCCTGCATCGCGATAGCAAATACAGCGACGGTGATGGCAATACTGGCCCAGCGGTTACGCAGACACAGCAGAAGGAAATTGCGATAGCGCACGTAAAAATTTGACTGCGCCGCCTCGTCGGCCGACTTGGGCTTGGCGCGCATAAATTTTACGCAAAAGAGCGGAATCATCGTCAGCGATAACAGCCAACTGCACAGCAGGGCAATGCTGACGACTTCAAAGAGAGGCGCCGTATATTCGCCGACGGTTGACTCGGCCAGATAGATGGGCAGAAAGGCAGCCGAAGTCGTCAGCGATGAGACCAGCAGCGGTACGCGCAACTCGCGTGCCGAATCCACGGCGGCCTCAACGGCATCCATGCCGCGCTCTAAGCGCACCAGCACCGATTCGCTCATCACAATGGCATTGTCGACCAGCAGTCCCAGAGCAATGATCAGCGCCGACAGTGACATTTGATCGAGACCAATCGACAAATAATTCATCACCAATAGGCTGGTGACAACCGTCATCGGGATCAACGTAGATACGACCATGCCGGTGCGAAAACCCAAACTGATCAGCATCACGACAATGACGATGGCGACGGCCTGTAGCAAGTTGACGACAAAGTCGTCCACCTTCTTCTCCACTATATCCGGCTGGAAAGAGATCAGGTCGAATTCGAGACCGATTGGATAGCGCTCTTCTAAGCGCCGCAGCGTCTCCTTGACGCCGCGGCCCAACTCGATGAGGTTGCCGCCTTCCTTTAGCGAAACCCCCAACGCCAGTGCGGGGATACCCGATGAACGCACGAGTTGCGTCGACGGATCGACATAGCCCCGATACACGCGCGCAATATCACCCAGATAAACCAAATCGCCGCTGCCGGGCACGTTGATAATGGTGCGGCTCAACTCTTCGACCGATTCGAAATTGCCCGAGGGCTCTAAAACTATGCGCTCGTAGCCCGTATTAATATCGCCGCCGGGCAGCAAAATATTGCGGCTGTCCAGTATATTTTTCAGGTAAAATGCCGAAATGCCCAGCTCGGCTAAACGAGCATTATGGTACTCGACAAAAATGCGTTCCTGCTGTGCGCCGTGGATCTCGACCTTGGCAGTATAGTCGATTTTTAGCAGTTCGTTGCGCACCTGGTCGGCAACTTCTTTCAGCTCGGCATAGCTATAGCCCTCGCCCGTCAGCGTGACAATTGTGCCAAATACGTCGCCAAACTCGTCGTTGACAATCGGACCGATGACGCCGTTCGGCAGTTCCCGACTAGCGCGTTCGACTTTGCGCCGCACCTTGTCCCAGATCGGCCGCATATCGCTTTCGCTCTCTAGGATATTGACGATAACAACGGACAACCCCGTACGCGATGTGCTATTGACAAAATCGAGCTCCGGTATCTCCTCGATTGCCTTTTCCAGCTTGTCCGTGACCAAGAGTTCGACGCGCTCGGGACTCGCGCCGGGGAAAAAGGTCAGCACCTGTGCGGCGCGGATGATAAAACCCGGATCTTCGTTGCGCGGCATCTGTTCGTATAGGCTCATCCCGGCGACAAAAATGACGAGCAGGGAGACGATCGTCACCCGACTCTTTTCTATAGCCGTGCGCGTGATGTCCATGTTAATTAGCCCCCATCAGGCGCACCCGCTGCCCATCTGAAATCCGGCTAATGCCCGCCGTCACTACGCGTTCGCCGTCTTGCAAACCCTCTAGTATTTCTAGGCCTTCTGTAGTTAGTTCACCGATGGCCACGGTGCGACGATGCACCGTGGCAAATCCCTCGTCGGCGGCCTCAACGGTATAGGCAAAACGCCCGCTGCGATCCTCGCCAATAGCTACCGGCGGCACGTAGATGCGCTCGCGGTTGCCATTGCCAAAGCGCAAATCGACCTCGGCCGCCATGCCGGGACGCACCTCGGCGTCTTCGCCCTCGAGCCGCACGGCCACCGCAAAGGTCGTGGCCATACTCGTCGAAGCCACGCCGACTTCTGTTATCTTGGCGGACAGTACACGCCCCCCCAACGCGTCAAAACGCACTTCGGCGGCACTACCTTCGCGCACCTGGGCTATCAGCATCTCAGGCACGGCTACCTCGACCTCCAAGCGCGCACCCGCGTTGAGCAAAATAATGGTTTGGCCCGGGCCCACATTCTCGTTGGCCTCTACCTGCAAAGCGGCAATCGACCCATCTAACGGAGCCAGCAAACGCGTATAACTCAGCTGCGAATTGGCCAACTGCAGGCGTTTCTCACCCGACTTGGCCTGTTGGTTCGCCGATTCATAGGCTGCACGTGCCGCATCGAGATCGCTGCGCGACGCGTTGCCATCCTCGTAAAGTTGCTGCGCGCGAGTAAAACGCGCCTGCGCGTTGCGCGTTTGCGCCTGGGCGCTCTTGAGCGCCGCCCCAGCCTCTTGCACCTGCAAGCGATAGTCCTGATCATCCAATTCTACCAGCATCTGTCCTGCACGCACGACATCGCCCACGGCCACCCCTACGCTGCGCACGGTGCCCGTCACCTTAAAACTCAAGCGCGATTCTACGCCCGCCCGCGCCGTCCCCGAAAAGCTGCGAACGCGCTCCGCCCCCGTCGCATAGACCAACACCGAACGCACCGGGCGTATAATGGGCTCGGGCGGCGGCACCTCGTCTGCACAGGCCACAAAGAACAGTAGACACAAAAACGAGCTCGACAGCGCGCGTTGCCTATTCATAAAAACATCCCTCTCATAAAATCGAAGTTAGCCCATTCGCCAACCCTATACTACGACCGTTTTATTCGCTTTTTTTGACGGCGAACGTAGCCAGTGCCGCAAACCACGCATCCCGCTCTTCGGATGAAGCCCAAAAATAGAATTTGCCGACGGCCCGTTCGACCGCCATTAGATCCACTAGGAAGTCATAGGCCGAATTCGACGCGCCTTCTTCGGCCAGTGTCGCCGCATTCTGCGCATCTAGGAGACCCAGTATATTCACTGCGCCGCGCCCGTAGGCATCTTTGACCAACTCGTAGTTCTTATTAGCCGCCACCGCTGCTGCTGCCGCTAGACTAATACCCGCATAGGAGGCACCCGCCATATGCAGCGACGAGCGGATGCGCTGCTCGACGCGCTCGGCCAGTGCCTGCCGCTGCAGACGCAATTGCTCTAACTCGGCCTGTGTCTGTTGCCTCAGCGCAGATTTTCCGCCACCGGAGTAGAGTGGAAAACTCAGGTTCAGCGCCACGTCCCAATGCGTATCGTCGCCACTGACGGGAAAGGGCAGCTCTCCCGGCGCCGGCGTTCCCGCCCCCTCACCCCCTTCGTACAGGGTATGGTGCAACTGGCCGCTCAGCGCTGCCGTCGGTGCCCACAGCGCCCGCGATGCCGCTTTTAGCGCCCGTTCGCGCGCGGCAATTGCCACGTCTAAACGCTGTAGTTCCGGCGCCGAGCTCAGCGCATCTTCGACCATATAGGCACGCAGTGTTCTAAAATTTTTCGGGCTCGCCATATAGTGCATAAAGCGCGCGTCGTGCGCCACGAGTGCCTCGTCGTGTAAACCCGTCTCCTGCACGGAAAATGCTTCTTCCAATGGACGCTGCAAAAAGCGATTGAGCGCGATCTCTGCTACGTTGCGCTGTGCATTGGCGTCGATGACAGAGCGGCGACTACTGGCAATCTGACTTTCCCAACGGTAGACCTCTGCTGGACCGGAGGCACCGGTGAGTTTACGCATCCGCGCCAGTTCTAAATTGGAGCGCGTCAATTCGAGATTGTGCGCCTGCACCCGTTCTAACGTTTGCGCGCGCAGCACATTCAAATAAGACGTGGCCGCAGCTAGAGCAATATCGAGCCGCAATTCGCGCAATTGCAGACGGCGCTCTTTTTTTAGATAGCGCTGTATATCGCGGTTGGCACGAGCCCCCTCGGCATAGAGCAGCTGCGTCAAAGTAGCGTTAGTTGTCAAGCTTTGCTCTGCCTGGCTCAAGAAACCGGCACGCGACTCGTCTATCACCACTCCCGTAGCCGCCAACTCTACCTGGGGCAGCAGATCCGCCGTCGCCTGTCGCACCCCATGCGCAGCCACCGTTATATCGCCAGCGCCTGCCAACAGATCTAAATTGGCGCGCATAGCCTCCTGTACCGCCCCGACCAAGGTCAAGCGGCGCACATTTTGCGTGGACTCGCCCCCTACTAACTTGGCTTCTGTCAGTATGCCCCAACTCGGATCGGCCCCAACGGCCCGCACCGTGGCCATATTGAGCGTTAGCTGTTGGCGACGAGAAAATACCACCGGCAACTCTTCGGGTTTCTCGCCCAGCAGTATGCGCTGCACGCTCAGCGCCGTGCGCCGCACTAAACGCTCGACATCGGCCCCCGAATGCACTCCCATCATAAATCCCTGAGCTACCTGGTCCGTACTCAACGCTGAAAAAGAAGGTATCCGGCGCTGGGCCAATGCCTGCGCTAGACCCTTTTCGCCTGCCAATGGCAAATACAAAGGCAGCGCGATAAAAACGCCGTCGACATCCGCAGGCAATCCCTCCATCAATGCGTCCACATCCCCCTCTACAGGCAAGGGCACAGCCTCGATACCCACCTGAGCAGCTTCGTCTATATGATGTTGTACGAGCTCCGGTATGGCGCGACCAATCGCACCGGCATAGAGCATAGCCACACGCTTTATGGGCACGACCTCGGCAAAGACTTCTAAATCGTTCTGGATATCGGAGGGGAAAACCACATAGCTCAGATTCGCCACGCCGCTAAACTGCCCGTGCAGCGGAATTCCCTGCACAGAAGCATTGATAACGACCGGCGCCAATACAGGTTTTGGCAAAGAGCTACGGCGCCCCGCTTCGTGCGATGCCAACACGCCCCCAGCAACCACCATATCAACTTCTGGGTCAGCTAGTAGGCGATCGAGTGCGCGCGCAACGCCTGTAGCACTCGCATCGGCAACGAGCGCTTTGTCGGCGGGAAAGCGCACGTCGAATTCACCGCGAGTCAATTCGACGACCTCGCGCTCAAAGAGCGCGCGCACTTGTTGGTGATCCATACTCCAAGGTCCGTCAATCACGATGCCGATGCGCACGGGAGCGCCTTGGGCAAAGGCCCACGTCTGGCTGCACAATAAGATGCATAGTACCTGCGTGCACCTGCGCACTAGCAATACAAGGCTCATAAAATTCTCGCTAATTTGCACCTAGGTTTACACGGCCTTCAGGCCGGCCTGTTCTCCAAGTAATTCCAAACCCGAACCACCCAACAACCACAACAACCACAGCACGCCGAGCGCCCAGGTCGCGCGTTTAATACCGATGCCGCCCAGCACGGCCAACCCCGCGCCCATTATCCAAACCTGCCAGATATCAAAAAAATTAATGCCCAAAAGCACGCGTCCAAAGAACGTAGCAGAAGCCGCATCCCCGACAAATACCCCCGGTCCCGTATAGACAAAGGGCGAGTCGGCTGCTAAAATAAGCACGGCGCGCACCAACCATTCCGGCGCCACGACCAGCGTTGCATACGCCTTGATAATTAGTGCCTGACGAAAACTCAACTCGACATGGAATATAAAGCGAGCCACAGCCATCAGCAGACCGCCGACGATGACCAACGAGGTAAAAAGCCCGACGGGGATCATGGTCAAACCCTGCGTGCGCAACATCTCCACGCTGCGAGTATACTGCTGGCGCTGCGCTTCATCGAGGCCGTCCAATCTCTCCTGCACCGCCGGCGTATCGAGACTACCGGCTACATCGACCGTCACGTAATGAGCCGCCAAAGCCACCAGACACGTAAAAGTGATGGGCAATAGCCAGTCCCAGGCACTCTCGCGCCCCACCACAGCGGTAAAACTCGTTTTCGGCGCATAAAAAACGCGCTGAAACCGCTCCAGCCAGCTCGCTTCTTTAGCGGCAAAACCCGATCCTTCCATCTTATCTCCCATATTCTAAAGGCCACTGATTAGGGGTGCCACAGACCATAGACGCCCCTGATCATTAGATGTCATTAATCATGGATGTGTCAAGACGCTGCCGGTCGATTTTCGCGCCTTGGCAAAGCAATGCGCACGCGGGTTCCGCGCCCCACTTCGCTACCGATTTCGATCTGCCCCCCGTGGTCTTGCACGATGCGATAGGCACTAGAAAGCCCGGCACCCAACTTGACACGGGTGCTATCCGTGCGAAAGCCAAAATCAAAGATGTGTTCCAACTCTTCGCGCGCAATGCCCACGCCCGTGTCTTCGACCGTCACATAGACGCCGTCCTCTTCCTCGCCTGTGCTTATCTTGACATCCCCCCCCTGCTCTACAGCCTGCAGCGCGTTCTTTATAACATTGAGAAAGACCTGGTTGAGCTGGCCCGGCGCACAGTACAACCGCTCTATATTGCCATAGGCCTTTTCTATTTTGATCACCGCACCCATCTGCGCATGCAATAGCGTCAACGCACTATCGAGACCATCGTGAATATCTGCGAGCTGGAACTCCGCTTCGTCTAACCGTGCAAAATTCTTTAGGCTACCGACAATATGTGCTATGCGCTGGCCCGCTTCGCGTACGACCCCGCTATTATCGCGCAAGAGCTGTAGGATCTGCGCAAAACGCCCATTCTCCCGTAGTGCCTCGATGCTCGGTGCTGCCTCTACCTGCTGTTCGATGTGCTCAGCACAGCGGCGCGACACGTCATTGGCCGCACCAATGGCACCGATGGGATTATTGATCTCGTGCGCCAACCCCCCGACTAACCCGCCCAGTGAAGCCATCTTTTCTTGTAGAAAAATACGCTCCTGCGCCTGACTCAACTCGCGCAATGTATCCTCTAACTCATCGTTTTTTTTCTGCAAATCGCGCGTGCGTTCCCGCACTCGTTCTTCCAAGGTGCGATTGACGTCGGCTAGTTTTTCGTTGGAGACGCGCAGATCGAGCGCATAGGCGTTGACGGACTCGACCATGCGATTGAAAGAGCGCGCCAAAAAACCAATCTCGTCTTCTCCGCGCACCTCTACGCGCGCATCCCAATCACCGCGATCGACTTTTTCCACCCCTACTAAGAGCGCGCGCAATGGCCTGAGCAACGCCGAACGAAAAAAGAGTGGAAACAAAAGTAGCGTCGCCGCTAGCGATCCGCAGATAAAGAGCAGCAAAGAGCGGGCAAAAGCGTGAATATACCAGGCATATAGCGCATGCGGATAGTGGACGGCATAGAGAAAATCGTCCTCGACAAAATAGTAGAGCGAAAACTGCAGGCGCTGGCTGAGCAATCCCCCCACGCCGTAGCGGTGCTGCGCGTTGACCATCTGCGTGCGCGTAACCTTCTGCCCTTCCTCCATTTTGACGGCATTGGCATCGGTCTCACCGGCGCGCAGACGCGCAATAATGCGACGAGTAAATTTGTCGGCCACATATTCGCGGTGAAAAGCATCGCGCTCGGCGCCGGCGCGCGTATAGACCGGCTGCGCCTGCGGGTCTTCCGCTTTTATATAATGCACATCTACAAAGAGTATATCGCGCGGCAAAGCGCTAAAATTGCCCGCCGCTACTACATCGCGATAAATCGCCAGCTCTTTGCGACGCTCGCGGTCGTATTCCCCCTCGAACTTCCACAGGACAAAACTGGCCAAATCACCCATCGCCAGCATGACGGCGACAACGGCCAAACCAACTAATTTGACACCAAAGCTCGAAGGTTCGGGCGAGTTGTTGATATATACGAGCACGAAAGCAAAGAGAAAGACGATAAAACTAGCGGAGACGATTTGTAGCAATAGCTGCACCGAGAGCAGGCCCATACTCTCCAATAGCACGGCACTGCTCAAGACGAGCCAAACCAGGGTCAGGCCAGCAAAAGCGCGCAGCGCGCGCGCCTGCCGCCCACAGGGCGAATAACAGTGCCCCGCCATAGTCTGCTCCTCTTCGTCGCAGGAAAACAACATCATCTTGCGCACAAAGACAGCAATGACCCACAGCACATTGCCCACGAACACCACGCCGATCAGCGTATAGGCCGAAGAAGTGACCGGGTAGCTCCACGTAGCGCGCAACATATGCGCCAGCGTAGCTATATCGATAATGGCAAATAGCACTAGGGCAATACGCGGCTCGCGACCGTGGCGATTTTCGGGAAAAGCATAGGCAAATTGCATGAGCAGCAGCATGCTAACAGACATCGCCGCCCCCTGAAAAAAAGCCATATACAATACCCACGGCGCATCAATCGAGAGCAGCGCGAGATTGTTGAGCAAGGCTAAGGAGAGGGAAGCAAAAAAAGCGACGAGCAAACGCGTCGGTTTACTCTTTTTGCGCACGGTCACCAAATATCCCGTAATAAGTAGGGATAGCGACAGCTGAGTAAATGCCTGCACCGAATATTTGCTAAATAAAAGAAGATCCATGCTACCACTCCGCGACCAACGCACTGACGGGATTTATAATCCCCTGAAAAATTGACTCCTTTAATATAGCTCTGCAGCGAACACTCCCAAATGGCCGAGCTTGCGCGGTGTCACCTACTGGGCGATTCTTGCTATACGCTACCACTACAACACGGGGGGGTCGATCTATCGACACCAATAACGCGGGTAACACGAGCGGAAAATGCCTAGACCGGCGCCTAGACCGGCGCCTAGTCCGCCCCATATTTTCCCTCGCGACCCCCGTAGCCCTCTCCTCGCAGCTAGATACCCTAGTCGGCGTGGCCGACATCTATTTATTCGGCCACCTGGGTGCCGATGCCATCTCGGCCGTGGGCATCTCGCAAATTCTCACAATGGTCGTAGGCGTAGTAATGATCGCCGTATCTACCGGCGCCTTCGCCTTAGTTGCCCAAGCGACCGGCGCCAACGACCCACGCACCGTCAGTGCGACGACCAAACAGGCCCTAGTGCTCGTCGCACTCGTCAGTATAGGGCTCAGTTTCTTCGGCGTGGCCGGCGCCCGTTTAGCCCTCGAGTTACTGAGCATGCCCGCGGCCGTCGTCGAATTGGGCACGACCTACCTGCACGTCTTTTTCGCCGGCCTGGTATTTATGACGCTCAATTTTACGCTCAACAACTGTCTCTACGGCGCCGGCGATGCCCGCACACCGCTCTATCTCAACATTTTTATGAGCCTACTAAAAGTAGGTCTGAGCTGCGCATTCATCTTTGGCATCGGCCCACTGCCCGCGCTCGGCGTCATGGGCGCCGCCCTGGCCACGGTGCTCAGCCGCGCCGTCGGTTTTTCGCTCTCCATCGCCCTAATAAAAACCAACCGCCTCAAGCTGCGCTTCTTTGCCGACACTTCTTTTGTCCCGGAAAAAGAGCGCGCACAGCGCATGCTGCGCATCGGTATCCCCTCCGCGATCCAAGGGATTTTCCGCAACGGATCTGGCCTCGTCTTCGTCAAACTCGTCGCCCTTACAGCCAATCCCATTACAGCCGTGGCCGCCTTTTCTATTGGCAACCAAGTCGAGCGGATCGTGCGCCGCACCTCGCTGGCCTTTGGCACCGCAGCAACGACCTTAGTCGGCCAACGTCTAGGAGCTGGAGACAAAGACGAAGCCGAACGCTGCGGCTGGACCGCTATGGTAGTGGGTAGTTTCAGCATGGCGATCTTCGGTGCCCCACTGGCTTTTTTTGCCGACCATATCATGGGGATCTTCACGCAAGACAGCGCCATCATCGAAGTAGGAGTCGTGTATATATGGGCGATTGTCTTGGCCGAGCCGCTACACTGCTTAGCCATTACAGCCGGCGGCGGGCTGCGCGGAGCCGGCGATACCAAACCCGCGCTATATTATACTGTTATTGGCCAGTGGTTGGTGCGTCTGCCGGTAGGTTATGCCTTGGCGTTTCACTTTGGTTATGACATCGAGGGGCTGTGGTTCTCGTTAATTGCCTTTAGCGCTCTGCAAGGCTGGTTAACGGCGCGGAAATTCGCCCTCGGCGAGTGGAAGGAACGCGAACTATAGAAGCGCGTTCAACGCTTCTTGGGCGTGTAGAGCATCAGCGTGCCGATCTCTTTATAACCGACGAGAGGATAGATTTTCGCGCCCGCGTGGCTAGCCGTCAGCACGGCTCGTTCGGCATCGACTGCTCGATCGTCACACAGCATCCGACACAGCATAGCGCGGTCAATGCCCCGGCGGCGAAACGCGGGCTGCACCCACATCATCTAAGACCTGGCGCCGACCGGCCGCTTTGTTGAGACGCTGCGCCATATCTTGGTCGAGCACACGCGCGGAATCCTCTTTAAATCGTACACCATCAAAGCTTCTGTGGCATTCAGCCAATAGCCCAAACTGACTCAATGCGCTCAGCTACATACGGGTGCGTAAAAATCTGAGTAAAACAAAAACCGCGCGCAAAGACCTCTAGGGCCTGCGGCATGCTAGCGCCCGCCCTCTTCGCCACTGCTCTTTTTCCTCGTGCTATTCGTGCGGCCACTCGGCCCTTATGATGACGGGACGCAATATATCACGCCAAATTTCGTAGCCATTGCGATTCATATGCAACTTGTCTTCTTTAAAAATGTCTGCACGCGGTTTGTCCTCATCATCGAGCATGCCAGCGGCTACATCGACATATACCAGCCGTTTATCGCCCTCGCACTCCTCCGCAATAAGCGCATTGGCTTCCTGCATCCTCGACCACATATGCCAACGGCTCATACTGGGTTTTATCGATAAGAAATAGATCCGCGCCTCCGGATATTCCGCGTGTATTTTTTCGACAAAGGCGCGAAATGTCTGCAAGATCTTATCCGGTGCAATGCCCTGAGCTATATCGTTATCTCCCTCATAGAGAACGACGGCACGCGGTTTATAGGGCAGCACAATACGATCGGCATAATAGAGCGCATCGTTCATATTGCTGCCGCCAAAACCACGCGGGATAATCGTCAATGGCGCCAAATCGTCGTATATGCCCTCGTGCCAACCGCGCATGCTCGACGACCCGATGCAAACGATGGCCTTCTTTGGCGGCATTTCCTCTTCGTCGGCCATCTCAAACTCGCGAATGGCTTCTTCAAAACGCGCCGGATCGGGATACTCTTTACCACTATTCTGATCCTGAGCCAGCACGGTAGCGGCTGCTAATACGATACACAGCAGAGCAAAATAAATTCTCACGAGCCCACCTTCTTCCTATAAAAATGCATCTCCATTAAAAGCAATAAATCGCCTTAGTCCAAACCGGCCGCATGACGGCCAGCCGCCGGATCACCTGCGGCACTCATCGCACCACTGAACGAGTCGATGTGGAGCATAACGGGCTTAGCAATCGGTTCAGCCTTCACTTCTACTCGATGCCCGCGCTGTGCCAACTCCTCGCGCACCCCCGCATCGATAGCATCGCTAATAGACAGTGAGCCGACGGCTCCAAGCGTGGCCGTTCGTTCTGAATTTGGATCAAATGAGTCTTGGTGGTGCACGGTAGCAAAGCGCGGAGCGACGACCGCTGCGGCGGGCAGCTGCCCAAACTCGCAATAATCCAAGAGTAAATTCAGCGTTGCCTGATCCTGTAAGTCACCGCCAGCAACGCTGACGGCCAAGAGCGGCTTGCCGTCTTTTAAAACCAGCGTCGGCGTCAGTGTGATACGCGGGCGCTTGCCCGGCGCAATGCAGTTGGCATGTCCAGGCGTCGTGTTGAGGCTGCGCAGGCGATTGCCAAACGAAACACCCGCTTGACCGCTGCCCCCTTCGCGGTAAACGTTAGCACTCGGCGTAGCTGCCACGACGTTGCCCCAGCGATCGGCCACCACACACGTCGTCGTCCCCCCGACGCCCGGGCGATACTGACCACCTCCAGCCAGCAGCGCCTCCATAGTATGTGGATCGCCCGGCCTGGCCTCTTTGGCTATTTGTTTAAAGTCAATCAGCGGTCGACGCAAGCAGTTATACTCCTCGGAAAACAACGTATCCAACGGCACATCAACAAAGTTCGGATCGCCGTAATACGTGTCGCGGTCGGCCATAGCGAGCTTGATCGCCTCGACTACGACGTGCACGTAATCGGCAGAAAAGTGTCCCATCCCCTTGAGGTCAAAGCCCTCCAATAACCGCAGCGCCTGACACAGAAACGGCCCCTGGGTCCACGGCCCACATTTGTAGACTTCGCAACCGCGATAGGAGACCGACACCGGGGCTTCGATCAGCGTCCGGTGTGCCGCCAAGTCGCGCCTTCGCAGAAAACCGCCGTGCTCTATATAATGCGCCTCCAACTCCTCGGCGATATCATTGCGCTCTGGATGGCGCCCATAAAAACGGTCGCAGGCCGCCTGCAGACACTCGTGGCGACTGCCCTTCGTTCGCTGCTCTTCCTCGACCATGCGCCTTAGCGTATGGGCCAAACGCGGGTGCCACTCTTCGCTCCCTGCATCGAGCAAATCCAGCGCGGGTTGCACAATCTCGGCAAAAGTCTTGCTGCCAAAGTGCTGCAGCGTCGTAATACACAGATCCACCACCGAAGGCACCGGCGCCATCTTGATATCTTTGTCCGGAATGCCGTGTTCCATATACCAGTCGATAGCCGCCGGATCCAGCGGCGCCCCTCCCTGGCCCGAGAGCGAATGCACCTGCTCTTTTTTTGCGTCATATATGAGCAACGGCACTTCGCCACCAATCGAACAAGCGCCATGATCTGTCACATTCAGCGCCAAAATGGTAGCCGCAGCCGCATCGGCGGCATTGCCGCCTGCCGCAAGGATCTCTATTCCCGCCGCGACGGCACCCGCACCCCCTGCCGCCACAACTCCCGTCTTACTCTCGGCCTGCCAACCTATGTCCCGTGCTTTAATCTGCATACCTACACCCACTTTCTCTGTGCCCTGCATCACAATATGACAAAACAGTTGTGCCTACTCGTACCACTGGGCCTGTAGGCGAAATAAATGACTATACTCGCCCTTGCTAAGCATCAGTTCGTCGTGGCTGCCCACTTCGATGATCTGTCCTTCTTTGAGCACGACAATTCGGTCACAGGTGCGCGCTGAGCCCAAGCGATGCGAGATTAGCACCGAAGACTTGCCGCGCGTCATTTCGCCAAAACGCTCGTAGATCTCGGCTTCTGCTTTAGGATCGAGTGCCGCCGTCGGTTCGTCGAGCACGACAATCTCGGCACCGCGCACCAGCGCTCGCGCCGTGGCCAACTTCTGCCACTGCCCCGTCGACAAGTCTTCTCCCCCCAACTCTTTCCCCAGCAGCGTATCGTATTTAGCCGGCATCTTTTCCGCGTACTCAGCTACGCCCGCCAACGCCGCCGCCCGCTCTACCTCTGCATCGGTCGCACGCCCCAAAGCGCCAAAGGCAATATTCTCGCGCACGCTAAATTGATAGCGCACAAAATCCTGGAAAACCGCTGCAAACTGCAGGCGCACCGCTTCTTTGGGCCATTCGTCCAGCGCTTTGCCCCCTAGGTATATAGTCCCAGTCGTTGGCCGATAGAGCCCCATCATCAGCTTGACCAGCGTCGTCTTACCTGCCCCATTTTCGCCGACTAACGCCATGCGCTCGCCCGGTTTCAGCTCTAGACTAACGTCCTTGAGCACGTCTTGCTCTGAGCCGGGATAACGAAAAGAAACCTTCTCAAAGCGCAGCGCACTATTGGCCGGTATCGCCAACTCTCTTTCCAATGATGGTCTTTCTTCCGGTGCAACCTGTTCCAAGAATTCAAAGAGATCGCCCAAATACAGCGCCTCTTCGTGCAACGTACCCAACGAGCGCATAATCTGTTCTAAGCGCCAGGAAAACTGCTGCACCGCCCGCGTCAGCATGCCATACTGGCCAATCGTCAGCGTCGCCCCTGCCACCATCCACGCCAGGATTGCCATACAGCCCGTATACGTCCAACCGCCGACGCTATCGCCCAAGCCCCCGAGCCACGCCTGCTTGACCTCTAATCCGCGCCGTTCGCGCACCAGGCCTATAATCTTCTGCCGCCATTCATCCAAGAGATGCCCACGTAGCGTGAAGAGGCGCAACTCCACGGCCTGTTCACGCTCGCTGAGCAAATCGCGCAGATAGCGCAAGTCGCGATAGGCCGGCGTGCGCTCGCGATAGACCCAGTGCGTCTTTTTGCTCATGCGCATCATCACCCACACGCCGGGTACCGAACCGATCACGACCAACGGCGCCAACACCCAGTGTCCCGTCAGTAGCACCGCTAAAATCGCGCCGAGCCCACCGGCGGCACTGAGCACATTGAGCAGCACATTGAGCAGGCTCAACAAACGGCCGCTCATATCTTCGTTGGCGCGCTTGAGCGCATCGTAAAAGGTCGGATGTTCAAAATGCATCAACTCTACGGCCCGCACTTTGTCAATTACTAAGCGCTGTAAACGCAGGCCGATCTTTTCCTGCACATCGACTTGTAATAGCGCCCGCCCCATCTCCAGCAGCATAAAAGCCAACAGCGTGCCAAAGAATCCCGCCACCCACGGCAACACGCGCCAAAAGCCCACGCTGCCCGCACCCAGGACCTGGGCCAACTCATCTATGACTTGCTGCGTCAGCCACAACTCCACCGCCGGCAACAAAGACCCGAGCAAGGCGATTAGAGCCAAGGCCACCGCACCGAGTGGATGCGTGCGCAGCGCTATACCCAATAGCTTTGGCAGCAGACGCAGACTACTCGCCTTTTTCTCTCGCTCGCTCACGCACTCTCCTCCCCACTGCGATACCACTGTGCCTGTAGGGAGAACAGCCGTGCGTATTGACCCTCTTTGCGCATGAGCTCTTCGTGGGTGCCATCTTCCAACAGATGCCCCTGGTCCAACACTATAATCCGATCTGCCACGCGCGCCGAAGCCATGCGGTGCGAGACAAAGACCGCCGAACGCCCCTCGCTGAGCGAGCTAAATTGCTGAAAAACCTCTAGCTCCGCACGCGGATCGAGCGCGGCCGTGGGTTCGTCAAAAACGAGTAGCTGCGCCTCGCGAAAATAGGCACGCGAAATAGCCAGCTTCTGCCACTGCCCGCGCGACAAATCCTGACCGCCGTCAAAATAGCGCCCTAACATCGTCTCGTACCCCTGCGCCAGCGCCATCACCGTAGCATCGGCACCACCGGCAACCGCCGCGCGCTGCGTACGCTCCTCGTCATCTACCGCCTCAACCCTGCCAAATGCAATATTATCGCGCGCCGTGCGCTGATACTGGAGAAAGTCTTGGAAAACCGCCGCGCAGAGCCCGCGCATTTGCTCGGGGTCAATCTCACACATATCGATGCCATCGACCAACACGCGTCCAGCCGTGGGGCGATACAAACCCAATAACAATTTGATCAGCGTCGTTTTGCCGGCGCCGTTCTCGCCGACTATCGCCAGCTTCTCTCCCGGCTGCAGCGCAAAACTCACCCCATCTAACACCGGTTCGCCTCCCGGATAGGCGAAGGAGACGTTTTCAAAACGGATCTCCAGCGGCTGCTCGGACAGGGGTAGCATGCCCTCGTGCCACTCTTCTTCCGTCTCGATAAAGGCGCGTAAATCGCTCAGGTGCAGCATCTGCTCAAAAGTCTCTCCCACCTGCTGCATAAGCTGAGCCAGTACCATCTGGAAACGCGCGATCGCCTCGGCCAAAGCAAAGAAACCACCCAGCGTAATAGCGCCCGCCGTCGCCCGCCACAACAGCACGACCAGTGCCAGCATGGCCGAGACAATACCGGCCAGACGCCCGCCAAAAAGAAAGCGCTGCTGGCGCAGCGTCAGGCCAAAACGCTCGGCGCGCAGGTGCTGGGCTAACTCTTCCCAAGATTTGGCCAGGTGATCGCCCATGCCATAGAGGCGCAATTCTTTCGCCGCATCGCGATCCGTCATCAGTTTTACGAGATACTCGGCCCTTCGCTGTGCCGGCGTCTGCTCATGAAAGAGTGCGTAGACTTCGCGCCCGCGCCGCATCTGCGCCAGCAACATCGGCGCCGTGCCCAAAAAGAGCAGCAGCGGAATCGACCAGTGTCCCGTGATAAAGAGGGCGATGAGCGTGCAGAGCGTGATAAAGAGTTCGACGATGCTCACAGCAGATTCAAAGGTGCGAAAACCGCGCCAAATCGCCGCCCACTGCGCCCGCTGCATGCGATCAAAGAACGCCTTCTCTTCAAACAAGCTCAGCCGCACGGACGCCGCCCGCGACAACACTAACTCCTGCAACTGCCAACTCGTGCGCTCGCGCACCAGCGAACGCGCGTGATCGCGCACGGCCCCCAACAGCGAACCGACCATGTGCAATCCGACCATCATCGCCAGGATCGGCACGATGCCGTCAAAACCCACCGCACCCTCACCGTAGACGGCATGCAGCGAGTCGACCAATTCCTTGACCAACAGAATGCGCAGTGCCGGTATAAATGCCGGCAAGAGTTGTGCGACCACACTGATAGCAAAGGCGATGGGGATTGCATCCCACAACAAGTGGGCAAACCAGCGCAGCGACTGCATATAGTCGGCGGCAAGAGCTTTTTTGTCGGCGTTTTCGTCCACGAGACCTATGCTCTAAAATTTGACAATTATTATAGCTTTAAACTAAAGCCACTAAGGCCAACCGGCAATTTTTGCGTATCGGCGCACAGATCTAAGCTCGACACGCATTCTCCCCAGCTATTATCTCGGCTATTATTAAAGACCTCACGCCGATAGGCAATGTTACTATGGGTGAGTACTTTTGCGACGGGCAGTGATCTTTTCACAGCAATATTAGGAAGGCAGAGCCATGAAATTGAAAGCGGCATCACCGACTCCTCCCAAAACACTGTGCGAATTTCTCGCCGACTTAGTTGACGGCGAAAACGGTTTTATGGGCACCCGCGTCCACGCTGGAGAAATTGCGCTGGAAGAGTTGCAAAAGCTGGGCGAGCGCCGCGCGCTTATTACCACCAGCGGCGACAATCCGCGCTCCATCCGCATCATCGAAGCCAACAGCGGCCAGTTCTGCGATCTGAGTTCGGATGCCGGGGGACCGTACCGACGCTACTGGATCGACTTAACGTCCGATGCCCATAGCCAGCGGTAGCCCCCCCAAGCCCCGCACTCGACTAAATTCAGGATCAAGATCGGAGCCAATCCCAACTCATGTTGGCAGATCTGGGTATGGGCACATCATCAGTCGCTGGCATATTCAAGTCTGTAATACGCTTAGAAAATCTTAACCCCGCTTCCAATGCCCCCTCGATCAAACCGCCATTGCTAAAAGATGTTTCCGTTGAGATAAGTTCGAGTTTGCCATCCCACGCCTTGCCCAATTGCTGTCGGAACCCATACTGTGGGTGACGAGTCGGCGCTTGGCAATCGGCGGCATGAGTCGTGAACTCTTCCGTGCTCCAATCCTGCAAGTAAAATGCTTGCGACCGCTCTGCTTCGCCCCCAAATAACGCAACTAATTGAGCCTTTGCTTGGCTTATAAATTCAGCGCGCCCCATACTCGACCGACTTTCTGCATCTAGCCCAGAAAAACCAAACAAACTGAAACTACGGCCAGAATTTGGCGAGGCATCGTGAATTTCAGCCAGTGGACCACATTGACTTATGGCTGTGCCACATAGGCCCTTTTGACGCCAAAAGGGCGCATCATAAACGGCAAAAAACTTCGCATGTCCCGCCATCCAAGTAGGTGTTGCGGCTAGCATCTGCTCGGTTGCAAGCGGCAGTTCCGGTGCAAATTTCAGCTCAGTGACCAAACGAGGAGGAATGGCCAGCGCAACCTGCTGCGCTTGTATCTGCACCGCTCCCGCAGGACTTACCGCATCGACCATAATGACATGCTCATTGCTCGAAAGCCCTGTAATTCTATGCGCGATAAAACGATGGGACTCATCAATTTCATTGGCAATCGCGTTTGTGAGATCGTTGATGCCGCCCTGAACCCGACGCGCCCCTTCCATAGGTGATGGATTTGCAACACGCTCGACGCGACCATCTACATGCTGAAACAACACCATGCCGTCGGCAAATTGCTCGTAATATGGGATCTTGAAATGGTCCAACAAGCCAGCCACAAGGGGTTGACCGGGCCAGAACCAAGAAGGTCCAAGATCACAATCCGCTCCCTCATCGCCTCCCACGGTCAAAATTCGGCCCCCAAACCGCGTCCTAGCTTCCATTACACATGCGTCTACACCGGCAGATTGCAGTTGCCATGTTGCCGTAAGTCCACTCAGCCCACCGCCCACAACTAAGACATCCGTCTGCATACTTTGATTACCGTTGATAAATGATCATGATGACAACTCGTTAACGTATCTTCAATTCCAACACAATGGGCAGTTCGCCTGCCCCGCGCGTCTCCCCTACGGCGGCCCCCAAAATCGCAATGCCATTGCGGTGCTCGGCGTCGGGCTCTACTTCAAAGCGCAGCACATTCTCACCCGCGCGCAGCAAACATAGCGGTGCCTCTTCGCCACGCTCTACAAACAATTCGTACACCGTGCCATAATAGCGGCGCGGCACTACTTCTATTCGCCCTAATACCGCCCCGTTGAGCCGCACCGTCACATTAGAACGCCCCAGCGAATCGGCGCCGACGATAGGCGGAAAATCCGTCGACAGCCGCACGCGCAAACGCGCCGCAACCACAGCCCCATGCTCGCCTCTAAACTCATATTCAAAATAGCCGACGTCCTTGGCGTAGACAGAAGCAAAACCGCGCTCGGCTCCGTCCCAATAGCCGCTATTAATCCAACGCGCCTTTGTATAGGCTGTTATGGGGATGCTATAAGACAGCGCGGCCCCACTGTGCGCGGGCAATACCAACGCCCGTTCGTAGACTTGCTCGGGAATCTCAACGCGAAATGCCAGATCACGCCTCTTTAGAGATCGCCGACTCAACGGCTCTTTATCTCGAGCAAAGCGCGGCCCCTCAGTCGCCAAGAGCGAGCATAGCGCCGCGTGCTCTTCTTCGCGCCAGTTAATCTCGAAAGCATCCTCCCACTTCGGATCGGAATAAGACCAGACGAGCACACCGGAGACCCCCTCAGAGAAGGCACTAGCCAAGAGCCGCTCATACCAGTATTCCCTGTCCTGCCCCTTCCATTTATCCCAACGCGAAAAACCCACTTCGCCAATGACCAGGGGTTTGTTCGCGGCATAGTGGGCTAAACGCACGAGATCTTCAACCACTTCTTCTACAGCCCGCTCCCCCGCAAAGAGAAAGCGCTGATGATATGCCGCGGGATACAGGTGCACATCGGCGTAGTCCAACTCCGGCATCTGGATAGATTCTATGATATGCTCGCGCACCAACGCTCTTTCATAGAGTGAGAAACTGCTGCTGACTAGATGATTTGCATCGAGACTCTTCACGTAGCGCGCCATCTCGACGAGCCACTGCTGCATCGCCTTTGTATGATCAAATTCAGCGTGCGCTTCGTTGACTAACTCCCAAGCAAAAATCGCCGGGTCATCGCGATACAATCCACCCGTAACCGTATTGCGGCGCGTCACGACTTTTTCGATAAATGCCTTGGCGTATTCTCTCGTGCGAGCGTCTACATAAAACGAATCGTGGTAAGCATAGCTGCGCGCATCGTCTTCAATGCCCGCCCAATGCAGATACATGGGTATACCGCCATAGTCGCGCCAATTATTAAAGAGCGTCAGCACGACTTTTATATCGCGCGCGGCAGCCGCCGCCAGCAGCGTATCGAGCTGCACAAAACTCTGCTCCTGCCACCCAGCCTGCCCGGCCTGGAAATAAAACTGCTCGACGGGACGATGTTCGGCACTATCAGGGCTGGCCGCCTCGCCGATAACCCATTGGCGCACGACACGCATGCCGCTCGCACGCATACTATCGAGTGCCTCAACGACCGTCTCGCGCTCGCGTTTCCCGTGCAACAGGCGCGTATTGGCACCGACAAAACGAAAGGGCTCGCCTTCTAAATAGAAGTCGCGCCCCTTGACGGTGACAAAATAAAACTCTTCCGGATGAAAGAAGCGCTGGTAGAGATGATACTGCCGATCCGCAGCCCAGAGAGTTCCCCCAACAACAAACACCAAAAAAATAATAAAACGCGTTTTCACAGATTCATCACTCTAAGGAACAACACACATTTCATAAAATATCACCTAATAATTATACCCATAAGACTTGGACCTCAATCCCCACAGTGCTCCAGCAAACCCTCTCGTCCTCCCCAACACTAACACTCACTTAATCAGTTCCAACGCCTTTGCCGCTTCCTCATCAGCCAACTCTTCAATAAGCGTCGCCGCACGCTCGACAATAGGCCCACTACCCGGCCCCTCATCATCAATCGTTTTGAGCAGGCCCGGCGTATACCACACCTGGGAGCCCTGCGTCCTGCGTTGACCAATGGCGTATTTTCCCATCCAGCGCACATAGCCGAGCAGCTCTTCGTAGTTTTCGGCGCAGTCCATGCGCACCAGCGCCATCGCCAGCGGCCCCAGCTGTTCTAAATCGGTGGGATAGCGCCGCTTGATCTCCTCAAATTCCTTCATCGCCTTGCGCAGCGGTGTCAGACTGCCCGAGGTACAGGCGTGTGGTTTTTCCGGCAATGCCTCTAAGATCTCGCCCACCCGCGGCACCAACACCGCAATTAAGTCGGCATCGATTAGCTCCTGCCCCGGCAACGAGCTCACGTCCTCACCGCGCGCTGTCCGCGCCGCCAATAGTGCCTTTTGTGCCGCTACGATCACGCCCTGCTGTTCGGCGGCGAGCGGGTTGAGTCCTTCCTCGCTGAGTTCGGCATCTTCGACCAAAAACTCTTCGATAATGCGCTCGGCGCGCGCGCCACGCGAGACCAGTGCATTGACCATGCCCTGGTACTCAGGCGATACGTCCAGACACAGCGCCGCGCGCACCACGGCTTTCTCCAACTCGCCCATTATTTCTCCAGCTATTCCCTCGCTAGCTACATCCCAGGCACTCTCATCCCGTTCTAAATTTTCCAAGAGCTCATTGATCTCCACGCGCTCGACGTGACGGTCGAGCAGGCGCCCCGCCTCGCCCGCCAAAACCGTCTCCACCTGCGCAAAGAGTTCACCGACGGTTTCTATCGCATTGATGACGTCCATCCGCCGCATATCGCCCGCACTCGCCTTGGCCGAAACCAAACCAATCAGCACGATGCGCACCCAATCGAGATCTTCCAACTCCAGCTTGCGACGCTTGGTCCGCACATCGACACAGAGCTGCACGACCGCTTTACAGCGCATAAACTCGGCACCGCGCTCTATAAACAAATAGAGGTTCTTGCGCCGCGACGTCATTTGCCCCAACACGGCGCGCGCACGCTCCACCAGTAGGGCTTTATAGTACCCGCTGACAAAAATATCGGCGACAAACTCTTCTATCAATCCTTCTATTCCCTGTGGGCCAAAACGAGCGGCCCAATGACACAGGGCATCGGTCGGCGACTCGGGCAACAGGTCAAAGCGCAGCGCATCGCGATAATCGTGACACGCCTCGTTCATATTCTGCGGCGCCGTTTCCATGCCGTAGGCCTCAGCCATTTCGTAGGCCGCCGGATGCACGATATCGCGGTCGAGCACCGAGCTACTAGGATAGTTCTGTTCTTCGGCAATCTGCACGACCTTCGCCTCACCCCACAGCTCCTCCTGATACGTATTGTAGAGCGCCTTGACAATGGCATCGGGCTCGCTATCGCGAAAGCGCTGCTGCAACTTAACGCCCAAACGCCCGTCGCCATCGGCGCGAATCGTATCGAGCAGGCGCTTCTCGTATTCGTAGAGAAACTCGTCCAACTCACTGATCGGCACGTCGATGCCGCTGTTCTCTTTTTTCTTGATTCGATCGGGGCTCTCGTAGGTGCTGCGATGTTTGTTGCGGTGGCGCACCATGCGGCGCACGGCATTATAGCCGGGCACCGAGACGTGGCGCTTGAGCATGAGCCGCTTGGCCAGGATTACCAGTTCGTAGAGCAGGATAAAGTCGAGTAACTGCGAGCCATCGCGCACCAAGATCTGCGCGATAGACCAATAGTCGTAGCCGTTGCGAAAAGCGACATCGAGGATTTTTTCCGGCAGGTAAATCGTGCGGCGGGTGCGGCCAATGTGGATGGCCTGGTGGTTGCGCACGTCTTTAAAGCAACACAGACCGCGACCAGCCACCAACGTCACGCTGATATTGCGCGCCAACAGCGCATCTAAAAAGTACTCCGGCAGCTGGCGCACGGCACTGTAGAAGAACTTGACTTGGTCGTGGCCAATATGAAAGCGCGGCAACTTCTCCTCGCCTTCGAGCAGCAGACCATCGCGCACGCGCGTCTGCCGCCCAAAGACAATCGTCTTCTCCGCCTCTTTCAGCGCCTCGTTGACCTCCGCATGGCTTATATCACCTTCGTGCACGGGCGCTCCTTAGCGAAAGCCGTCTTCGCGCTCTGCTGGTAGGGCCCCGGCCACTTTCACCGCATTCAGCCCATGCGCACTGGCGCAGGGCCAACCGAGAAATTTCGCATCGCCGCCGACAAAGACCGGCACCGGCTCGTCCGTCTTGCGATCCAAACCGACCACATCGCCGACCTTGAGCGCACGCGCCTGTGCCAAACTCAGCTCGCTGCGGCCCAACTCGGCACACACATCGAGGGCCATTCCGCCCAGACGCAGACGGTTGTCGCGCACGAGCGTATTCTGATTTCCCTGACGCATTTTCACATAGTTCTGCTGCCCCAAACGCGGCAAGATCGACTCCAGCGTAAAAAACGGATAACACAAGCTGATCAGCCCCGAGGCATTGGTCGAATTGACTTCAAAAGCCAGCAGAATAACGATCTCACTGGCCGCCGTAATCTGCATAAACTCCGGATTCGTCTCCAGCTCGATATCGTGAATATTGACCGGAAGAATTGGCTCCCACGTCGCCTCCAAATCCTCGATCATTTTCTTGACGACCGTGTTTATTTCGCCAATCTCAATCGGCGTCAGCTGCCGCGCATCGACGCCCTGCGAAGAGCCTTTGCCACCAAAGGCGCGGTCGACTTGGGCAAACACAACCGGCATGGCAATATCCAGTATCGCCTGTCCGTTGGTCGGCCCGAGCGTAAACTGATACGAGCAGGAAGGGTTCGACAAGCTCATAATAAACTCGGCGTAGGTCGTCTGATCGACAAAGGCCGTATCCACATCGACAACCGCACGCATCGCCCCCGACAAAGTAGATGAAAGCAGGCGCGCAAAATTGTCGTGCAAGTTCTCTAAAGTGCGCAGCTGCTCTTTGTTGACACGCGCGGGGTGTTTAAAATCGTACGACGTGATGATGCGCTGTCCACTAGCTTTTTGGTGCCCTTTTTTCGCCTTTTCCTCAGCCTCGCGCTTCTGGTTTCCCTCACGCACGCGCCTCATCTCGGCCACTAATTCGACGACTTCTGGATAGAGCGCGTCGATTTGTTTCTTGGTGAATTTCTTCTTGGCCGTGCGCGCCCTTTCGACCAGCACTTCCACTAGCTGATCATCGATATCGGCCTCTGGCATATCGCTATGTAACACACCCACGACCTGCGTCGTTAACAAGCTGAGATCCTTCTCCTCCAAAGCCAGGCGCTCCACCAACCATTTATTTAGCATCGGGTAAACAGGCGTACTCACTTCCAATAACTCGTCGATCTCAGTCTGCGACAGTATATCTGGCATTTTCAGTTCTCCTTAACAAAACTGGTCGTCGGTTTCGCCGCGCACGATGGTAATCTCGCCTTTTTCCTCTAGCTGGCGCACCTGTTGCACGATGCGCAGCTGCACTTCTTCCACCTCGCTCAAACGCATCGGCCCCAAGAACTCCATCTCTTCGGTAATAGCAGTGCGCACTTTCTCCGACATATTGCCGAGCACCTTATCCTTGAGCTCTTCGCGAGCTGCTTTCAGCGCCACGACGAGATCCTTCTGGTCGACTTCGCGCATCACGATCTGAATCTCTCGATCCGTGAGCTTGGCGATATCGTGAAAAGTAAACATCAGATTGCGCACGCCCTCGGCCACTTGTGGATCTTGCGTATCTATTTGATCCAGCACATTCTTTTCGACCGATGAGCCCGTCATATTCAGCATATCGGCCACGACCTTCGGCCCACCGACATCCTGCAACTGGCTGCGCATTTCGCCAAACATAGAGCGCAACGCCCTTTCGGCCCGCTCCACCGTCGCCCGCGTCACATCTTCCATTGTGGCCATGCGGTAGGCCACATCCGCCTGTAGACGCTCGGGGAAATTATTGAGTATACCACCCGACGAGCCCGCAGGTATCTGCGATAGAATAAAGGCGATCGTCTGCGGATGCTCGTGGCTGATAAAGGGCGACACCTGATCGGGCCCCGTCTTTTCCAACAATTCCCACGGCGACTCGTCGGCCACCTGCGCTTCGTCCAGTATGCGGCTGGCCCACCACGGTGCTACTGCTCCGCTCATGAGAGCACGAGCAAGCTTCTCGCCACCCAAATCGAGATATTCGCCGTCTTCAACGCGTTGGCGCACCGTCTCCAGCGCGTGCATACCCGCGTTGTGTTTGACCGCTTCACAGGCCGCCACCGCTCGCCCCACCTGCGCCGCTTCGTCCTGCTCCAATTGGCGCAACACGCGCACACCGACCTCTTGGCCCAGCGCGATAAAAAACGCGGCCACTACTTGTTCCGCACTCATGCCAGCCAACGGTCCTTCGCCACCAGCGCCACCCCGCAACAAACTGCGCACGACGGCGGCCGCCTCTTGCGCGTGCTGCCAGATATAGGCATGCGTACTATGGGCGGCCATACCTGCGGGCAGGTCTGGAGTCTCGTCGGCACGGGTCGCGACGGACCATCCGCGCTGCCCAGCATCCTGCAACGGTTCTACTTCGCCCAACTCTTCTTCCGTCGGCAAGTGGTATACTTTCGCATTTTCACTCATGAGTCCACCTCTTCTACTTCTACTAAACTCGTGACGCGCACCGCCATCTTATCGGTTACGACCACCACTTCGCCATGGGCAAAATGGTGGCCGTTGAGCCGAATTTCAAAGGCCTCACCCGCCAGTTTATCAAACTCGATTACGTCCTGCTCTTTTAGTTGATTTACTTCGCGCAGCGATATCTGCTTGCGCCCCAACTCGCAGCTGACCTGTAAGCGCGCGCTGCCCAAATGCGCCAAGCGCTCTCTTTCTTCATTAGTAGCCATTTCAGACCTCGCCGACTATTTCCGTTATGCGCACGCCAAAATTCTCGGACACCGTCACCACCTCACCCCGCGCATAGAGCTTGCCATTGAGCTTTATGTCGACTGGATCGCCGACGCGTTTGTCCAACTCGATCAACGATTGCTCCCCTATCTTCAACGCATCGTCTAGCGTCTTCGAGGCACGCCCAAGTTCCGCACTCAAAGTCAAAGGCATATCATCGAGACATACTCCACCAGCCGCCTTGGCAGCCGCTGGAACAACCGCTGCTTTTTTGGCAGGAGCCTTCTTCGCCGCATTTTTGGCTATCGTCTTTTTTACGACCGCTTTTGCCGCCATGATCCGGTCTCCTTTTCAGAGTTTAATGCTACATAGCCCCTGTCGCTTTTACGACCAGCACCACGCCGATATAAATCCAACTTCCATTTATACATCTATCTTATGTATCAGGCCGATTACCCCTTTTAGAGCGAGCTTAAAAAAAAGTAACCCTCAATCACCTCATATCCTTACGAATACACCAAAAAGGGACGGGAGTCAAGAAAAAGCCCGCGTGAATCCTTTTAAGCAAAATACACATCCAACACTTCGGACGCACCAATCCAGTTTCATTCACCAAATAACACAGCAGACTTACACCAGCGGCTCTATTTTTATTGCACAGCTATTGACAAAACCACTCCATTGATTATATCATTATTGATATTAAAATATATCAACTGTGATATAAGGATTTTTATGCCTTTCGACTGTCAGTCCATCAAAAAATTCCGCCGGCATATGCGTCTAACTCAAGCGGAGTTGGCAGAGAGATTGGGCGTACCGCAACCCACAGTCGCGCGTTGGGAATCGGCGCGCGCAGCGCCCTGCGCGCGCCATATCGGCATGCTCTGCGATATGGGACGCACCCAGGGTATCAATCCGAGCTTTTTCTTTCCGAACTTCAGTCACTACGAGCCCCAGGCTCATTAATTAAAGGAGAACACAATGGCTGATCTCGCCTCTTTTACCGATGCTAACTTTCAGACAGAAGTACTCGATTCCGACATACCCGTCGTCGTCGACGTCTTCGCCACGTGGTGCGGTCCGTGCAAAATGATCGCCCCCATCATCGAGGAATTGGCCAGCGACTACGCAGGTCGTATCAAAGTCGGCAAACTCGACGCCGACACCGAGCAGAAAACGGCGGCAGAATTTCAGGTCCGCGGTCTGCCAACCGTGCTAATCTTCAAAGACGGTAAAGTAGCCGACTCGGTCGTCGGTGCCGCCGCTAAAGCGCAGTATATAGAAAAATTAGAAGCCGTGCTTTAAGCGACAAATATAGCATTGCAAAAGACAAAGCGCCGACTCCTGTAAAAGAGTCGGCGCTTTGTCGTGCGTCTATCAGAGTAGCTTAGCTACCGATTTTTTTAACGCGGCGGCCAAGCGCGAAACAAGTTACCCTGCGCCTCGCTAAAACGCGCAAACGTATCCTCTCTTATAAAGGGCGGCTCGTCCATCGTGGCGATGTTCTGCGACATCATCCAGTGCGGACCATAGCCCACGTGCAGGGTCTTGCGCACCTGCTCGGAGCGGTTAGTCAGACCACCGTGACGCAAGTGTTCCGTAAATAAGATCGCATCCCCCGCTTTCGCTTCTAGCCCTATCATACCCGGCTCGTCGTCCGGATTATTGCCATACGGACAGGGCAGGTTCGACTTATGCGTGCCCGGCACCACACAAAAGGCCCCCTGTTCATCGCTGCAATCGTGCACAAAATAGACCATGCGCACCATCATGCAGTCGATGCCCGCCTCGCCAAAGCTGTAGCGATACTTCTGGTTGGCCGCCCGCGATCCCCCGTGGCTAGACGAGGCATTGCCCTTGTAGCGAATGCGAATTTCCGAATTGTTGATCGTCGGCCGCGCTTTGACGATGGCGTGGATATAGTCCATGCTCTTTTTGTGGTCTAACAGTACGTCAAATGCCGTATCCGCATTCCAAAAATCCTCGACAATCAGCGTTTGCCCCTCGCCCTTGGTGCCCTGCACATGGTAACCCTTTTCCAAATTGGCATGGTACTCGGCCCCCCACGCACTGCGTTTGCGCGGCGGCAGGTCGACGTGGGCGAGCGCGTGCTCTTCCAATGCGTCGGTGGCAGCGCTTAGTTTCTGCACTTCGTCAGTGTCGAGCATATCCTTGATAACTATATACCCCTGGCGATCAAACTCGTAGCTTTCCGTTTCGTTCATGGCACTTCCGTTTCCAATTTCTATGCGGCTCGAGCCGTTTATAGTATCCCCCTGTACTTCCGACTAAATTTCTCTCATTCAAAATTCAGCAACTTCGCCAGATTTCCCCCTTTTACTTTATCGCGCGCTACAGCACTAAAGTCCTGCATATGTATATCGACAATATCCGGCGAGCCGCTGCCCCAGACCAAACGCTCTGCTCCGAAGGCCTCTACCACGCGCTTAGTAAAAGGTCTGGCACTTTCATAGAAGGGCGCATCGCTGGCAAAGTGACTCAGACCGGAGAGTTTCATATAAACTTCCTTAAACTCGTCGCGATTGCTGCCCAACTCCAGTATGTGGGCAAATTCCACGGCGCTGCCCCACTGCGGTTCGGCCAAATGATCGATCAGCGCCACCGTCTCTGGTATATCGCGCAGCACCTGCCCAACTTGTTCAGCGTAATCGGGGCCAATATGCAATTCGATTATTAATCCCAGTTCGACCGCTTTTTCCCACAGCGCACGCACACCCTTTTCGGCAAAACTATCTAAATACATCTCCTTGCCCCGATGCGCATGAAAACGCGTCGCAATTATTTTGGGCTCCTGCGCGACCAGATCCTCTAGTTTCTTGGGCGCATCCAGATCGTGGGGATAAAAGAGCGACGTCCCCCTAAAAATCTCCGGCTCACGCGCCAGGCAATCGAGCACCAAACGATGGTCATCGCCATAGGGCTCGGGGTGCACAATAACGGCGCGGTCTATGGCCTCTGTCCGCATATGTTCGAGATAGGCCGCCAGCGGATCTTGCGGATGCTGAGACAGGTCCGGGCGATAAGCCGCCTTCTCGTGCAGCGGATACTTGGCCGTGTCCGGACTAAAAATATGTGTATTCCACTCGACGATCATTTTATGCCCCCTCGGAAAAACCGCGATCAACTTTTAAACGCTGTACCTCGGCCTCCGTCGCATCACCCCGCGCCGGATACGGCCCCCAATGATCGATGGCGCTCCACTCGGCCCGATCGCTGACGACGACGGTGGCATCGCTGCGCTCCTTCACGCCAACCTTGAGCCGCGTGCCAATCCCCGGCTCCTGCGACGCATACATAAATCCGTCGCGGATATCTACGTTCGGATCGACAAAGTCGTTGTACCAGCCTTTATAAAAGGAGGGCACGTGCTCCTGCATCATGGCGTTGGCCGAGCTGAAACAGATATGGCCACAGGCAAAGATATTCACCGGCCCCGTGGCGTCATGCGGCGCAAAGGGCACCTGATGCGCCGATGCCAGTATCGCTATTTTGTGCGTCTCGGAAATACCGCCGGTCCAAATCAGATCGGGCATGACAATGCGCGCGGCGCCGTTCTCTATAAAAGCGCGCAACTGCCAGCGGCTCAGCAAACGCTCGGAAATACACACCGGGGCCCGCGTCGCCTCCTGCAAACGCCGCAGCGCCTCCGGATTTAACAGCGGCATCAAGTCTTCCTGCCACATCATCTCGTAGGGTTCCATCGCCTGGGCTATGCGGATGGCGCAGGGCAGATTCCACTTGCCGTGGCCGTCGTTGGCAATCTGCATGTCCATGCCCACCGCGTCGCGGATCTCGCGGATAGGTTTTAGCGCGCGGTCGAGGTCACCCGGATCGATATACTGGCCATCGCTGGCAATAGCTAGACCAATGGTCGGCCCCCCTTTCATGGCGGTGATGCCCTCGTCGAGCAACTCTTTCGCCAGATCGGCCGCGCCATCGTAGGGAATGCCCGTGGCATAAACGCGAATGCGCTTGCGCACGGCACCGCCCAGCAACTCATAGATGGGCATCTGCGCCGCCTGCCCCTTGATATCCCACAGCGCCATGTCCAGGGCCGATATCGCGCGCATTTCACCGCCGCCAAAACCAGCGTGGTCCGACAGGCGAAACATCGCCTCCCAGTGGCGCTCAATTTCGAATGGGTCGCGGCCAATGAGCAATGGGCCAAAAAAATCGTGCACGGCGGCCTGTACTACCGTCGGTGCGTAATACGTTTCCCCCAGCCCAACTAACCCCGTGTCCGTGTATACTTGCACCCAAATGACCTGAGCTTGTTCAGCGACGCGAATCGTTTCTATCCTGGCAATTTTCATGAGGCCTCCTAAGTAGATTATCGCCGCAACTATACCGCGCAAAAATAGAGCTGTCAACTAGGATATAAACCTCAGGGTCTCTTGATCTTAGCCGTCTATTCGAGCAAGCCGAACCCAGCCATAGCCTATTGACAATCCCTGCTCTTGCCGCTACTTTTTTGATTGTTGTGCAAACAAGATCTCGATCGGCCCGTTCGTCTAGAGGCCTAGGACGCTGGCCTCTCACGCCGGTAACGCGGGTTCGAATCCCGCACGGGCTACCATAATAAAACGCCTTGGGAAGTGGCTTCGGCTCTCCCAAGGCGTTTTGTATATGCCTATTTTCGTTTCTCTTTCGTACTATTTCATTGAAGATGGCAAAGTCGTCCGCGAAGGATATCTAGTCCAACTAGCATCATCGGGAATGCTCGTAACGACGTGGTCCAATATTGGCTTGAGCGGATTCTATGCCGGACCGAATGTACATATCATTGATTCTATTGCTTTAGCCGACCCACTCCTATCCCGCCTACCGGCAATCGATAATCCGCAGTGGGGGCCCGGGCACTTTGGTCGTATTATGCCTGCTGGTTACATCGAAAGTTACCTCAATGACCACAATGAAATTGCAGACCCAAACTTGGGGCTCTATTACGAGGTACTGGCACATGTAATCCGCGGCAGTCTACTATCCTCAAACCGCTTATTGGAAATATGGAGACTCAACACAGGCTATTATGATCACCTAATAAACACGCGAGCCTATCGTTTCCCTTCGAACTAGAAAAAGCTCTTTCAGTGGTACGTATCAGACCAGAAAACCCGACAAAGCTCCTCGTCTTGGCAGAAGAGCTCTTTGTCGCAAACGAAGCATTTATGCAGGCGATTGAATTAGCTAGAGATTCGTCGCCACAGGACCGAGCAGAATTTTATAATGACCTTGCTACATCCCTGCTCCGCCTAGGCCGCATGGCAGAATCCGAAGATGCTTTTATCGCGGCGTCTAAGCTGGCTGAGGACAACTGGCAATCGTGCTATAATATTGCCGTAATTAGGATAAAACGGCTAGATTACCAAGGCGCAATACCTGCCTTATCAAAGGCGATAGATAGAGGTATGGGGGTAAAAATAGCGATAGGGTTGGGCAGGATACTCGTCCAACTCGAAGGCACTGGCATTGAAGAACTCTACCTCCGGATGTTAGGGCAACCGGACCTTCTGGAAGAAGATCGACAAATACTGAATAAAGAGTTACAAGCCCTAACTCAGTGATTCATATTGGGGGAACAAAAGCTCATTTTCGTACCGACTATCCCCACTACGACAGCCGATCATTCACCAAGAGCGCCACATACCCATCGCCGCCGGCATCTTCTTCCACTTTAAAACCCAAACGCGTATGCAGGCGATGCGAGCGCTCGTTTTCACGGACAAAACCACCCAATAAACGAGGAATTTTCAACTCCGTAAAGGCGTACGCTATAATTTCCTCGCACGCTTCCGTCGCATACCCTTCCTTCCAATAAGCGCGACCCAGCGCAAAACTCAACTCGACTTCCACCTCATTATAGGTAGGCTCCTTTTCACCTGCAAAACGATACCAAAAATTGGGACTCGCTTCCAGACCTACAATACCGATAAACTGCACGTCCTCTTTTCTGACAATCGCCCAGCGCTGAAAGTCCGCATGCCCCGCCTCTAAAATCCTATAGCCCAGATGCTCTTTAGCCTCTTCTAAAGACATCGGATCACCGCTATAATAGCGACACACTTCTTCATCGGAATAAATTAGGCCGTGATAATCCGCTAGGTCATCCTCTTGTAAAGTGCGAATCACAAGCCGCTCTGTTTCCCACTCGGATGCCATATGCCCTCGATCGTATTAGGTGATAACCGCGGTGAAACGATAGATCCAGTCGAGGTCTAATCTCTATGACTTAGTGAATAGTTACAAGTAAATTCTGCAGCGGGGATCACACCGGTAAAACCTGCACTCATTCCACCTGCGCAGGCATAAAAGAAACGCGCAGCTCAGAGCTGTAAAATCCGTTCGATATTACCCGCAAAAATCTGCTGTTTTACCACATCATCGACGTCCAATTCCAGCACGCGCCCCGCATTGACATAGTAGTCGGCCCCCGGCAAGTCCGTGCCAAAGAGCACGCGCTCGGGCCCGAGGATATCCAGCGCCATCTCGTAGGCGCCTTTCTCGTTAATACTACCCGAGTAATCGACGGCGACATTTGCACAGTGCTCTATCGCGCGCAGGCCGTGCTCGAATTGCGCGCCGAAGTGCGCCATAATAAACTGCCCCTGCGGATAGCGCTGCGCCCACTCGGCAATTTCCAAAGGCGGTGCTTCGTGCGGCGGCGCCTCGCCGTGCGGGCGATAATAGGAGTGGTAGAGAATAGGCCAACCGCGCGCCAAGGCAGCTTCCGTTACCGTGTACGTGCGCTCGTCGGTCGCGCGCTGGCTGACCCAGAACTTGAGCGCACAAAAACCTTGCTCTCCCCAGCGCTCAATTTCAGCCAGAGCGTGGTCCGTATGCGCGGCATTTACATAACAGAACGGCAGGATGCGCGCGCCAATAGCATCGCGCAAACGCGCCGTGGCCTCGTTGCTGGCCTCGATCTCGTGTGGCTCGGGATCAAAACCGCCCGTCAAATTGCTCAAGATCACAATGCCCTTTAGATCAAAGCGATCCAGGCACTCTTCCATATAGGCCGTGTCGGCGAAGAGGTTCCAATTGTGCGCGTGCGCGTCGATAACGCGAAAGCGGCGTAGCTCGTCAATCAAGCCCATCTCTCAATCAATCCCATGTGAAAACTTTGTGCGCATTATCCGCCAATATACCGCGCCGCTGCTGATCATCCAGACGTGAGCCCTCTAACCCCAGTCGACTGCCCCCCCAATAATAGAACGGCGCCCCACTGCCAAAGAGCGCGCGCTCGAGGGGAAACCACGTCGCCAACTCGTCGAGCGAAGCCACATTGGGTTTGCTACAGCCAAAATCGACATACGCATTGGGCAATTCGTCCCAATTGACTTCGAGTGCCTTTAGCTCGCCAAAAAAGAACATCGACAGCACGAGGGTCGTTTCGCTATTTGCTCGTATGAAAGCCGCTACCTCTGCTAAGGGCGGCGCCTTTTGCTCAACAAAACGCGGGGCGATGCGATCGTCAAAAATCCGCCCCATCAAATTCACCGGCACGTGCAGTTGCCCAGCCATCTGCACGAGTTGGCGCACATTTGTGGCACCCAATCCATAGTGATGTATTGCCGGTACCAGCCGCACACCGGCAATGCGCGACTCTTGCGCAGCGCGATGCACCCCTTCTTGCCACTGAGGAAATTCGGGGTTGAGCACGGCGTAGAAATAAAGCCAGTCCGCCAGCGATTCGTACGCCTTTAAGTCTTCATCAAGGCCCATTAGCGGATCGAAATAGAGCAGCGAGCGAAAACCAGTGGCCACCGCTCTTTCTAACCCAGCTCGCTGACGCAACGCTAATAGATCTTCTGGAGAAGAGGGCAGCGAACGGAAGGGGCAAGGACCCAACAGGAGTCCAGTGTCTACAGCCGCTATATCTACTGTCATGGGATTCGCATGCAAATCAATTGCGTTTTTAAGAGGGAAGGATTGAGCTAAACGCCTTTTAGTTCGATCTCGCTCTGGTGATAACAAGCGGCTAAATGCATTCCATCGGCACGTGTATTTTCCAATGTGGGCTGCCCCTGCCAGCACTGCTCACTGCTGTAGCGACAGCGCGGCGCAAAAGCGCAGCCATCTACGCTATCTTGCTCACCGGATTCATCCGCATCGACCTCGTCGTCCTCCTCCATCCACACGGCATGTGGGTCGGGCGCGGGCGCGGCCTTGAGCAACATCGCCGTATAGGGATGCTGTGGGCGTGTAAACAATTGCTCCGTCTCGGCCTGCTCCACCAGTCGCCCCTTATACATGACGGCCACCTCGTCGCACAGATAGCGCACTACGCTCAGATCGTGCGCGACAAATAGAAGTGTTAGGTCCAAATCTTGTTGCAACTCTTTTAGTAAATTGAGGATTTGCGCCTGCACGCTGACATCGAGCGCCGAGACCGGCTCGTCGGCGACAATCAACGACGGGCTCAGCGCCAGGGCGCGAGCAATGCCGATACGCTGGCGCTGGCCACCGGAAAAAGCGTGCGGATAACGGCGGATATAGCGCGGATCCAGCCCCACGCGCTCCATGAGCTCGGCGACGCGTGTTTCGCGGTCGGCGGCGTTCCAGCCGTGTGCCTTTAGGGGCTCGGCGATCAAATCGAGCACCGGCATGCGCGGGTTGAGCGAAGAATAGGGGTCTTGGAATATCATCTGTGTTTCGCGGCGCACGTCTTTGATCGCCCTCCGCGACAGGGTCGCCATATCGACAACCTCACCATTGTCGCGGCGAAAGAGCACATGACCCGCCGTCGGGTCGAGCACGCGCAGCACCATGCGACCCGTCGTCGTCTTGCCGCAGCCGCTCTCGCCGACGAGTCCCAGGATTTTGCCCTTCTTCAGCGTAAAACTCACGCCATCGACGGCCTTTATCCAGCCCGTCTGCCGCTGCAACAAACCGCGGTACACTGGGAAGTATTTCTTTAGACCTTCAACCTGCAAAATCGCGTCTGCATCCATTTCACTCATGCGCTAGCTCCTTCTGGCCCATGGGCAAAACAGCTGGCATAGTGCTGTGGCCCAACTTCTATATGCGCCGGCATCTCCTGCTCGCAGATGGGCCCCACCTTTTTTGTGCAACGCGTGTGAAACGGACAGCCCGTAGGCAGTGCATAGGCGCTCGGCACATTGCCTTCGATGGGCTGCAACGCCTGCGACTTGCTCGTCAGGCTCGGGATCGAATTCAATAGCGCGATCGTATAAGGGTGCGCCGGGTGGTCAAAGATCTCCGCGACCGGCCCCTCTTCGACCACGCGCCCCAAATACATCACATAGACATATTCAACGGTATGCGCGATTACGCCGAGATCGTGCGTGATGAGCATGAGCGCCAGCCCCAATTCACGCTGCAAACGCGCGATGAGTTTGAGCACGCGCGCCTGCACCGTCACATCGAGCGCCGTCGTCGGCTCGTCGGCAATCAGCAGGCGCGGGTTGCTCGCCAAAGCCATCGCAATCATCGCGCGCTGGCGCATACCGCCCGACAGTTGGAAGGGATAATCATCGGCGCGCTCTCCGGGGTCGGGAATGCCCACCAGGTCCAAAAGTTCTACTACGCGCCGCCGCGTCTGCTCCTGATCCATCTCATCGTGCAGCTGGACCATCTCAGCGATCTGGTTGCCAATGGAGTGCACCGGCGAAAAGGCCGTCATCGGCTCCTGAAAAATCATTGAGATATCGCCACCGCGAATCTGCCGCATCTCGCCACTCTGCGCATCGATCGTAGCCAAGTCGACGACGCGTTCGTCTAGCTTGCGGCGATAGCGAATATACCCACTTGTAATTTCAGCGGCCGGCGGCAAAATGCGCAACAGCGCATTAGAGGTCATCGTCTTGCCACAGCCGCTCTCGCCGACAATGCCAATCGACTGGCCAGCGCGCAGACGAAACGAGACGCCATTGAGCGGCCGCACCACGCCCTCGTCGCGCTCAATGCGCACACTCAGGTCGTGCACGTCGAGCAGCAGATCTCTCTCATCATTGGAATATTGACTCATCCGAACCTCAATGCACGGAGTAGGGATCGGCCGCATCACGCATGCCGTCTCCCAATACGTTAAAAGCCAGTACGGCGATGACGACGAAGAGCCCCGGCAACAAGAGCCACGGCGCCATCGAAACGGCCTGGAAATTTTGCGCCTTTTGCAATAATACACCCCAACTAACGACCGGCGCCTGCAGGCCAATACCCAAAAAGCTCAGCGCCGTCTCGCCCAGAATCATACCCGGCACTGCCAGCGTCGCCGAAGTAATGACATGGCTAAGAAAGGACGGCAGCAAATGCTTAAAAATGATGGCGATCTCGCTCGTGCCCGAGATGCGCGCAGCCACTACGAAGTCCTCGTCGCGCATCGACAGAAATTTGCCGCGCACCACGCGCGCCAACCCCGTCCAACCCATCAGCGACAAAATAAGCGTCACACCAAAATACACTCTGAGCGGCGGCCAAGACGCCGGCAGTGCCGCACTCAGCGCCATCCACAGCGGCAGCTGCGGCACCGCCATCAGCACTTCGATGGCCCGCTGCACGATAATGTCGATCCAACCACCATAATAACCAGCCACGCCGCCGAGCAGAATGCCGACGAAAAAGGTCATGGCCACGCCGATCAGGCCAATCGTCAGCGAGATGCGCGCACCGTAGAGAATACGGCTGAGCAGGTCGCGACCCAAATCGTCAGTGCCAAAGAGAAAGAGCGGTGCCCCCTCACCGGCGCCAAACAAATGCCAACGACTCTTAAAAATTCCCCAAAACTCATATTCGGGGCCGCGCGTAAAAAAGTATACGGGGTAACGCTCCTTGTGATCGACGACATATTTGCGCTGCCAATCGTCGTCCGTCATCTGCACTCCATAAACAAACGGACGCAAATGAAAACTGCCTTCTGCATCGACAAAGTGCGGCCACTGCGGCGGACAGAGCACATACTGCGCATTGCGCTGAGCAGGTTCGTAGGGCGCGACAAATTCGCAAAATGCCGCTACGCCGTAGAGCACGATTAGCACCACGCCGCCGGCCAGCGCCAAATGATGGCGGCGAAAGCGCATCCACATCAGCTGCCACTGCGAAGCAAAGGCCAGCTCCTGCGCCTCGGGCGCGCTCACTTCTTCTATAGACATGATCGTTTCACTCATAGCGTATACGCGGATCTGTGATAGCCAATAATATATCGGACAACAGCGTGCCAATTACGGTCAGCACGCTGAGCATCAACAGGAAACTACCGGCCAGATACATATCTTGGTTCTTCAGCGATTCCAATAAAAGGGGCCCCGTCGTCGGCAAACTCAACACCACGCTGGTAATGGCCGACCCAGAAATAAGCCCCGGCAACATCCAGCCCACCGTGCTGATAAAAGGGTTGATGGCAATGCGCAGCGGATACTTGATGACCAAGCGCGTCGGGCTCAGCCCCTTGGCCAGCGCCGTCGTCACATAGGGTTTGCCCAACTCGTCGAGCAAATTCGCGCGCATCACCCGCATTAGCCCAGCCATGCCGGCCGTGCCGATTACCACAGCGGGTATCCACAGATGGCCCAATAAGTCGAGCAGTTTAGCCCCATCCCAAGCCGCATCCGCATACTCTGGCGAAAACAGCCCACCCACCGCAATGCCGAACCACTCGTAGCCCAAATACATGAGCACGAGCGCCAACAGAAAATTGGGCGTCGCCAAACCCAAGAAGGCCGTCAGCGTCGCCGCATAGTCCAGCACCGAATACTGCCGCAGCGCCGAATAGACGCCGACGGGAAAGGCCACTAACCAAGTGAGCAGCGTCGCCGTCGTCGTAATCAACAGCGTATAGCCGAGCCGCTCCCAAATCAGATTATTGACGGACTGCCCCAACATAATGGAATAGCCCATATCGCCCTGTAACAAACCACCGATCCACTTAATATACTGCACTTGCAGCGGATCGTTGAGATGGTAGCGCGCCCGCAAAGCAATAATCTGCTCCTCCGACACCTCCTGCCCTTCAGCCTGCAGTTGTTGCAAGCGCGAAGTGATAATATCGCCCGGTGGCAACTGGATAATGATAAAAATCAACACCGAGATCACCGCGATCGTCGGTATCATTATCAGCACGCGGCGAATGATGTAGTTCAACATAAAAAGTCACTCCTGTGCAGCTTTGTGGTACTATCGTTGTAGGAGGCATTACTGAAAAGGAATTGCAACTCGGCCCTGCGGGCCTCAGACAGCAATAGCCCTTTTGAGCAACGCTCTACCATCGTTCATAGCAATAAAATCCACCCCAACTAAAGCCAATTCCACTCTCACACCCCTACCTTCCACGCGACCGCTAGTCTTGTGAGAGATACCACGTCTCTGGATAATAAGGCCAAGACCAACGCGAATCCCATCCCCAATAGCCCTGCCGCGGCACATTCTTCAAATCGTCGCGCACGATTACTGGGTGTGGCCCCAACCCAATGATACCGATAGCCCATACGTTTTCCGCCTGAGAACGCAGGATATTTTTCCCCATTCGCACGCGTTCTTCAATATCCTGCGTGCGCCGCAGCACCTCCCACCAAGCGATGAGCTGCTTGACTTCTGGCGGTGGCTCCCAACCGCGCACGCCGTCGGAGCGATACCAGCGCGACCATTCGGCCCAGTGGTTTACTTCTTGGCCGATGTGCATGGGCACATACCAGAACGGTTCAATGGGAAAAAGGATATCGGCGTTGCGGTCGGCATGCCATAGACTCATATCCATGACGCCGCCACTGGCGCGAATACTTTTTAAACTGCCGCTGATCTGTTTGACGCCGATATGCAGCCCCACTTCGCGCCAGTGCGCCGTGACCAACTCCACCGTGATCTCTTTCGGCGTTTCGCCGATCGAGTATTCGAACGTAATATCCAACGGCTGGCCGTCTATACCTTCGCGACGGCCATCGCCATCGCGATCGATTAAGCCCATAGCATCGAGCAGCGCACCGGCCTGCTGTGGATCGTACTCGGCCCAAGCGGTGGCAAATTCGGGCTCGAAATAACGGCTGGCCGGCACCACGGTCAGTTGGCGCGGCACCCCCTTGCCATAATAGGCGATATCATTTATTTCGTCGCGATTTATAGCCAGCGACAGCGCGCGGCGAAAACGCACATCCTGGTAGATTCGGCGCTTGCGCTCGTCGTCGTGCGTCATGTTGATCATTATCGCCACATCTGATCCATAGGGACGAGGCCATAAATAAGTGGAATAGCCGTTGTCTTTTTCGAAGCGCTTAAAGAGCGGAATATCGGCTGTTGTAAACTGCCGACCCGCAATGACAACCTGTCCCGTAGAGGCTTTTGCCGCCATAATCTCGGCACTGTCGACACGCTGTACTTCGAGCGCATCGATATAGGGCAGTTGATTTCCTTCGCGATCGACTTTGGGATAAAATGGATTGCGGCGAAAACGGCTGCGCGTCGAGGTGCGGCTGATGATCACATAGGCCGTCTTTACGGGGCGATCAAAAACCATCAAATCGACCACATTATTGACGGCTTGAAAATAGGTGCGCCAATCCTGCAAGCCCAGCTCTTCGGCCTCTTTTTTCAACTGCTCGACGGGCGTAAAATCCGGGTGATAACGGCGCATAAAATGCGCGGGCAGCGAGATGCGCCAACCGCTGTGGGCGAGAAACTTCACAAAGAGCGGCTGCGGCTCGGGAAAATGGTAGCTAAAGTGGTAGGGATCGTGCACTTCCATGCGCGCCCCTTTAAAACGCCGTTCAACCACTGGCGTCAAGCGCTTGTCCATTAGCACATGGTCAAACCAGAACGCAAAATCGGCAGACGTGATGGCATGACCATCGGACCAGCGGTGGCCCGGGCGCAGGGCAATGGTCAGCGTGCGACTGCCGTTCGTATACTCGACACCCACCGCAAAATTAGGCAACGTCAAGCTCAGCTGTGGCCCAACGCGCAGCGGCCCCTCGGGCACGTTGAGCAACTGCTCACCGGCCGTAAAAAGTGCGGCCGTGCCGCCGTATTGACCGATGCCATCAATTCCTTCCACTACGATGGGATCGTCGGGCAGGCGCTCGGCAACGGGCGGCAATTCGCCGGAGGCTACCTGTGCGTCGAGTATCGGCGACTGCTGAAAGGTCTGCAAGCCCAATTCGGACGCCTTGCGCGGCGCCTTAAACCAGCTTTCGGGCCAAGCCGAACGCGGTATATCGCCGCCCGTCGATGCCGTCGACTCTTGCCGGACTTGTGGCGCTACATCACGAGGCACCGCCGCGTCTTCGCCACCACAACCGGAGGCGAACAGGACCGCGAACAGTACAAAAAAGACCTTTATGTGCTGATGATATAGAAACGTGCGATGTATAATCTGAGTATTGTCCATAAAAGTAGAGGCGCCATAAAACCGCGAGCTATCTCGCCCGCACCTACAGCACCATAGACACCGAGTAAAAACAATTGCGACAACTCTTTGTGGGCCGTAGTATACGCATTAAATTTTATAAGAGCAATACACACAACGGCTAAACAAAGATATGGGAAGAGCTATGACAGACCGACCCAATATCCTCTTTATTTTTACTGACCAGCAGCGCCCCGATTGGCTCGGTAGCCATGCGGATATCCCCGTGCGCACGCCCCACCTCGATTGCCCTCGCGGCACGCGGCGTGCATCTGACCAATGCCGTATGTCCATCTCCCGTCTACGCCCCGACCCGCGCCTGCATCACCGCGGGCAACGAATACGATCGCTGCGGCGTACTCGGCAACAACACACTCTATCCCAGCACGCAGCCCCCCTACCAGCGCCGCCTGCGCGACGAGGCGGGTTATCACGTGATGGGCTGCGGCAAGTTTCACACCGGGCGTTCCGGCAGCGACGGCTATTTTGACTGGGGTTTAAAAGGCGATGAACGCTGCGAAGAATGGGGATTTTCCAGCGCCCGCTTCAACGCCGGAAAAAACCAGGCCGTGCTCTTGGCGCGCAGCGCCGGCCAGCCGCGCGACCGCTATATGGCCTATCTGCAACAAGAGGGGTTGATGCAGATTCATATAGACGACTACGCGCGCCGCTTGGCCTATGACGGTCGTTACAAATACATCGTCGGCTACGACCCACAAAAACGCCACGGCGACCAATTCGAAAAAATGGCGGTCTCTGCACAGGAGACGCTGCGCCTACAGGCAGAGCGCCCGGCGATTCTCTTTGATACACAGCGCGATGAGTGCACCAATATAATAGACGACGAAACGGATATAACCGCATACTTGCGCGCAAACTTGGAGGCCGACATACTGTCACAAATACAGCACAGAACGCAAAAATAAGACGGATTCCATGCGCATGCCACTGCGCACCCAGCCGGCATTCGACAGCACGTGTTCGACCCCATCCGGACTGACGACGGGGATGATATAGAAGGTATTCTCGTCTACTATATCAGTGATCTCGTCATCTGTTCCATAGCCGGAGAGCAGGGTCCTAGCGAAATAGAGCGCCGCAGTCGAAGCCGTCACCTCGCTGCCGTGTATATTGCCGTCGACATAAAAACCCGGTTTTCCCGCCGCCGGCCCCACCGCCTAAACACACAGAAAGGCCGCAGGCATTCACCCCGCGACCTCTCTATTTTTTGCGCCGTATTAAAGGATTCTCCGCTACCCCTTAAAACCCGCTTCTTTATGCGCGCCATCGCAGAACGGTTTGTTCTTAGAGGCTCCGCAGCGACACAGCGTGTAGTGGTTTTGCGAGACGACTTCAACGCCGTTGAGCACGATGCCGCCGCGCACGTGTAGCGGCCCATCTTTCTCTATAAAGACTTCGGCCTCACTAAAAAAATCGTCCTGTAGCTCGCCCTTCAATTTATAGGCCAGCGAACCAGAGGGGCATTTGCGAATGATCTCAATAATTTTCTCTCTCGCCTCTCCAGAAGGCACGCTCATGCGCTCGTCGCCGTCCCATTCAAAAAAGGCACCCGGTGCACCGTGAACGCATTCCCCCGCATGGCAACAGACGCCGATATTATCGACGATCGTCAAATCACCATCGACAAATTCCCTAGCCGGATAGGTTTCCTCGCGCTCTTTGTCACCGCTAAAACCAATATCTGCATGGGCGCCATCGCAGAATGGTTTGTTCTTAGAAGCTCCGCAGCGACACAGCGCGATCACCTCCTTGGCCATCGCGACGGGTTGATCCTGCGCGTCGGTCAAACGCTGGAGATTCTTGACGATAAAAGGACCTTTGTCGGAAATATCGATACTCGGTTTTACTTCGCTCATTAACATTACCTCCGTAGGGGTGCACGACAATACAGGCGAATATACACAAAGCAACGGCTCTTTCAAGAAACTAACAACGGCTGTATTTATTAAGGCGATAAAGCGCTATTTATAACAGTGCGACACGGCGCTTGAAAAAATTGCGCCAAACTCAGCCCCCTCTCTTTATAAGATATACGTAAAAAATAGCCCGCGACAGATGAATACGGCTCATCGGAGAGATATCGCATGGCCCTGCAAGAGGGACTGTCAGCACTCAAAGACGCGCAAATGGGCTGCCGCGAAGGACAGCCGTCCAGCGCCGATTTTCACCCGTGGATCGTCGAAGCCTGGCGCAGCGGTCAGCGGCGCGCCGCCGCTGTTATAGTAGCATCGGTTTGGCCGTTATGATGGCGCTCGACGTAGCACCGGCTTGATAGGCGCTACGCGCCGAACTATTTTTTGCCGCACAACACGCGACCAATATACCCCGTGGAGAAACGATGTACACTTATTCGAAGCAGATTCCAATCGTCGCACGCCCCGACGTACTCGTCTGCGGTGCGGGTTTGGCCGGTTTGGGCGCCGCCGTCGCCGCCGCGCGCAGCGGTGCCAAAACCATGGTCGTCGAGCGCATGGGCTTTGCCGGTGGGTTCTTTACCGCGATTATCGGCTCGGCCTTTGATGGTTTTGTCGACGAGCGCAGCGGCACCCCCGTCGTCGGCGGCATCGTATTTGAAATGCTCGAACGCATGGGCGTCGTCGAAAAAGGTCAGGCGCCCCATATTCGCTACAACGTCAACGGCGATATCAACTTCGTCGCCATGCACCCCGAGCGCGCCATCCCGCGCTGCGACCCCGAACGCTTCAAGCGTGCCGCCGACCAGATATTGGAGGACGCCGGCGTCGAAGTGCTCTTTCACACTCAGGTCGCCGACGTAATTGCCCACAGCGGCCGCATTGAAAAAGTCATCGTCAGCAACAAGGCCGGTCTCGTGGCCATCGAACCTAAAGTCGTCGTCGATGGCACCGGCGATGGCGATGTGGCGGCCTGGGCCGGTGCCCCGTTCGAAAAAGCCGACCCCCTACAGCCGATGAGTTTGCATTTTCGCATCGCCGATATCGAGCTGAGTTTCGACCTCGCTCGACGCTGCGCCCGCGTATTGGAAGAAGCGCACGCACGGGGCGAACTAGGGCTCTATGCAGGCCCCTACCCAGCTACTTTTTCCGGCCGCGACATCTACTTCAATGCCACGCGTTTTCCCGGCGACTGCACCGATCCCGACGATTGGACACGCGCCGAGATCAAAGGACGCAAAGACGCCTGGAAAATGTTCGAATTATGGCGGGAACACATCGAAGAATTTCAGCAGGCTTATTTTATGACCAGCGGTCCAACGGCCGGCGCGCGCGAGTCTCGCCGCATCGTCGGCGACTACGTGCTCAACGGCGAGGACGTGCGCCAGGGACGACAGCACGACGATTGCATTGTGCTGGGTGCTTGGCGCCTAGATCGCCACCCACCCGACGCGGCCGGCTATCACGATACTCCGTGGACGCCGCCCTATGATATTCCCTACCGCACGCTCCTACCTCAGGGAATCGACAACCTGCTAGTGGCCGGACGCTGCCATTCTGCCACCTCGGAGGCACTGGCCTCTAGCCGCGTTACCGCCACGGCCATGGGCATGGGTCAAGCAGCCGGCACGGCCGCCGCGATAGCGTGTAACACGGGGAAGAATATGCGAGAGCTCGATATAGATATACTGCGGGATAAACTCCTACAAGCCGGCGCCATTCTCAAAGCGCCACCGGCCGAAGAAGTCGATGTCGGCGATCCCAATTGGTAGCAGAATAGACCGTATTAGCATACGCTTTGCCAAGCGCGCTGCGCACATAAAATAAACCACACACTATTTCGTCGACGACACAATGCCGGCCATTACGCCACCGACCTTCCCGTTCCACCACTCGCGGCGCGGCCGTTCGCGCAATAAATCAAAACGCTCACCGATATAGGGCGTAATAACTTCAATGGAGTGACGCCGCGCCGCCTTTAAAAGACGCTGAGGTGGTTCGTCCCACGCGTGCAGCGCCAGATCGAACGCCCCCCAGTGAATCGGCATTAAGACCTTGCCGCGCAGGTCCAAATGCGCTTGAGCCGTTTCCTCGGGCATCATGTGAATACTAGCCCACTCCTCGTCGTACTGTCCGCACTCCATCAGCGTCAGGTCAAATGGACCGAAGCGATCTCCGATCTCTTTAAAACCGGCGAAGTAACCGGAGTCACCGCTAAAAAAAATGCGCACACCTTCGGCCTCGATCACCCACGAGGCCCACAGGGTGCTGTTGCCATCGTCTAAGCTTCGCCCTGAAAAATGCTGCGCCGGCGTCGCCGTCATCTCCACCCCGGCGCGCGTGGCAGACTGCCACCAGTCGAGTTCCACTATTTTTTCTTCTTCAACACCCCAGCGAAGCAAATGTGACCCCAATCCCAGCGGCACCAAGAATTGGCCCACTTTCTCTTTTAACGCAACGATGGATTCGTAGTCGAGGTGATCGTAATGGTCGTGAGAAATCACTACGATATCGATGAAGGGAATCTCTTGCAAAGAAAGCGGTAACTCGTAGTCGAAGCGACGGTTGATAAACGATACGGGGGAAGCCACCGGCCCCAGCATCGGATCGAGCAGAATGGTAGCCCCTTCTATCTCCAGCATAAAAGCAGAATGACCAAACCACGACAACATCGCCTGCCCCGCTTCTACTTTTAGCTCAGATGGCCTAATCCTGCGCGCGGGAATCGGCCCTTGCGGCGAGCGCGAAGCCGATCCGACGAACCAATCGTACATAACGTCCATCGTTTTGACCAACCCCATGTCCATCGCAATATCGGCGCGGTTGCGAAAAGATCCCTCGCTAAACTGAGCGGACTGCGCCAACGCAGTTAACCGGTCTCCCTGCGGAGGACTCCCCAATTGCGGAGCCGTCTGGACAAATAGCCAGATGGCTGCTACTAGCATCAAAAACATACCCGCAGGTATGCCCAAGCCTATGAGCCATTTTTTCATGAAAGGTACCCGCCTTCGATAGGCCGCTCTATAGCGTCACCCTTCAACAGTTTTTTCTCCATGCTTTTGTTCTCCTCATGAGAGCTAATTTCCACTATCCACCAGTTCCCGCAAGCATCTCTTGAGGCAGGGCTTGTTTCTGCGTATGCTCACTGAACTCAATAATGCCTTTATCGCCCCCTATGAGAGAAAGAGTTCTTTATATGAGACCGAGCAAAACGCTAGAAAAAATCCGCACGGGCCGCTGTGCTCGTTTTGCCGCCTTAGGTCACTACCTGCCCTTCTATATACGCTATGCCGCCCACTTCGGTTTCGACGCCATCTGGCTCGACCTCGAACACCGCGCCATGGACCAACGCGAAGTGCAAAGCATACTTTCGATGTGCCATCAGCACAATATAGACTGCATGGTGCGCGCCCCAACGCAAGAACGCACACGCCTCTATCGCTATTTCGAAGACGGGGCCTGCGGTTTGCTCATGCCGCTAGTAGCCGATGCAGCCGAGGCGCATCACATTGCCCAAGCCGTCAAATTTCCCCCCATCGGCAACCGCGGCATCGACGGCGCCGGTCTCGACGCCGACTTCGCGTTAGCCGCTGATAATTTCACCGACCAAGCAAATAGAGAAACCTTTGTTATCGTGCAGATAGAGACACTAGAGGCCCTGAAAAATGCCGATGAGATTGCCGCTGTAGAGGGAATAGATGGGCTCTTTGTCGGACCGGGAGATCTCGGACTGCGCTTAGGACTAGCGGCTGATGCTCCAAGCTTAGAGGAAGCAACGGCACAGGTCGCCGCCGCCGCCGCCCGCCACGACAAGTGCTGGGGCATTGCCGGCGGTGGGCCTGAGGAATGGAAACGCTGGCGACAGATGGGGGCGCAATTGCTCATTGGCTCTGGCGACTTTGCGCTGACCAAAGTACTAGAAGAGGCCGAGAAGACTATGAATGCGGCGTTGGAGTAACCGCTCTACTGCTCCCAGGAACTGCGCATAAAAGGTCAGGCGCGAGTGGCGCGCCGCGAAGAAGACCAAGAAACGGGGGAAGTTGGAATGGGCTTTAGCTTCGTCGAAGCAGTGGACGCAGATAACTAACAGAGCAGGCGCGCTACTTTTCCCATTCCGCTATAGCCTGCTCTCGCAGTATCTGCATCTGCTGCGAACCGATCTCGTCGAAGCGATATATTTCACCGCCGTGCTCACGGGCAAAAACCTCGGCCTTTTTGCGTGCGGAAAACGGGGCCAAAGTCGGCCCCATGGCCCCCATCTTGGCACTGCCGACGACAAAGAACAGCACCTCTGCCCTAACCCAACCGTCGGCGTGGGCTTCCCACCTCGCATCGTCGAGTGCCTGGAACCATATACCCGCGACTTGGCGCCGCCGCACGGGATCGAGTAATTCACCAAAAATCTCTTTGCTGTCGCAGAAAAAGGCGCGCTCACCATTCTTGCGCAGCAGCTGCGCCTTGGGCCCTTCGTGATAGGCCAACAACATGCCGTCGAGCGCACAGGCCTCTGCCGCAGCGATGGGGGCCGATTCGATCTGCTGCACCTCCTTTGCTCCGCAGGCCATCAAGAGCACACAGGTTAGCAGCGACCATCTCCCACGCTTCATCCACGATCTCTTTTCAGTGCCACCGGCCGATAGATCCGCGTCAGCTTATAGCCCGTGACCAGCAGTGGACCGACGATCCATACGGCGAGCATGGCGCTAGCCGCCGCGAAACCGACGCCGCGCGCATAGAGCAGTGATTCGACTTGTTCGGGGAAAAAGTGTAGATAGCTAAGCAGGCGATAGCTGCCCAGCGGGTTGACGATGATCAGCGCATTAACTAACTCATCGGGCACATCGCCCTGCGTTGCAGCCAAGATGCCAACGACCAGAAAGTCGAGTAAAACCGCCAGCAATAGCCACGTCCCTATACACATCGACACGACGGTGCTGCGATTGAGACTCGCACTCGATACGAGCAATCCCACCGAGACGACGGCGCTCCCCAAAAGGGCACTATGCGACAACAGGACGATAAATTCTCCAGCACTACCGCCAACGGCGACAAAGGCCATAGCCTGTAGAGCCAGACTCGGCACCAGCGCCACCGTCAAGCTAGCAAAGAGCCCAATCCACTTGCCAATTAGAAAACTCCACCACGGTACCCCCAGGGCCAAATGCACGTCGAACATGCCGCTTTCGCGCTCGGCCAACACCGCGTCATAGGCGATCAACAAACCCAACAGCGGCACGATATAGAGCTGCAGGTGCACCAGCGACACCAGCACCGTATCCTGCCCGATCTGCCCCGATGCAAAAGAAAACCCGTACGAACCCACCGCCCATGACAGAAGCGCACAGACGAGCCCCATAATTACTATCCACCAGCTCTTGAGATTGGCGATCAGCTCTTTATAGGCGACATAAACCGTCGTTACCCAGTGCGTCATGCGTTCTCTCCCGGGCTTTGAGCGCGAACGCCAACCTTGCCATTGGCCGAGAATCCAGATGGATCAGCGCTCATATGTAGATAGAGGTCGTCTAGGCTAGCATGATGCACCTCTATATCGCCGACTTCGATAGACGGCTCTGAGACGAGCTGCAACAAATGGCCCACTTGTTCGCGTTCTAAGATAATATCCAATCCACCATCACTTTCTTGCACTTGCCAAGAGCGCGCCCGCGCGCTATCGCCTAACGCTGCTGCTCCGATGACCTGCCGCAAAATTACGCGACTCATCAGACCAGCGGCATGCATCAACTCAGCGCAGGGACCACTGGATGCAATCTTGCCCTGACGCAAAAAGGCCGCGTGCGTTATACGCCCTTCTATTTCGGCCAGCAAATGCGAAGAGAGCACAATGGCCGCACCGGATTGCGCGCGCTCTTGTAATATCTCGTAGAATTTGCTGATACCGCGCGGATCGAGCCCATTCGTCGGCTCGTCGAGCACCAATAGGTCGGGGTCGCCAATAATCGCCTGCGCCAGTCCCAGCTTCTGTTTCATGCCCTTCGAATAGGCGCCGACCTTCTTGTCGCGCGCTGCTTCCAGCCCAACTCGCTCTAAAGTCTCGGCCTGCCTCTCTTCGCTAGCGCCGCTATAGCGCGCAAAATAGCCCAGGACCTGTGCGCCGCTCAAATAGGGATACCACTGACAGTTTTCAGGCATATAACCGACGTGCGGCCGGCCATCGCGCGCGAGTAGTTGTCCATTATTAGGCCGCAAAATACCAGCGAGAATTTTGAGCAGCGTGCTCTTGCCCGAGCCATTTTCGCCTATCAGCCCGAGGATGCTGCCGCGCTCTACCGACAGACTCACGCCGCGCAGCACTTCTTCGCGCCCATAGCGCATGTACACCCCATCTAAACAACACAATTCCATACTCAGCGCCTCATCGCTAGCGGATTTACCATCAGCGGCCGCTCCTCTAAAACGCCGGGGGGACGCATCACCGGAAACTGGGCCTCTAACCCCTGTAAGAGCAGCATCGCCGGCGAGTGCAGAACCAAACGCACAGCGGGAAAACGCCCCACGAGATAGGCGGCAATATCACTCGGGTAGTGCCGCTTGTCGCCCACGCCATCGCCGTTGCGGTCCCAACCAACGTAGTCGCTCCAATAATTCCCGCTCCAAACCAGCGACGTATGATTCTGATAGTTTAGCTGCTGGCGATTATCGACAAAGGCATTACCCGCTACCAAGTTTTCGGGAGAATCCGAGACCAGTATGCCAATTTCGTTAGCCGCGACGAGGTTGCCCCGCAGTGTATCAAAGCTGCAGCCGCTGAAGAAAAAACCGTCCTGACTGCTCTGCGTATCGTTGGCTTCAATTCGGCTATTGTAGAGGTTGCGCAGGAGAATGCCGTGCGTGTGGCTGGCGCGCACTTCGTTTTCGAGAACTTGTATGCCCTTCGAATACATCAGTGCAATACCGACCGACGAGCTATCCGTATAGTTGCCGACGACTCTGTTGTGATGCGAGTACATATAGTGGATGGCAAAGCGCGTGCGGTGAATGCGGTTGCGCGCGATCAGGCAGCCCGTCGAATTGGAAATGTAGACACCGTCGCGCCCTTTCTCTATATAATTATCGAGCACCGCGCCGTTTTTTACGTTGAAGAGATGGATGCCGTTGCCCAGATCGGATATAATGGCCTCGTCGTCGCGCCCCTCGACGCGGCAGCCTGCGATATGGGGCTCGTCTGCCGCATCGACCCAGATGCCAAAACCGCTTCGGTCTATTTGCACGCCGATAATGCGCGCGCCATCGGCCTCGCGATCGACCCAAATACCACTATGCTTGCCGCTCACGTCTGTGCCGCTGCCCGTCACGCGCAGATTCTCCACCGAGATCGCAGCGGCCATCAGCGCCAGCGTATGCCCCGAACCACCGCCGTCGACAACCGTTCCGACCCCTTGCCCGCGGATCGTCAGCGCCTTGTCGACGCGTGCACTGCCATAGTGCCCAATGCTCAAATCTAACGTATCACCAACGGCCGCCGCATCGACGAGTGCCTGTAGGTCTAGCGGCGCACTAAGCGCGACACTAACACTTACGAGCACACAGAACAGGCTAAGAAGCAACGCGGTCGCCTTCTTCATATTTCTCCCAGATCTCGATCTTTAACAACGGCGGACAGACCTCTTCATCGCTCATCGTATTCGTGCACTCCAAACAGCCGAAACAGGTCTTGGGATCGATCTCACCCTGCGCATTAATGGCTCGCGTCGAACAACCCTTGGCGCAAATATTACAGGTAGTGCAGAAGTTTCGCCGCGGCAGTCTGAATATTTGAAAACGAGACAGAATAGCCAAATAAGCACCCAGCGGACACAGATAACGACAGAAGAAACGCACCGTAACGGCACCCATAATAAATAGCCATGACCAATAGAGCACCAGATACCAGGGCCTATTCGTCACGCCCACTAACCAGGTCGTCTTAAAAGGTTCTATCTCGGCTAACATCTCAGCCAAGTTGAGCGAAAAAAGCGACACGGTCAAAAGCGAGACGAATATAAAGTAAGGGAGATACTTCAAACGGTCGTGCCAACTAGCGGGCATCTCATATAACTTGTGCCATTTTTTTGGCACGAGTTTGTTGCGCACAAAATGCGTCAACTCCAACATGCCACCGTAGGGGCATATCCAGCCGCAGAAAGGACCGCGCCCCCATAACAACGTGCCCACCGTAATCATAAGCCAAGAGACAAAGAGAAATGGTTCCGTCAGAAAGAGCCCCAAACCGCTGCCCGAGCGCAGCACATCGACAAAGGTGAAAATATTGACAACAGACGGCTGCCCCTTCTGCCCAATGCCGAGCAGTAGAATCGAACAAGCGATAATAGCTAGGTGGAAATACTCGAGGAATTTGCGATTTTTCGAGATGCGCTCGCGCAGCGCAAAGGAGAGCAAAACAATCGCCCACAGCGCGATATAGAGACCGATCCACACCTTTTTCCCAGACCAAATGCGCGCCGCCATAGAGGGGCTAGTCAATTCGCCAAAGGCAGCGGGTGGAGCGATGACGTATTCTGCGGGCATTTCGTAGGGCACCTTGAAGTGCATAAATTTTTTTGATTTAGACGTCTCGTGACTGCGCTCCGTCACCAGCACTTCCAACTCCCAGGGCAGCGCGCCATTAAAAGCGTCATTGGGCACGATATAAATTGCTTTTTCACCTATATGCGGCGCATCTTCTAAAACGATGCGAAACTGGTAGTGATAGTCGCTGTCGCGAAAGCGAATAATCTCCAAGCCCTGCGTCAGCTGCAAACGATCAAAAATGCCGCCGCGCACAAAGCCCGAACCGCGAAAAGAGAAACTGCCATTATTGAGTATCACCAACAGCGCCTTGCCCGGATGCGATGCCATCAGCGCTTGGTACGCCTCTTCGCCCAATAGGTTCGCACCCAGCGAGGGCTGGTTGAGAATGCCGACATAGAGGTCCAGCCAATCGTCTTCATTCGCATACTCCTGGCCGCGCACCTCGGCGGCGCTCAGCGACACGTGCTCTAAGAGCCCCTTGCCCATTAATTGCTGCCAGCCCAACATCTCCATCTGCTCGCTAATACGCGCTTTAGTCTTTCCCCCGACGGCTAGCAGCCCAATTTCCTGTGCCACGATCTTTGCCGCCGTAAATACAACTTGATCAGCCACCAATGCCGTCACGGTTGCCCCCGATACACCATCGAGCAAAATCTTCGACTCGCCGGCTATATTTTCCAAGAGCAGATCTTCTATATGCCGCCCTTCGAATTGGTCGATATAATCGTGTAAGACTTTCTCGGGGATTCCGACTAACAAGATGGGCTCGTGATGATCCATGAGGTCGGCGCGTTCAATGGTGCCAGTAGCGGAGAGAGCTACTAAAATCTCCAGTGGTTTGCCCGAATAGGCCACCATGTCCACGAACTCATGCGTGAGAAAAACAAAACCAACTCGCTCCCCGTCCACGCGCGCTTCCATCACTGGCTTACCGGCCATTTCTATAGCCTGCCATTGCGCTCCGGCAAAGACGTCGGGAACATGCTCTTGCGGCAGACAAATAGGACGACCATCGCGCAGTTCAAGATGGGATACCGCTTCAACAGGAAGGGCAGTCGCTAGCAGTCCCAGCAGGCACGCAAGGGCAATAGACATAACGCAATAACTCTTTCTTAGAATGGGGACAGAATAAACATAAGCACAGCAGCGCCGCGCGCGGCAACCAAGACCGCACGCGACGTGCTATATAGCAACTTAACTGACGATAAAACGGCCGCGCATTTCGAGGTGAAGCGCGTGACAAAACCACGGACAATAAAACCAGTAGACGCCCACCTTATCAGCCGTAAATGTAGCTGAAACCGTCTCCTGGGGAGCAATGCCGAAGTTTATATCATAGTGCGATAGATTGAAACCATGACATAAATCGTCGACCATATCGAGGTTCGTCAAGACCATCGTCACCTCGTCGCCCTTCTTTACGCGAATCTCGCCTAGACCGAAGGTAGGAGCGACGCTCGTCATAAAGACCGTCACCTTATTGCCTTCGCGGAAGACCTGATTCGTCGCCTCCAATTGGACACCGTGTTTCTCCGCCAACTTGCGTTCGAAATCAAACTTGGCGTCCGTGCGATCCCAGCGCTTCTTGGGCTGGAACGGACCGAGCGATGCGATGATGGCATCGTGTGGCTCAGAGTGGGTAGGCGAGTCGTGTACGATCTTCATCTTCTCACCCGAGACATCGACGAGCTGTTCATTTTCCGGATGGAATGGCCCCACCGACAGGAAGCGATCCTTGGCAAATTTATTAAGCGCTATCAACCACTGGCCATCGGCCTTCTTGGTCTCGCTATTGGAAGCATTGATATGGCCGATCTGGTAGTGAATATCGAGTTTGTCGAGGATCGGATTTTCACCGGCCACCGCCTTGGCAATATCCCACTTGACCACAGCCGAATCCAAGAACAGCGACGTATAGGCATTGCCGCGGCCATCAAAGGCCGTATGTAGCGGTCCCAAGCCCACTTCTGGCTCGGCGACTACGCAGTCGCGCGGTTTGATCTGGCCGGCAAAAGCGGCATCTATCTTTTGCAAGTCCACCACCGAACAAGTCGGCGATAGCTTGCCCGAGCAGATGGCGTAGCGCCCCGTCGGGTCTACGTTGACACCGTGCGGGCTTTTCGGGATCGGGATATAGAGCGTATAGGGATTGCCCTCTACGCGGCCATCGATGACGGGGACCTTCGAATCACCGATAGTAAAGGTCTTGCCAGCGGCCACCGCCTTTTCGATCTCGGCGATATTAAACACGACTAACCAGTCCCGGTCGTTGCCCATCATCTCGGCCAAACTCATGCCGCCCTCGCTGTTGTAGCAAGTGCCCATCGAGTATTTGCCCTCGTAGTCCGTCGCACACAAATCTAGATTGCCCTTAATGGCGACCTGCCACTTCACCGTCATTTCCTTGGCATCGATGCAGGTGTGCAGCGCCACATAGGATTCCAAGTCGTCGGCCGTCTGACCATTATTATCGATCGGCGTGGCAAACTCCGCATTGCAGTAGACATCTTTCAGCGTATGGCGCGATGGAAAAATGCCGTGCGTGCCCTGACAGTTGGGAATCTCGACAATGGCGTCGGTCTCCATATAATCCAAGCGAATTCGCGCCAAACGAGCATGCGACTTGTCATTTACAAAGCCGTATTGTCCATCGTACCAACCGTCTTTGTAGGACAGGTGAAAGTGGTGCGTATCACCGGTCTTATACTCGCCGATAAGCTTCTTGCTATGATTGGTGATCCCATGGCCATAGGTGCAGTCAAAATTGAAGACGGGAACGCGTTTGAGCACACGCATCGACGGAATTCCGAGAATGCGCACCTCGCCGCTCTGACCACCTGACCAGAAGCCATAATAATCATCGAGTTCACCCGGCGGCACGTGAGGCGAATGCCCCTTAGCCGCACCCTGCGCTTCGACTGGCGCTACCGCACCGCCAACCAAGGCCGTTGCCGACAGAGCCAAACCGCCAAGACCACCCATTTTGAGCATGTCGCGCCGCGACACCCCTTCCTTCTTTTCTTGCTCGTGCTCTTTTCCTTGTTCTTGTTCTTTCATCGATCCCTCCTATGTACTATGCGCATAGCTTATGAGGTGATACATGTAATTTTATAAAAAGACTATTTTATCTTTTTATAAAATCCTATACACTGCGATGGAACTAGTTTTGCTATTTCTCAAGCAATGGCAAAACTCGTGCCTTGACGAAAGCTCTGCGGCTTTAAAAGAATCGATACGAGGGTAGTAATGAGGTTTTTATTGAAGGAAGTGGTTGGAAATGCGTAGTTTCGCGGTGAATACCGTCGATATCTTTTGTATTTTATGCCATGAGATCCACCCCAACAGCAGCAGGAGATAGCAAGCCGATCACGGCTATAGGCAAAATAATATTCAACCTGAGGCACATAAGTCTCTTCGCTTTACCAATAAGCGAGACACCATTAGCTCTATTAAAAAGATAAAACATGATTTCTATCCATCACTCTCTTGAAAAAGAGTCCCATTCCCCCCAAGAAACGAGGCTTTATGTCTTTTTTTAAGGAAAGTGTTCCCGTTGCAATACCCATTCTGATCAGTCTGGGTTTTACGTTTGGCGTGCATAGTTATTCCAAAGCGGACACGACGCAGCGCCTAGAGCAAGTCGCCCTTAAAAAAACGCAACAAGAAGAGGCACAGGCCCAGCGAAAAGCAGCTTTTAACGAAGACTTAAGCGCCAACGTAAAGGCCGCGGACACGCGCGATGCAAAAATAACGGCGCAAGAAAATGCCAAAAAGAAAGAGGCGGAAAAAGTCGCTGTCGTCGCCGCACTACCCGGCGACCCCGCCAAGGGCAAGGGAAACTACATGACCTGCATGGCCTGCCACGGTCTAAAAGCGGAGGGACAGCGCATGCTCAACGCTCCCCGCCTCGCCGGGCAGACTCCGTGGTATGTCAAACGACAGTTATTCAAGTTCAAAGAAGGCGTGCGCGGAGTACACCCGCAGGATGTATTGGGCATGCAGATGGCCCCGATGGCCAAGTTACTCTTTAACGACGCGGCCATCGATAATATCGTAGCTTATATGGCTACGCTGGATCCCGGTAAACCGGCCGACCGCGGCAAGGGCGATCCAGCCAAAGGCAAGGAATCTTTTGCCATTTGTGCCACTTGTCACGGCCCCAAAGCCCAGGGCAACGAAGTGCAAAAAGCCCCCAAGCTAACCGGCCAGCACGCCTGGTACTTGGCCAGGCAACTGAAGAATTTCAAAGAGGGCGTGCGCGGCACGCACGCGCAGGATGAAGAAGGCCATCTCATGGGCCCCATGGCCAGAACGCTGCAAGACGCCGCCGCGATTGACGATCTAATTGCCTATATACAATCGCTGAGCGAAGAATAACAGCTCAGCCACAGACAAAAACGACCGGCTTTCCCAGAGCGGAAAGCC
>JBLHGI010000003.1:0-54511 GCA_047616505.1 Planctomycetota bacterium
TGTCCGGGGGGTCCACCACAAGCACCGTGTCCGGGGGATCCACCACAAGCACCGTGTCCGGGGGGTCCACCACAAGCACCGTGTCCGGGGGGTCCACCACAAGCACCGTGTCCGGGGGGTCCACCAGACCACCCGTCGGCTGCGTCGCCTTCATCACAATGTGCACGCGCACCATCTGGTCTGGCGCTACGTCCGTCGTCGTCGCTCCGGCATAGGTCAAGTTGCCTAGCTCGTTAAACGCACTCAGGCGCAACAGGCGAGCTGGACCGGCCGATATACCGCGTATCGAACCGCGCGCCACACCGTCTTCGCCAATATTGAGATTGCCGCGCAGCGAGTCGCCGTCAGCAACGACGAGGTATTCGACCCATGATACCTGTTCGACAACGATCTTGGGTAACGGCAGCGCAATTTCAAAGCTGCCGGCCTTATTAATCGATTGCGATGGCTTGCTGCGATCGCAGCCCATTAACAGTAGGAAACACATCAGAGGGTAAAGCCCCATACGACATAACAAAGCCATCACCCCCCCCCCTCTACGCCTTCAAAAACCGCTTCTACCTCGATCGACCCCCGCGGAATACGCAGCGCCTGCATTTCGATAGCCAGTTCAATCGTCTCGTTTTCCGTCAGCGCTATCAGCGCCGAGCCAAACGCCACGATTTGCCCGCCCTCGTCGTAGGCAAAGAGTTCGACAAGGCGATCGCGACCCGGTTTAATCGAGAGCAGTGTCTTCTGCGCCTTCTGGTCGGCCGTGATCAGCAAATCGCCTTGCAACGTATCTAGATCGGCCGCCGCGATGATATACTGCACGCGGACTACATCCACACCAATAGGCGCGGCGCTAATCTTTAGCACGCCGTCCGTATGTGAGCGCTGCACGAGCAAACGCATCGCGTCCGTAGCGCTCAGCCCCTGGCTATCTGTCACCGTCAAACGGAACACGTACTCGCCCACTTCTCCGGCCACGACCATCGCCTGCGCCGAAGCGGCCCCTCGAATGATCAGCGGCGGCCCTTCGATCTGCACCCAAGCGTATTCTAAGCTGGTATCCTCAGCATCTGAGCTACCGCTGCCGTCCAAGAGCACCGCTTCTTGGATTTCGGCCTGTAGGTCGCGCCCAGAGCGCGCTATCGGTGCCGTATTCGGCGTGTTATCCGAAGGTTTACCGCCGTTCGGGTCCGTCACCTGCAAGACCATCTCGTCGGCAGCGCTCAAGCCTTGGCCATCCGTCACCGTCAGACGAAAGACATAGATGCCCTCTTGCGCGGGCGTTACCTGCGCGCGGCCGCTGCCGGCATTCTGTATGCTGATAGATGGACCTTCGACCTGGGCCCAGGAATAATTCAACAAGCTGTTGTCGGCAGCGCCGCTATCCGTGCCATCTAAAATGACGACCTCGCGCACCTGCGAGCGCAGGTCTTGACCCGCATCGGCACTGGGCGTCTCCGTCAGCGGAGACGAGGTGGGCGGAGATTCACAGGCCCAGAGCGCAAGGACTGCCCAAAGCGTAAATCCCATATACAGGGAGTATTTCATAAACCATTCGAGCCACACCAAGTGCAGGGGCTGGGGAAACACCGATGGGGCAGTGTAGAGAAAACTATTGGGCTGTAAAAGACGCGTTTTAAACCGCGCGTCTCATCCTTTTGTTCTTCGGCACAGAATCTTGTTTTTTTAGCGATTTATCTCGCCACTGGTAGAGTCGGTGCACGGGTAGGGCAATCTGCTTGTGCGAAAAGCCAAGTCTCCAAGTAACGATCTCGCGCCGAAGGGCAAAAAACCACACTCCTACTACCAACGCATAGCGACCCCATATGTTCCATTGGGCAAGTATGGCGCTATACCACACCTTGCGTTCGGCAGAAAAATGCGCGCGAAACTCCACCATCAAATCGCCGCGCATTCGCGTCGGCGGCATGGCGTTGATATGGTCCCAAATAGCGATATAAGACCCCATAAAAAAACTCGTCACATGCGTGGCCCACAGCAAGAGCAAAACGCCGACAATCCAGCGGATCTTCCACCAGACGCCCTTCTGTGGCGAAACGGCAAGCAGAGCCGTCGCAGCAATAATATTGAGGTAAATCGCCTCGTAACTATGCGCCTGTAGCCGGAGCATGCTCCCATCCAAGCGCTCATAGGCCAATACGAGCGCTCTACCGTGCAGCTCCAATTGTACCGGCAACGACCACGCGCTAAAGAGCGCATTGAGCGCCGGCTCCAACAAAGCCACATAGAGGGGAGATACCAGCTGCCAAAAGCCAAAGAGCAGACCAGCCATAGCCACAAAACGGGCCAGAAAGAGTAGGGGGCCGCTCATGGGATTTCCCTCCGCTCTACCACTACGACCTCGCGCACCCAGTACATCCACAAGAATAGCACAAAACCGATATTGACTAGCACCATGATATAGACGTGAAAGAGCTCTATCTGGGCGGGCACAAAACGCGCGACCAAGCCCATAATAGTCAAACGCAGGGTGCTGTAGACAATAAAAGCAGGCAGCACGAGCGCCACGCCCTTCGCCTTATCAGCCAACGATGCGGGATAGGCCAGCACAGCAGCCAAACACATGAAAAGCGCGAAGATACCCGTACACTCAAAGGTGACCAAATAGACTATATCGCGCACCGCTAGCTGGCAGACACCCGTCGCGAGCAACGCCTCGCCCAGACGCGCATCGATACCCAGCCCAGTGAGCAACCAGGCAGCCGCATAAGAGATGGGGTACATGTAGAAGTCGACGAGCGGCATGCGCAAAAGTTCAAATAGTAGCGCTAGCCCCCCTAACCACACGACAAAAAGGGCACAGAACTGCAGGCCAGCTCGCTCCTTCCACATCCCCCGTAAAGACTCCAATATAGTTTCCTCTACACTCTATACCCGATAAAGGCTACTCTCCTTATACAGGCAACAACCACTGCAGCCCCAGGGGCAGTACCGTACCCAATACGGCGATGAGCAAACCCAATGCACCCAATAGAGCACCGCGACCCATCAATAGAAAAAATTCTGCTATACGCGTGCTTAACATGCCGATTTCCCTGTCTATACATAAACCGAAATGCGAGAGCGGCGGCCTCCCTGGCCCTTAAATACTATAGTAGCTCTCTATTCGGTTTATCGGCATCTACAGCACGAGCTTTAGCATTTATCTATAAATCTGGCTTACAGATAAATACACAAAACGACTAAGATTATCTTTTGTTGCGTTAGTTAATGAAAAACAAAGAGAAAGGTGATGTTTATTTTACCAACATCATGCGCTGTGTTTGCACGCGTTCACCGGCGACCAAGCGATAGAAATACACGCCACTGGCCAGCGTGGTGCCGCGATCGTCGCGGCTATCCCAACGCAGTCGGTGGCTGCCCGCATCGAGACGGCCTTGGACCAGCGTGCGCACTTTCTGACCCAGCGCATTAAACACATCCAGCGACGCGAGCGCGTCATTGGGCAAATCAAAGCGGATGAGGGTTTCCGCGTTGAAGGGATTGGGCATATTCTCGTGCAGAGCAAAGCGCAGCGGTTGCACAGCTAGTAGCTGCGCCCCGTTTAAGCGCGCGCTAATGCGGCCGCCGTTAAAATGCCCTGAAAGCGCTTTTACCTGCGCTTTGGCATCCGTCGGATAGATGCGGAATAGTTCGCCGTTGCCACTGAGCGGACGCGGGCCGGCAAAGGATACGTGCAGACCGTCCTCGGCATTGTGGTAGACCATCTCGAAGAGTTCCATCTCCACCGCCATTTCCACCCGGCCCTCAATGCCTTCTAAGACCAGGTCGGCGGCAATGATCTCGCTGCGATCTTCGAGTTGGACGGCGATAAAATCCGTATGCGATTGCACCGCCAAAAAGCGCTCGCTAACTACGGGTTTTGCGTTGTTGCTCGTTTCGGGCTGCGGTTGGTTCTGCGAGCTAGACTCCTGCACCGGAAAGCGCGCGATCATGCCCAAACGCCGCTGAATGGCCAACGCGGCATCAAAGGCCGTAATCGAACTATAGGGTGCATTCGCATCTAAGTTGGCCACCAGCGAGTCGCGGCCCGTCAATAGGGCATGACCAACGGCATGTGAAAGGATGAGCGCGCCGTCAAAGGCCTGTAGCACACCGCTGCCGTCGGCATCGCCTAGTACCACGACCTGATGCGTGTCGAGCAGCGCATTGACCGGCCCTGCCATGCTGAGCGGATCGTCGTATTGCACGAAGAGCGTGTCGCCGGCCTGGGCTTGCATGACACCATCGTCATTGGCCCCTCCCGCACCAAAAATCGTGGCGAGCTGGCCAAAGAAGATCGTGTCATCGACGCTCTGCTCGGTGAGCACCACGCTTTCGCTCTCACCGCTGCGGCTATTCTGCAGCGTAGCGTTAAATACCTCGACGGCGAGCGGATCGATATTGAGGTCGACGTCTTTGACCTTGACGCGCACGGTATCGCCCGGCTCGGAGATGACCGTCGCTTCCACCGTACCATCGTTGCCCAGCAGCGTCACCGAACCCGACGAAGTGTCGTTCCAGTCGGACTCACCGCCATTAAAGGTCAATTGCACCAAGGCCACCTGCGAGGTAATGGCATCGCGCAACTTGTTGACGAAGAAGTTGAGATTCAGAAAAAGGCCTTTGCTCGTCAACGGCGCCCCCAGGTTGGTGGCCATCACCTTCAGGGTGTCGATGGGCTCGACACTGCCCGCAGAAATGGTATAACCCAGAGACCAGGTGCTGGCCAGCGTGCCGCTATTGTCCAGACCGGTAAAGGTCAGCAAGTTGCGATTGAAGGAGATATCCATAACGGATTCGGCCACCAACATGCCACTAGTCGAATCGATATTGACCGCTAGCGTTAACGGCTGGCCATAAGAAGCCGAGGTCGAGCTAATGGATACTTTCAGATAAGGTGTAACGCCGAATATGAGATAGGCTTCGCCCGATAGGCTATTAGCACCTTGAGCACCGATGAGCAGGTCGTCCACCCCATCGCCATTGACATCGCCGCCGCTGGACGCGAGACCGAGATAATCGTTACCAGCAGCACCCAGCACCTCTATGCTTAGAAAATTTGGATTGCCGGAAATTGCAAGATCGATATATGCGGGCAGCGTCTGCTGACCCCAAACCCCATGGACTGCGCCGGAATACAAGCCATTAGTAGTAGAAGAGAAGGGAGCATCCATTATCAAATCGGCATAGCCATCGCCGTTGTAGTTGATGGCAGCCACATCCCAGCCCAGATAAGCGTACTCCCCATTGCCATCTATGATGAGGTCGGCAGTGCCGCCAGCTGATAGATCGATAAAATCCGAAACGATGGCCGATCCAAAAAATACGTATGTTCGCCCCTCGAATAAGGAGCCGAAGGTCGGCGCTCCGACGATGAGGTCGTCGTAGCCATCGCGATTTACGTCGCCGCCATCCACGCTATTGGAAAAAAGATCAGCAACAGCATTGCCGCGCACCCTCAGGTCCGCACTCGTCAATAGATCGATATGGGTCGTCGGCGCAGCGCTACCCAGCACCACGTAGGCTTCGCCCCGATTGTTGCCACCAGTGGCCGCTGAGGCACCGATGATCACGTCATCTATGTCATCGCCGTTCATGTCTAATGTGGCCAGCGAAGTGCCCGCGCCATCGCCTATAGCTCGTCCAAAGATCTTGACATCCACTGAATCAGTCGCCAGGTCTATAGTGGCCGGCAGACCAGCAGTGTCACCATAGATGATATAAGTAATACCGGCATTGAGGCGACCGGGCGGCGAGGCATCGGGAGCAGAAACGGCTATATCTATCAAGTTGTCACCGTTAAAGTCTCCCGTAGCTAAACTCGCACCTAGCAGATCGGCCTCTTCGGCACCACTCAACTCCATATCGGCACTTGTCGAACTAAGATCTATAGAGGCTGGTAGCGTAGCCTGGCCGAATATTATATAGACCTGTCCGGCGGCGCCGCGACCATAGGGATCAGCTGATCGAGTGCCGATGAGCAAGTCGCCGTATCCATCGTTATTGACATCGGCTACTTCCAGCGCGGGATAGCCCAACTCGTCGTTGGCAGTTCGCCCCAGCACCACCATATCGGCCTGAGTTGCCAGGTTCACAGTCGCAGTCGGGGACGCACTGCCGCGCACTATGTAGATCTTTCCCGCCCTGTAGCGTCCACCTGGTGAGGCGCGGGAAGCACTTATGATCATCTCTGCATATCCATCGCCATCGAGGTCGCCGACTATCACAGCAGCGCCGGTTTCGTCGTTTGCCCCACCTCCCAATAGGCGCACATCGCCATTTCCCGCACCCAGATCAATCGTTGTGTTGGTTTGGGCATAGCCCCACTCGGCACAGACCAGCACTACTACCCCTACTACCAAGGGCAATAGCATTCCTGTGTCCCGCAGGGCGCGCATCGCTTTATTTTTTATTTGATCAATCATTGGATTCAACTATTTCAACAGAGTCATTTTATGCACCGCCCAGAAAGTACCGCTCTCCAAACGATAGAAATACATGCCGGCGCCCACGCCAGCGCCGAGCTCATCGCGTCCATCCCAGCGCACCACGTGCGCTCCAGCAACCTGCGCACCCTGTACTAAGGTCCGCACTTTCTGGCCCAGCGCATTAAACACCGTCAACTGCACCAGCCCTTCTTTTGCCAATTCGTAGCGGATCAACGTCTCCGGGTTAAACGGATTCGGCGTATTCGGCAACAGGCGAAACTGCTGTGGACGCGGCGCGTTCGCCGCCGCATTCACTCGGCCTACAATCCGCCCATCGTTAAAGCGCGCAGATTCTATCCTCGGCGTCTGCCCCACCCCATAGAGCCGCAGCAATTCGCCGCCGCCCGCCAACGGCCTCCCACCCGCCAAGGCAATACGCATGCCTTCCTCGCTCTGGCGCCAGGCGACGAGAAAACCTGCCGCTTCCGTCTCGACACGACCGCTAAAATCTCGGATAAAAATCTCCCCTGCAACGATGCCATCGCGTTCGGCCAAGTGCACGGTCCAATAACCCTCGCCACCGACAAGCTCTATGCTGCGTTCCACCACTAGTATTTTCGGCGCGCTGCTGCTCTCGGGCTGCGGATGGTTGGCCGATGTTTTTTCCTGTACCGGAAAATGGCCGATCAGCCCGACGCGTTTTTGCAAAACCAAACTGGCGTCAAACGAAGTGACCTGGCCAAAGGGGGCTAGGTCGTCGACGTTGGCGCTGAGCGAATCCAAACCCGTCAACGTCGCACTGCCCACGACATGGGCCAGTATCTCAGCCGCATCAAAACCGCGCAACTGGCCGTTGCCGCTGGCATCGCCCCAGGGGTCGAGCACCTGGCAGGTGTCGCGCACGTTCTCCGCTTGCCCTGTGCCCGCAGCCAAGTCGATATAGTCGGCTAATACCAAGTCGCCGCGCTGTATATTCAGTGCGCTATCGCCGACGGCACCCGCTCCCGTGCCAAAAACCGTAAAGGCGCGGCCGACAAATATATTTGTGTTATCACCCGTCTCGTTGAGCTGGATCGTCTCGCTCTCAAGTGTCGTGTTGTTGACGAGAGAAATGATAGCGATATCCACCTGCGCCGTATTCGCATTTAAATCGACATCCACCACGCGCACGCGCAGTGTGTCGGCTGCCTGCGCCGCATTAGTCACTTCGATTGTACCTAGGGTTCCAAGAATAAAAATCGTCGCCGCGCAGCGCTGGGTCGTATTGCCGTTGGCATCGAGTGAATCGTCAAAGCAGAAAGATCCTTGCTGGCCCAGTTGTATCTGCACAGTGCCATCGCCGACCGTAAAACCCGGTGAAAAAGCAGCGTTGATCGAGCCTTCGAACTGACCGCTGGCAACGCCGGTCTCCACCGCCGTAAAGCTCTCGCTATCGCCGTTATTGCTCACCGTGACGAGTAGATTCTCGACGCTGCCGCCGTTGCGGTTGGCATCGGCGTCTATAATGGTAATAGCGATCGGACCGTTGCTGCCCGTCTGCTGTGGGTCAGTGCTAATGCTGCCGTCTATACCCGTGATCTTGAGCGAACCGTTCACCGGTGTCGTCGCTGGCGTGCCCGCGTTCAAGAGCACGTGCTCCAACGTCAACGCCGCCAAGGTCGGCACATAGAACGTACCCATCGTAAAACCCAGATTGAAGAGCACCCCATCCGCTGTCAGCGTATCTACTGTTGTCACCCCGGCGACTTTGAGTGTGTCCAGTGCGGGGCCCGATACGACAACCGAGACGAAGAAACCGTTGTTGAGCACCCAGTTGTCCAACAGGCCGCCCGTTGTTGACAAACTGTCGAACGTCACCAGTAATGGGTCATAGGTGAGGAAGACCTCTACCGACACGATCTGCTCTGGGCTGACGCCAGTCAGGCTAATGGGCACCGTTGCGCTGGCGCCAGACGCGACGTTAACGTTGGCGACTTCTACCGTCACCGCAGCCCGCACCGGTGCCGTTGCCAACAGAGAGACGGCCAGCGCGCAGAGGACGATATATAGGATTGCCTTGGGTTTCATAATTATATCCGCAGCGCTTAGCGCAACAGCATCAACTTTCTAACCTGGCGAAATTCGCGAGCGCTCGCGCCGGAAGCAGTCGCTTCCAACACATAGAAATACACACCGCTGGCCACACCGCGCCCGCGCTCATTGTGACCATCCCACTCAACGCGATGCACACCGGCTGGCAATTCACCTGCAACCAGTGTCTGCACGACCTGGCCCAGCACATCGTAGATCTGCAGCGACACAGGACCAGCTACGGGAAGTTGAAAACGAATCTGGGTCTGCGGGTTAAACGGGTTCGGGAAATTGGGTTCTAAGGCGTAAGCCAGCGGCACTAAGTGCACCTGCGCAGCCCCGGCGAGCGGTTGTCCCTGTGTTGTATATCCGGCCTGAATAGCGGCAACCTGATCGACGCGGACGAGGGCTGTAGCAGCGGCCGGCAAGACTTCGAAGACCAAACGCGCCACCACGTCATCGCCGTCTTTACCAACGGCGCTCTCGCCGCGATAGCTGGCCAGACTCAGAGTCCCCGGCTCGTCTTCCAACACCGCGAACAGCGCCGCAGCTTGTCCTTCGGCGCGCACAAAACGCGCACTGTCCTGCGGGTAGAGCAAACGCAAAGCCACGCCCTGCCATTGGTGCAATTCAGCGGCGCGCAGCACCACTACAAACCGACCCGCAGCTATCTGGTCCAGCACCAAATCCAATTGCAGCGGCGACGGCGTCTCCGCTGCGACCACGCGCGAAGAGCGGTAGCGTATGCCGAAAGAATCGATGAAGGAGAAGAAGTCGGCAAAGTCGATCTTGCCATCCTCGTTAAAATCGAACTCGGCGCTAAAACCGGCATCGCCACTCTTGCGGCCAAAGCGTTCGGCCAGCATAAAGAAGTCGGCAAAGCCCACTTCGCCATCGCCATCGAGGTCGCCGCGGCCTTTTAGCTCCACGGCCAAAGCAACTTCAATCGAATTCACACCTTCGTTTCTGGCTACGTCGATAGCGGTAACCCGATAGACGTATTCCGCCTGTGCGGAAAGACCCTGATCTACATAGGCGACAGCGGCCAATGGCCCAGCCACCTTTGCAAACTGACCTCCCTGCACGGCGCGATAAATATTGTATCCGACTACATCCGCCTCTGCCACGGCCTGCCAATTGAGCTGTACTTTACCCGCGCCGAGCGCTTTTGCGCTCAACCCGGTCGGTGCCGCCGGCGGCGTCTTGTCGGCCACTGTAAGCGTCGTAAAGCTCAGCTCGGCGCTTTCGCTCGGACCGTTGCCAGCCACGTCAACGGAAGCCGCCTTGTAGCGGTAGGTCGTGCCCGGCTGCAAGTTGGCCAGCACGACGCGATGCGCCAATTCGGCACCGACGCGACCAACTGCGCGATCGAGTGAGCTGCCGCTGCCAAAGGACACAAAGCCGTCCGCCCCTTCGTCCGTCGTCCAAGCGATCGTAGCAGTACGGTCGCCGAGGGAAACTACCTGCGGAACCGTCGCAATTTGCGGGGCAACCACATCGGCCGTAGCGGTCGTTGTAAAGTTGAGCGTCTTACTGCGCTTCGGACCGTTCTCACTGGCGTCGACGACGCCGACCTGGTACTCGTAGCGCGTGCTCGGCTCTAAGTTCGTCAGCTCTACGCTGTGGCGAGTCGCCAACCCCAGGCCGCTGACGCTGGCATTTAACGCACTCTTACCATAGCGAACATCAGACAACGCCGCCTCGTCCGTCTCCCAAGAGATCGTCGCCGCGTTTTGGCTTAGCGCCACGACCACGGGTGATGCCAGAAGCTGCGGAGGCGAGACATCGGCACCGGCACTCGTCGTAAAGGAGAAGGACTCGCTCTGGCTGGGTCCATTGCCCACTGGATCGGCCGAACCCACGCGGACGCGATAGGTCTGACCCGGCTCTAGTTCACTGAGTAGTATTTGGTGTTCAAACTCGTGCTCGGGTATAAAGGCCACTTCGTCGAGTTGCGAACCGTTTTCTATAAAGAGTCGGCTGTCGCCCACTTCGTCCGTCGTCCAGGCGATCAGCGCCTCGGTATCGCTCTGCGCTATAATGCGCGGACCAGAAACGATGGAAGGTGCCTTAAAGTCGGCTTCCTCGTCCGTGAAAAAGCTGATATCGCCGGCCTGTACTAATGGCGCAACTACTTTGCCCGCACCGTTCCCACCTATAACCGTCTCGTTGCCGTTGAGATCGCGCAAAACCAGCGTGAAAAAGTAGTGCGTGCCACGCACCAAACCCGTAATCGTAATATTGTGGTCTTCGTGCGCCGAATCTACCTCGAAAACGTGTTCGGCTGTCGTGCCCAAGGTCTGCTCCGTACCGAAGCGCACGCGCGCATAGCACGGTTCGTTGGTGCGCCAGAGCAGCGTCGCCGTGCTGTGACTCGACACAATTTCTGGACGGTGCACAATCAACGGCGGCGTGTTGTCGCGCTCGGCGTCCGTGCGAAAGGTATAGTCGCGCGAAGTGGTTTCGCCGCCGTCTAGCGAACTCGAAATAACGCGAAAGTGATAGAGCGTGTTCAACTGCAGACCGGACAAGTACACTTGGCGCTCGCGTACGAATTCGGGACTTTCTACGCGCTCCCCATAACTATCCGTTATACCATACTCGATGGCGCTATCTGCGGGCTTGTTAGTGTGCCATTTGATCAACGCCGAATTTTGCGTCACCTTGCGCACGCTCAACTGGCTTATGTGCGGCGGTTGAATATTCTCTATGGCTTCTGTTCTAAAAGTCAGGTCGCGGCTAAGCGTTGGACCGTTACCCGCCGCATCCAACGAAGAAACCTGAAAATGATAGTTCGTATTAGCTTCGAGATTAGCCAGCGTTACGCGGTGCACAAATTTTAGTTGATCGGAAATTACTTCTAAACCGTAATTCGTATCCGTGCCGTATTCGACGGTGCCTTCGGCCAGTTCGTTGGTGCGCCATTCGATAATGGCCGAATCGTGTGTGCGTGCCACCACCGCCGGCCCGGCGTAAATGACGGGCGGCGTGTCGTCGGCTGTGGGTCGCGTGCTAAAGCTGAAGTTGTCGCTCTGAGACGGACCGTTGCCAAAGGCATCCGTCGATGCCACACGCCCCTGATACGTCGTGCCCGACTCTAAGCCGGTGATGATCACGACATGGTGTTGTACTAATTCGATGTCGCCAGCTTGGCGGTCATAATTGGTCGTAGTGCCAAAATCGACGCGACTATCGCTGGCCTCATTAGTACGCCAAGACACCGTAACCGCATTGTGCGAGCGGTCGATAACAGACGGCACGCTTTCGATGACGGGAGCCTGCGTGTCGCGCAGCGAAGCCGTTTTGAAGGTGAAATTTTTACTGCGCTTCGGGCCATTGCCCTCTAAGTCGACCATTTGGATGCGTGCGTGATAGGTCGTATTCGGCGTCAACCCTGTGAGCGTCACGCTGTGTTCGCGCTCAAATTCGGGAATGTCGACGCTGCGACCATAGTCGCCATTGCGTCCAAATTCTATGCGGCCATTGGACGGCTCATCCACCTCCCAGCCGATCGTAACACGATCCGTGCCGCGAAAGATTACGTAGGGCTTGCGCACAATGCCCGGCGGTCGCACATCGGGATTGCCGCGGGTGACAAACGTATCGTCCGTACTCTGTACTTCGTTGCCGCTGGCATCGACTGAAGCGGCCTGAAAGTGATAGAGTGTCTGCGCCTCTAACGGCGTTAGCAGTACCCTGTGGTGCTGCACCAACTCGTCGCTGGCAGCGAATCGACCATAGGATTCACTGGAGCCATAGTTGACTCGACTAGTCGTTGGTTTGCTCGTGCGCCACTCGATCAGCGCTTTGAAAGGCGTGCGCAGCGTGACCTTGGGGCTGCTAGTGATAACAGGCGGGCGGTCGTTATTGCCCAACGTGCGGAAAAATCCTCTGCGCAGCGTAGAGGCATTACCAGCCGAGTCCGAAGAGCGCACACGATAATAATAGGTCGTACTTGCATCGAGATTTTCCAGCCAAACAGAGTGGCGGAAGACGAACTCATTGATCACTAGGCGCTCGGCACCTTGGAAGTCCTCATCCGTACCAAACTCCACGAAACTATTGGACGGCTCATCCGTAGTCCACTGAATCAATGCCCGGTTTTTCGCCGGCGTAGCCTGTGGACCTTTGACGATGACCGGGGGTTCGTCGTCGGGACGTGCGCGCGTTATGAAGAATCCGCCCTTCCACGCCGAGTTGTTGCCGTCGTCGTCGGCAGAGCGCATGCGATAGATATAAAAGGTCAGCGGTGAGAGACCTGTTAGCGGCACCCGGTGGTCGATAACTAAGTCTTCTTGCACAAGCGAAGTGCACTCGGCGATAAGCGGAAAGTGCGATGCAGCATTATCACCAAAATGTGGCATCTCGCCACGATGTAACCAGCGCAACACGGTTTCACCGTCGTCGCCGTTGCCGAGTTCGTTTAGATCTCTCAGTTCTTCCACAAAGAGGCGAATAATCTCGTCTTCGTTGGCCAAGATCGGACGGATGCTCAGACCACAGTACTGGACCTGACTATTGCTTTCTTCGTTGGTCTTCCAATACGCCGTACCCGAGTTGTGGCCGATACCGAGTACGATGGGCCCCTCGATAATTTCCGGTGGACGCTGGTCGGGATTGACCGTTATATATCCTTCTTTGCTCTCGGTATTATTGCCGGCACTATTGGCCACCGTCAGCGCTACAGTATAGGTTCCTCGCGCCTGATAGACATGTACTGGGTTCTGCTCGCTACTAGTATCGCCGTCTCCAAAGTCCCAAGCGTAGGTCTCTATATCCCCAGAAGACTGGTCTGTAAAATTCACTTCCAGCGGCGCAATACCCTCTTGCGGGATCGCTGTGAAATCGGCCTTTATACGCTCGCCTACTACGGTCAACGATCCATTGGTGATGGTGGCCTTGGGCTCGCCGTTGTTGAGTAATACCTTTTGTATACTAAGAGCAGAGGTCGAGCCGATAGGGGCATCTGTGGCAACTTCAATCTCTATATAAAAGAACGTGCCGTCGCTAGTGATCTTGTCGCGCGCCGTCGCGGCACCGATAAGTACCTGTCCTTCACTGGCATCACCTTCCGGTAATTGGCGCACATTGGCGGCAACAATCCAGCTAGCCGATAGCGATCCCGTGCGGCTAACATCGACTCTGTCCAACAATATTACACTAGCGTCAAAACGCATGTCCATATTGCTAGAAAATATTTCGTCACCAGCGGCCAGCGCGCTAATCTGCACTGGCACGCGCACTTTCTCACCGGGTGCCGCCGTCACTTCCGGCAGGCTGATCTGCACTGCTTCCAGTGCGGGGGCAGTTAGCAGCAGCGCCATAAAGGCGCTGGCCAACCATCTCAAAGTCACCATATATCCTCCGACTCGCTGCATAGTCTCTCGCTACAATATAATATATCGGGAAGGGTAACTCCAAGGGGCAGTGCACGCGGCTTTCGCACGCGTTTTTTACTCTGATCAAGCGGAAGAAGGGGTAGGGGCTCTTGCACCCACCCCTTCTTCGTTGTCTTACTTACCGTTGTGGTAGGATCGTTAGCGCAGCAGCGTCATCTTGCGCGTCTGCGCAAAATTGCCAGCTTCGATGCGATAGAAGTAGAGACCACTCGCCACCGCGTGGCCCAGGTCATTGCGTGCATCCCACTGCACCGTGTACTGACCCACTGTCTGCATACCGTCGACTAACGTGCGCACCTTTTGGCCCAGCATGTCGTAGACTTCTAGCTTGACCTGCGCCGCTTCTGGCAACGCATAGCGCAACGAAGTCTCCGGGTTAAACGGGTTGGGCCAGTTGGCCGAGAGGTTGAAGGCCTTGGGCTGCTGGACGATGTGCAGTGCCTCAACCGGAGTAGCACCGATCTGACCGCCGTTGAGCGAAGCCACCTCGATGCGCGGCGACTCGCCGCCGGCGCCCAACACTTCCAGTTCTACTCTGAGGATGGCACCTTCACCTGCAGCATGCGACTGAGCACCTGCCATAGCAATCAACAGCTCGCCTTCAGCCGCGTTGGTGGCGACGAGATAGTCGGCCGTATTCGCCGTGTTCTTGACGCCGAGCACGCGGTAGGCCTGCGGGTCATAAGAAATCCTGAACTGGCCCGAAAGCACGTCGCGAGTCTCGTCGAGCACGATCGGTAAACTCATGCGCGCGCCCTGCTGCTGCGGCTGACCAAAAGAAATCAGGCGCTCGTCGACGATTTTCTTATAGGGGTGCGGGTTGGGAACACCAATCTGCACCGGAAAGGTGTTGATGATCCCGACTACGTATTGCAGCACCTTGGTGGCGTCGAAGGCGGTGATATTGCTGCTGTCGAAGGGATTGTCACCCGAGCTGGCATCGACGTTGGCCACTGCCTCTTGATACGAGTTAAAGGTGATAAACGTAATCGAACGCTGTAGGATCTGCGAAGCATCCAACGCGCCGAGTTTGTTGTTATCCGAAGTATCACCCCAGAGCACGCCCTGCACCGTAGCATCAATATCCTGCGGACCGCCGGTAATGTCGGATACATCGGCATAACGGACAGTGAGATTATCGTGAGCACTGACCTGAATCGTGCCGTCGCCAGAAGTGGCACTACCGCTACCCGTCGTGGCCGGCGGCGTGGCGCGGAAGATACCGGTGTTGATGCCGGTCTCCGTCAGCGTAATCGTCTCGACGTCGCCGTTGGTATTATTGGTAACTGTAGCCGTAGCCGTCTCGGCAGCCGTGGAGCTGACGTTAAGATCGGAATCCGTGACCTGAATACGCAGACCGTCGCCCGACTGGATATCCGAGCTGGCCACAATCACACCCGTGTTGCCGCCGAGCACGTCGACCGCTGGTGTAGACGTGCGCGTTATGGCGCTGCCGCCCGACGTTACCAAATCGACGTAGTCGACCACGATAGAATCACCGGCTTTGACGTCCAGCGGAGCACCGCTTGTCGTCGCCCCAGAGGTAAAGGCCGTAGCAATCGTGCCCGTAAAGTTATTTCCAGTGCCCGTGGCATTCAGCGTCAATGCTATGCTCTCGCCACGCGTCGAGCGCACGGTTACCTGCACTGTGCCGCTATTGCCCAAGTCAGCATCCTGCACTGTAACCGTGACGCTTTCACCCGCGTTGATCGAAGCAGACGCAGTGGATACCGTGCCGTCACCGCCGCCGACAACACTGATATTGCTCGAAGTTATCGTCGAACTGCCGCCCGAAGCGTTGAGATTGTCGACGTAGTCGATGACGACTACGTCGTTTACCGCCACGCCGAGCGTGCCATTATTATTGTTGCCCGAGCTACCCGCACCGGAGAAAGCCGTGTTGATCGAGCCGGTAAACGTGCCGCTGCCCGCCGGGTCTTCCGTCAGCGTGACATCTTCCGTCTCGCCGCTGTTCGCGTTGCGCACCGTAACAATGAGTATGCCGGAACCGTTGACACGCGTGTCCTCAGCAATGTCCAAATCCGTCAGCGAAATGCTCAGCACATCGGCGACGGAGATCGAAGCGGGCACGCTGTTGAAGGCGCCGTTGGTGGCGGTGATGGAGAGAACGTTATTTTCCGGCGTGCCACTACCACCGATCAAGTCGTCGTAGTCGACGATGATCTGGTCGCCAGGCTGCACGTTGAGCGTGCCATCGCCCTGGCTACCCGGTGCTCCGGAACTCGGTACCACAGCCACGAAGATTCCGCTATTAACCGGCGTCTCTATCAGTGTAATCGTTTCCTTTTCGACGATGCCGCCAGCACGTTTGACAATCACTTCGACGATAATCGAACCAAAGCCCGTCAAGTCAGCATCCGTAACGACGACCGTCACATCACCGCCGGCGTTCACGGTCGGCGGAGCAGTGACCACGGTGCCAGTAACACCTGTATCAATTGTAATATTCGAAGAGGTTATCGTAGAAGCACCACCCGAAGAATTCAGCGGGTCGCTGTATTCAATGACGACTACATCGTTCGGCTTGACACCCAACGTGCCATTGCCCGAAGCCGGCGAAGTGCCGTCATCATAAATGGTGGCAACCGAGACCGTAAAAGTACCGCTGCCCGCCGGGTCTTCCGTCAACGTGACGACTTCCGTTTCGCTAGTCGTCGTATTGCGCGCCGTAGCACTAACGGAGGCGGCACCGCTGATACGCGTGCCAGCGCCGAGATCTGAATCCGTCAGCGAAACTACAATCGACTGCGCAACCTCAACTACGCTCGGCACCGTGAAAGAACCGCTCGTCGCCGTGATCGAAGATACACCCGCCACCGGAGCGCCCGTGCTACCCACTGGATCATCGTAGCTCACAATAATCTGATCACCGTCTTGCACATTGAGCGTGCCATTGCCCGCACTGCCCGCTGCGGACGAAGTTGATGCGATCACTGTGCCCACACCCGAACCGTTAAAAACTACCGCGTAGGTTTCCGTATCTATAATCGTAATGCCAGAAGCGTTGATGCGACGCACGCTAACGGTGACCTGACCGCTCTGATTGGCCTGGTCGGCGTCCGTCACCGTAATCGTCACATTGCTGCCTGCGCTGACCGAAGAAGGCGACGTACTTACCGTACCATCGACACCGGCGACGACATCAATCAAATCCGTCACTGTCGTGCCCGCGTCACCGCTAGCATCAAAACCGTCGGTGTATTCGCCTTCTAAATCATCAGTCGGTTCAACTTCAAACTTGCCACCTGCAATACCGGTCGTGCCATAAGTCGTGCTGAACCCGCCCGTAAAGACCGCCGTGTTTAGGCCCGTCTCCGTCAGCATGACCGTCTGCGTTTCTTTGGTTACTGCGCCGCTGTCCTTGCTGCGAAGCGTAACGTTGACCGTCTCTGCCGCACCGGATGAGGTGTTCAGATCGGCATCCGTCAGCGTCACCAACACACTCTCGCTGGGGCGCACTGGATTCGGCGTCAGCGTCAACGCACCCGTCACACCCTCGAGCTTAACCGAACCACTCGTCGCCGTAACAGCCGCTTCATTTAAATCCGCCAACGTCAGCGTCAGCGCCGAAGAAGTCGGCGAATTCGCGGCGGCAGCTTGAAAATTTATAGTGAATAAGGAGGAAGTCCCCGAAGTCGGCAGTGCCGAGCTACTCGAAGCCGCCGCCGCCGAGATGCGCAGCTCCTTGGTCGTGCCCGAAATGGTGACGATGTTTTGCTCAAGGATCCAGCCGTCAGTGTCAAAACCCAATTGCTGAATGGCAGAAGCTCCCGTGCCAAAGACTTCTATAACGCTGCTATCGTATTGCAGCGTTATATCGACACCGACGATACCCGCACCGGCATCGGTCACGGAAATGGGTACCATGCCCGTCTGGCCTTGTGCAATTCCAAAATCGGTCGGCGCAGAAATGGTAGCTGCATCTGCCTGGGCGATACTGAGCATCCAGATCATCAGTGCGGCGGCCCATAGGGGGAGAGCCAGCGTGCGCTTGGTGGCCGCGTGCTTCATCGGAGATCTCCTGAAAAAGTTATACACTATGGTGAATATTTATCTACTAATATTCTGAATATACTCTTTCACAAATGAAAAGCAAGAAAAAGATAAGTTGTTTTGCCAATTGATAAAAAGATATTTTTGTGTTTTTTTTTCATCAAATTTATCTATAATTATATAAGAAATAGATAAATTATTTGCTTTTTTACCTCTTTTTCTTAGATTGGGGCTAATCTATTTTGACTTTCTGCTAAAATATGAATATGGTAAGTCCCAGTTAATTCAGATTTTAGCTTCCTACACCCCGCGTAGTGATCCTCCTCGTGCGCACAGAAAGACTTATGGCAGAATCTCCTGACAACGCTGATTCTACGCCTGGGCAAGACCCAGTTCGTTCTATCTTTGTGCTCGCCGTCGATGACGACGAGCTTTATCTCCAATACTGCCAACGCACCCTCGCACGCTCCCACTTACACATGGATACCGCCCTAGGGGGACTGGCAGCGATAGAGAAAGTTGGCGCGCAGAGCTACGATATCATCTTGATGGATATCACAATGCCCGAGATGAATGGGCTCGAATGCCTGCGTAAACTGCACGAAAACGGCTGCAAATCCGAAGTCATTATCGTTACGGGCAAAAGCGATTTACAAACTGCTGTAGAAGCGATGAAACTCGGGGCTGCCGACTTTGTAACTAAGCCCTTTGACGCCGAGGCGCTAGTCAGCAAAATAGAAGAACTGGCTATCCGCTCGAGTAGACCCCTTACAGCAGAGGAAGAGTTGGAGCGCCGGCGCCGCGAAGATCGCCGCCGCGAAAACGACCGCAGACTAGACGATCGCCGTGCTGATCCAACTGGAGACCGACGCCGAGGGAGCCGGAGAAATGACGATCGCCGAGAATCCGGAGATCGCCGACTGCGTCACGGCGACCCTGTCATCGCTTATATCCGACAAAACGCGACTGAGATCAACGGGCGACAGGATGTAGCCACTGCTATGAGTCTGAATGTCGACCAAGTATCGGCGCGCGTACAGGCAGCTACAGGCCAGTCTTTCCGCCATTGGCTCAACCACTGTCGCCTACAGACAGCCACTCGACTGTTAGAAGACACCGATATTGAAATCGCCCGCGTCGCTGAGAAGACGGGCTTTGCTACCGTACAGCACTTTAGTCGCGTCTTTAGCAACCTCAATGGGCTCTCGCCGCGCAAATACCGCCAACAAAGCCGTCAAGTCAGCGTAGATGCATAATTCCGCCGCTTTTTTGCCTATTTTGGCAGAGAGCCGTTATTTTACTAGATCACATTGACACTTGAGATGTAGGCGATTGATATGTCCATAGAATACACAAATACCCCATCTGATAGCTGTTCTATATTGGTGATAGACGATGATGACCTCTTCCTGCAGTACTGTCAGCGCGTGCTCAATGATTCCGCAGCACAAGTAGACATAGCGGTCAACGGACTCGAAGGTCTAGAGAAATCGCAGGCCAATAACTACGATGTCATTCTACTCGACATAGCTATGCCCCACATGGACGGCCTCGAATGTCTGGATAAATTGCAGAAAACCGGCTGTCGGGCCGTAGTAATTATGGTGACGGGCGGAGGCGATGTGGCTACAGCGGTAGAAGCAATGAAGCGCGGCGCGGCAGACTATATACAAAAACCCTTTGGCCCCGAGAATCTGCGCACGCGTATAAATGATGCGCTGAACAAAAAGGAACAACGACAGGAAGAATCCGAACAATTCTCGCGCGACCCCGTCGTCGCCTACATACAAAAGAACGCCGCTCAGGTAAATGCACGGCAAGACGTAGCCACCGCCCTAGGCCTGAGCTTAGACCAAGTCTCGGCGCGCGTACAGGCAGCTACGGGCCAGTCCTTTCGCCAATTGTTGCACACCTGTCGACTGAAACGAGCCATGCGCTTGCTAGAAACGACCGAAATGGAAATCGCCCGGATTGCCGAAGAGACGGGCTTTGCCACCGTACAGCACTTCAGTCGCGTCTTCAGTAACCTCAACGGACTCTCGCCACGCAAATATCGCCAGCAAAGCCGCCTCGATCCCGTTTCGCTGCACTGAGCCAAGTCTTTTTATTCGAACTGCTCCTTAAAGCGCGCGAAGGCCTCGCGTAATTCCACCAATTCGAGCGTTAGAAACTGCACCTGTTCTTCAAGCGTCGCAATGCGTTCGTTTTCGGCGCGCACTTCCAGTGCCGCCGCATCCACTGGCCCTTCACTTTCTTCACCTCCCACTTCGGGCTCGCCCATCAAGAGATGGGCATAACGCGATTCTTTGCGTCCTGGCTGGCGCGGCAATTGTACCACCAGCGCTCCCTCAGCGCGCTGAGCCAATTCATCCAATACGCGCTCCACTTCTTCCAGATCAGAAAACTCGTGCAAGCGACCGCTGCGACCGCGAATTTCGCCCACGGTCTGCGGCCCTCTAAGCATCAGCACGCATAGTGCCGCAACTTGTGGCCGCTCTAGCGCTAGCTTCTCACCAAAGAGATGATAGTGTTTGGGCACGCGCATCTCGGCACCAGATAGCTGCCGTGCCAGTCCCTTGTCGCGTAGGCTCTCCAGCGCACGCACGGTCGTTTTTTCATCAAAAGCCACAACGGGGTGGCGATTGGACTTTTGGTTACAGGCCGTCGTCAATCCGTTGAGCGTCAACGGGTAGTGCTCGGGCGTCGTTATTTCCTTCTCGATTAGCGCCCCCAGCACCCGCACCTCAACAGCATCTAAAAGTGCTTCCATATCAATCCTCCCTGGCAAACAGAACAAATTCGTAAAAACGATTATTCCCCTCGCAACCGGTAATGCCTGTATATAATTGCTCTGGCAGTGCTATCTCCACACCAAAGACGCATTCGCCACAGCGCACGGTCAACGCCATCTCAACCCGTTCTACCTCTAGCGCATAGCGCCGTCCCGCATCAACGGCAAAAGATGCCCAGGCAGCCCGACGCCAGTGCGGTCCCCGCTCGACACTCCACTTGTGGTGCCAAATATTAATGCCTTCGTCAAAGAGTACGATCTCGATGTGTTCGCGATACTCGCGCCGACCGTCGGCACCTAATTCCGGCTCGGCTGCCAATACAATCAGCGGGGCCATGCGCTCGTCAAAGCTCATTTCGGCGCATACGCGCAGCGAGGTCTGAGGCTCCTTATAGAGCATACTGGTATAGGTCTCACCAGCGCGCTCACCCAACATCTGCTCGGGTGTGACATCGGCGGGGACGCGATTGCGAATATGATCGGCCTCTTGTACCCATTCGCCCACAGAGTCCCAGCGCGGACTCTTGACCAATAACCAATCTTCCGCGTGCCAACCAGCGGCCGCAAAAGCACCGCTATATAATGCCTCCATAGTTTTCTACAATCCTATTCTTTGTCAACGCGACCCAAGGCCGGCAAAGCTTCAAAGAGTTGTGCTAAGACCTCTTGTGCTAGTCTATTCTCCACGGCACAAACCCAATCAGCCCCTCTCTCAGCTTCTCCTAAAGCATCCAACAAAGGTCGCAACTGCTCAAACTCCATCAGCGGATACGGCACATGAGGGTGGAGCCGTGGACCGTGTTTGCCAATTTGGCGCCGCAATTCCCAGTAGGCTGCTGTAGACGGCAAGGAGAGATAGGCAAAAGCTGCACTCTCTTTTATAAGGTGCCGATTCGACGCCTGTGCTAACAACCCCTCACCTGCTATAATCAAACCACAAGGGCTCGTAGATAATGCTTTAACCAACAGCTCGGATTCCATACGGCGCAGCTTTTCTACGCCCTCTTGCTGCAAAAAATCCCACAGCGATTGGCCCACTTGATGTTCCAACCAGCGATCCAAGTCGATCAAAGGCAATCCGGCAAGCGCCGCTACGTCGTGACCAACCTCTCGATAGACCGCACTCGGCGTGCCACCCAACACAATAGAGCGCGATAACGCAACCGTCGGGTGATAATCGTAATAGCCTCTATCGGGAATCTGCATAAGCCAAAAAATAACATAGTGGCCAGTTTTATAACAATTGCTAATTTCTTAAGCGACGCATGGAGGATGCCATTGGACAAAATTACAGAAGAAGTACCGTCGCTACAGTGGTTGCGCGGCGATTTACACAGCCACTGTGAAGATCACAGTCTAATAGAAGCGCATATAGAAGGCGCGGCGGATCGCCTCGACTTTATCGCCCTGAGCAACCACGCACAGAAACCAATCTTTTTTGAACAACACCGCATGATCGACACCGCGCGGCGTCTAGCGCCCGAACTAACTATCTTCTTTGGGCTAGAGTGGAATGCCCCTTTGGGCGTCCACGCCAACTTGATTTTTCCACCTGGGCCCAACGAAGCAGAGAACGCCTACGCGTTTGCCCGCGCTCACGACCGCCTCGGCTCCCAGCGCGAACCCACGCCCGAAGAAGCACTGGCCTCCTTAGCCGAATTACCGGCAGCCGAACGCCCCGTGCTCTTTTTTAACCATCCGGCAACGGGCCAGTGGAGCAGCGCAACCATTGCGCGCTATCTGCACGCCGACAGCGCTGGCCTCATCGTTGGTATCGAGGCCCTACACGGGCATCAGTTGCACGCCAAAATCGCCGCGCTCGATCCCTATGCCTATCCAGGCAGCGCCGTCGGTGGTCTCAGCGACCAGATCTATGCCCGGCATCGCCCCTTTGCCCTACTAACTAATTCCGACTTTCACGTGCACAAAATGAGCTATCAGCCCGATTATCCCTTGGGGGTCTTTAACCATGTGCGCATCGGCGTTGAGCCTGGTGCATGGAGTGCACCCGATCTATTCGCCGCCTTGCGCACAGGGCGCACCTGCTCAGCGCAGGGCCACTGGCTGGACCTGGTCAATTTTCGCGTAGATAACGCGCCGATCGGCACTGCGTGGCAAGGAGGCCCCGGCCAACTATATATCGCGCTCGACGCGCATGAGGACTTGGGGCAAATAGAGCTGATTGGCTGTCTGCGCGCAGACGACGAGACAGCCATCTTGCATTCTTTCGGACCCCAACCAACCCGTCGCATTGAGCTATCCCATGCCATACCAGCCCATGCGCGCGGTTTTGTGCGTCTGCGCATTAGCGCTGCCAGCCGCCAACGCCCGGCACCTGGCCCCGATGGACCCAAGCTCTTTCAAACTTCGGCCATTCTATTAGACGCCTGATCTTATTCGATATCGCGTTTTAAAACGACTAGCGTCGCCCCCCAACTACCCTCGCCCATTCCCCCCAGACGATACGACTCCACTCCGTCCAAGCGATCCAAGAGCGAGTGCACCGTGCGCCGCAAAGCCCCCGTACCTTTGCCGTGCACGACGCGCACCTGATACAGCCCCTTTTCCCGGCAAGCTTGGAAATAATCAGGCAAAAGCGTCTTTACGTCACGCGGGTGGAAGGTGTGCAAGTCGAGCGTGCCATCGATCGGCATTTCGACGGGATCATCTTCGCAAAACTCTTCTTCAAAAGCCATATGCCAATTCTACTTCTCCTCTGAGAAAACTTGCGACCTGCTTCTCCGCACGCAGGACCCATGTCGTATTGCGCCGACAGATCTTCCCGGTCCCATATAATAAACAGGTACCGCAATATTTTCGCGTACCGATAAAACATACAGACCGCGATAACGACTTCTCTTAGCGATGATTGCAAAAAGAAGCGGCCCGCTCCCATTGGGAATGAGTCGCTTCTCTACATCTGTTTGTCACACTTATTTCAACAGCGCCATCTTCGCCGTCTGCACCTTGCCCTCGGCCACCAACCGATAAACATACAGGCCGCTGCCCACGCTCCGCCCCGCTTCGTCGCGTCCATCCCAATGCGTCAAGTGCGGGCCCCCCGGCAAGCTGCGGCTGACCAACTGGCGCACCAGCGCACCGCGCACGTCGTAGATATTCAGCTCTACCGATCCCGGTGCCGACGTCACATAGGGGATCGCCGTACCCGCATTAAACGGGTTCGGGTAGTTGGCCCCCAGTGCAAAGGCGTTGGGCGTAGCCTGATTCTCCTCCACCGCCGTCGGCTCCGCCGGACGCGCCAAATGATAGCTGATACCCGGCAGCGTGTCGCCATCTTCGTCGCCGGCGACCAAACTCAAACCCGCCGCACCAAAGATATTGTAGACCTTGACCAGTACGGGATTATAGCCCGCGCGCAGCGCTACCGGTGCCGCAACGGCATCCGGCGTTTTGGCCGTGCGATTCCAGGAACCCACTTCCTCGCCGTTGAGCCAGACCTTGGCGCCATCGGACGCACCTAGATACAACGTGCCTTCCTGGTCTCGTTCCGACTTGATATAGGCAAATGCATAGGTCGCCGAACTCGACGCCACATAGTCGTCGGGCAGCGTCACAAAACGCTCCGTGCTGATGGCCTCTCTCCAGATTATCGCATCTACCGCACTACCACCAACAGGGGCAATAGATACCCCCTCAACAGCCGTCGCTGCGTCTATGTCAGAAACGGCATAGGGACCATTGACCAACCACCGGCGATTGCCCCAGCCCCAGAAATCGGGTTTTGGCGTCTTTTTGAAATTGCGCTGGATCTCGGCAATCGCATCACCCTTTATATCGATATGGTTCATATCAAAGGTGCCAAAGCCCTTGGCTGCCGACAGCCGCAGATACGCTAGGTCTTCTGGGTTATATCCCATCACCGTCGCACCGACCGCATCTACTGCTACTGGATCGCCACCGACTATAACGACATTGTGGTTGACATTCTCACCCCACTGCGGCCCGCGACCTTCCGTGCCCCAAAACCCTTCGAGGATGCCATAATCCGTCGGCCGATAAGAGAATAGGTCGATAAAACCCCAAGGCACCATCTCATTACCACTGTGGCGATGCAAACCCATTTTCGAGTTATCGTTGGATCCATAGGCGCGCTGCATATACGTGCCGACATACTGTTTGTGCAAGAGTGTCACGCCGGGAATATCGTGCGTTTTCATCGGCGCGATATTGACCAGCTTGTCCACATCGAGCAGCGTCTTCGAGACAAAGTACCCCTCCGGGCGCTGATACCAACTGATGCCGCTGTGGTTGGGATCGGGTACCGGTAACGGATCGCCGGCGCGCACGCCTTCCGTGCCCACCCAATCGTCGTAATTGAGATCGACGATATCGACTTCAATGCCGTTGACGCCGTTAAACGTCTCGACTAGTTCTGCATACGACAGATTGTCAAACTCTTCCCAATGCACCGTCCAACCGTCTTCCGTCTGGTTGGGGTCCGTGCCACTCTCGCCGACTTTGCTCCACTCGGCACCTCCTTCGACGATGGTGATGCGCCGCGCCTGCCCCTCTTCGTTGACGAGATAATCGAGCACGCTCTTAACCACCCGCAGATCCGTCGCCTGGCCCCAATGCGCTTTTCCACTATCCCAGAACGCCGTGCGCTTGCGCCCGTTTATGACCAACGGCGCCGTGACGATATTGACTTTGATCGCCACCCAATCGCCCGGCTCGACTACGGCCGCCAGGTTGCGCGCCGAATCGTCGAGGCGAATGGCACGCTTGACGATAGCATCGACTTGCTCGTAGGAAATAACCTCGTCGCGCGCTGCCGCCGCTTCGATACAGTGCGAACAAGCGATCGCCACCTGCGCCTCGCCCAACATCTCCTTATCGACCGTGGGCAACACCTGCGCGCGCTTGCTATCAACCTCTGCGACCGTGCTCAAATCGATCGCCACCAACGCTAGTATCAGCACGGGTAGCCAAGTTTTTTTCATAGTCCAGTACATCGCCCTATCTCCTCTCGGCGGATAGCCCGGTGTGCGTCTTTATATCGGCCCAACTCATCTGCTGCACCGCCGTCTGCTCGGCTCCGAGTATCTCCACCTCAAAAAACTCGGCACCCTGCGAGGTGCTCAGCTCGATATAATCCGTCTCGATGGCCCGCTCAAAGAGCAGGTCTACCCAGGTATTTTCCGCAAATTTATTGTTTACGGCATCGGCCAATACTTCCATATTGGCGCCCGCCGTCTGCCCATCCTCCCCATACTCGGCATTCCGATAGGCCCACACTTGGTATAGGCCGGCATCCGCCCCCACGCGCAGACGCAAACCCAACACGGTATAGGGCACCTCAAACTGGAATACCAGATTGCCCTTATTGGGCCAGATAAACGCGCTAGCTTCGGTGCTGTTATCCGGATAGACACCATCACTGAGCCAGCCCAACTCGCCCTCGTACTGGTTATAGCCTTGAGTAGCTCTCGTCAGCGCGTCCGGCGCAATATTGCGCTCCGACGCCCAGGCGAAAGCCCCCAGCACGACCAGCAGCAGCACGGCCCAACTCATTCGCTTCCACATGCTACACCTCCATCCCGGTCCGAAGAAACCCCCCTCAAAAATCACCGCGCAGCGACCACTGCAAACGCAAGTCCGATGGATCAGAGACGTCGCCAGGTCCCGCATTCAGGTAACGAGTCGTCCAGCGCGAGACTTCAAAACCCGCCCACAATCCAGAAATGACCTGATACTGGCCGTTGGCAAAGAGCACGGCGTTGCGGCTACGCGAGAGAGCCGTCGTACCCAGGTCTTCTTTGCGCACCTGATCCAGACCACCCCCTGCAGAAAACTGCCACAATTCCACCGGGCGATAGAGCACGTTGGCCCAGCCGCCGCTGCTGCGCAGACCGTCTACCAAACCCGCATTGTAGATCGCGCCGCCATACTGGTTCATATTGACGCCCGTATACGCTTCTGCCAATAGCGACCACTCTTTGTTGATAACCATTTTCATATCGCCGTTGAGCGACCAGTTATCGTATTGTTTATCCTCGTCCGGGCAGTCGCAGCGGCCGTAGTGCACTGAAGTGCCGACGCTCAGGTCGACCCCTATATCCAGATTGCACGCCACCCGCGCCTGCACCGCCGGCAGGCCCGAGGCCTCGCCGTCGTCGAGTCCGTCGCCATCGAGATCCCCGCTCAGGTTGCGCGACAGCGCGACGGCCCAATAATAGGCGCCCATATTTTGATAAATTTTAACCTGCGGGCGCCGATAGCCGACGTTGCCCACACCCCACATCGCGCTGTAATTGATCGTCGAGGGCACCAGCGGCGATATGAGATCCGTCGTCTGCCCCGCCTCCAAAGAGAACGGTCCCAACGGTGCCGTCACATAGGCCTTGCGCAACATCAGGGCATTTTTGTTTTCCGGACTGCTGCCGTAAAAATCAAACTCTAGCACGCCGCGCATCGGACCGCGATGTATCTTGGCGCCAAAGCGCGACTGGCGCGCCGTCAAATTGAGTGTCGACACCGCGTCGCCCTTACCGTGCGGTGCTACGTAGAGGATATAGTTGCCATTGCTCGACACGGCGCTGTCGTGCGCCATATCGAGTTTGAAATAACCATACCATTCCACCGTTGTATCTTCTTTTTCAGCCTGCACCGACCCAGCCAGTGCACCGCTTAAAATTGCAGCGATCAGTATTGCTAAGTATTTCATTATTCCATCTCCTTAGGAACCGCACCGCGCTCGCGCACGCGCAACTGCGACAAACCCCATACCGCCACTGAACTACCCGCCGCCACAAAGCAGAGGATGCCGGCAAATACAAACGCCGTCACATACTGACCCGTGACGTCGAAGAGCACGCCACCGACGACCGGGCCCAGTACCCCAGCTACGCCATAGGCGGTGAAGATCCAACCATAGTTAGCACCCAAGTTTTTCGTACCGAAATAGTCCCCTGTAGCCGAGGGGAAAAGTGCGAAATTACCACCGAAGTTGAGGCCGACCCAGGCCGATGCAAAGAACACAGCCACCGTCGATTCGACGCTAACCAGAATCATAAAGGCCATTCCCTGCGCCAAAAACATCATCATCATAGCCCGTGGCCGGTCGATTATATCGCTGATCTTACCCCAGAAGATGCGCCCCAATGCGTTAAAAATAGCCAGGATGCCCACCGGCTCTACAAAGCGACCAAAGCTGCCCATCCACTCGGGCGCAAAGGTGCGGCCCTGCAGTAAATTGCTCATCATCGGTTTCCATTGACCGATGGCCATCAGACCCGAAGTCGCGCCAAAGATAAAGGTCAGCCAGAGCATACAGGCCAGCGGCGTATCGAGCATCTGCCGCCACTCCATCTCTCGGTTCTTTGCCGCTGCCGCTGCTGCCCCTTGCCAACCGGGTGGACTCCAACCTTCGGGTGGGTTGCGCAAGAGCGTGGCGCCCAATAGCACGCCGACAGCACAGACGACGCCGTGCATCACAAAAAAAGATTTCCAGCCAATGCCAAAACCAGCGCCCGCCTTGACCCCTAGCGCCACTAAGAGCACGCCAGAGACACCCAATTGCTGACCGCCAGCGCCGGGTGGTAACAACAACGTCGACGCCGGACCGGCAAAAAAGAGCGCACCGGCACCAAAACCAGCCACGGCCAATCCCGTAATGAGCCCCTTCTTGTCGGGGTACCACTTGCTCGCCGCCGCAATCGGGCAGACATAGGCGAAACCAATGCCCGCCCCGCCCAACACACCATAGGTCAAGTAGAGCGCCCACGGACGACTGGCATCGACCAAGAGAGCACCCATTATAAAGGAAAGACCGAGCAAGAGACCGCCAATGCTGGCAACTTTGCGCGGCCCAATGCGGTCTTGTAAACGACCCGCCGGTATCATGGCCATGGCAAAGGACGCCAGAGCAAAGGAAAAGGCCCACTGCGTCGTGGTGCGACCCCAGCCAAACTCGGCTTCAAGCGGTCGCACAAACACGCTAAATGCATACACTGTGCCCAGTATTACCTGCACGATCAGTGCACCTGCAACCACCGTCCAACGCCGCATCGGAGCCTCTGCGGCCACCGCCTGCTCGCTGGTTTTACTACCCGCTACACCACCAACTCCCACTTCCATCATGTCCCTCCTGAAAAAATCCTATCCCCTTGACTACATACAATTTCCATGCCAGGGTTGCAGAGCGAGAACAGGGGGCGCACAGAGGGGGGAAAACGACGGAAGTCCTTGTGACAGAACGTTCTGGGATTTAACTGTCTCAATTATGAAGCAATAGAGACATCACAGCCTCTGCCGAATGATAAAAAATGGCTATGGCTACACCCGACAGACTTTTAGGGCACGGCGGCGGCGTGGCACGCTCTTTGCCGAAACACAGCACGAACGCCCACACTATACAGCGATGAGACCCTGTGCTAACGACTTATTATCGCGAGCGAATGCACCAGCTCTGGCAGCTCTATAATTACCTAGAGGAAAACCTGCGCGGCACCTATACAGAGCGCGTCTTGGCACAGTTTTTTGAACTCTTTTTCCAACTCTGGTACTTCGTTTTAATCGGTGCAATTATCAGCACGCTAGTCTGGTGCTATTTGCCCAAGGCCTGGCTGCGCAGCGTGCTGGAGCGACGAGCAGCTAGTTCCATCGCTATTGCCAGCCTACTCGGTCTGGTTTCGCCGCTCTGTACCTTTGCCGCTATTCCCATCGTCGGCCGCCTCATCGCCCTGCGCATGCCCGCCGCACCGCTGATCGCCTTTATGGTGGCCTCGCCGCTAATGAATCCCGCGCTGTTCTTTTATACCACCGGCATCATCAATTTGGAAATGGCCGTGGCGCGCACGCTCACAGCACTCAGTATCGGCCTACTAAGCGGTGCAGCCGTGCGTTTTGCGCAGGAGCGCGGGCACCTGCGCTTTGACGCGCTGACCCTAGAGCGCGTCCCCACCGAACTAAGCACCGCCATGTGGGCACCGGGGCAAACACCCAATTTCACCACTACACTGCGCCGCTTTAGAGAAGACCTGCTCTTTATCGGCCGCTTCTTTACGTTTGGCATCGCGATCGCCGCGTTGGTGCAGGCTCTTATCAGCGAAGATTTTGTGCGCTTCATGGTCGGTGGCGACTCGGCGTGGGCCGTGCCCACTGCACTGGCCTTGGGCATCCCCCTCTACGCCTGTGGCGGCGGCACCTTGCCCGTCGTCGAGACGATGATGCGCATGGGCATGACCACCGGCGCCGCCCTGGCCTTTTTTATCTCTGGACCAGCCACCAAGTTTTCTACCCTGAGCATGCTCACGGCCGTCTTTGGCAAACGCCTACTCGGTCTCTATCTAATCGTCATGCTAGGTTCGGCGTTGCTCTGGGGCTATACCTATCCCTTTACAAGCCGTTATCTCGAAACAAAAATCGAATGGTCCGCGCGTTGAAAAAAAGGCGCTGCTCTGGACGAAAACGCAATGCTCTTTAGGTTTATAGCCGCCATTGAAAAAAACAACGCGCTGACCACATTCTGCACGTGGGTTTCAGTCGTTGATCCGCCCAAATACTTGCCCACACTATAGAAAAGAGATAGATCCTTGCTGCCTCTTCTATTTTTATTGCTGACCACCTCGGTTCTCCTTGCCGAAGACTACCCCCCTGGCACGTTGCAACTCACCCCCCAACTAGACTTAGCGCTGCGCCCCGTAGCAGTCGAGGGGTTGCCCGGTCGCACGCTCAACCTACCGCCCGGTTTTAAGGTCAAGCTGTTCTCTAAGGAGGTGGATCACGGTCGCTTTATGGCCTTTGACGACAGCGGCGTACTGCACGTAGCCAATATGAATACCCGCGACTACGGCTATTGGACCTACAGCGACAAGCGCAACGGCAGCGTGCGCGCCTTTCCCGATAAAGACGGCGACGGCCACGCCGATCGCTCCTATGTCGCCGCCGATCGTTTTCTACAACCGCACAGCGTCGCCTTCTACAAGGGCCAGCTCTACGTCGCCGACCACGATATGATCTATCGCCTCTCCGATAAGGACGGCGACGGCTACTACGAAGAGCGCAGCGAATTTATCAAAGTGCCCGGCATCATGGGCCGCTCCTCCGAGCACGTGACGCATTCAATCGTATTCGACAAAGAAAACGACAAACTCTACCTGCACATCGGCTCCAGTTGCGACGTCTGTCGCGAGGACGACTCCGAGCGCGCCACCATCCTAGAATTCAACGCCGACGGCACGGGACGCCGCATTTACGCTTCGGGTCTGCGCAACGCCCTGGGCCTCGACCTACACCCCATCACCGGTGAACTCTGGGCCAGCGGCAACGGCCACGACCGCGAGGGCATAAAATTACCCCCGGAGTGGATCAACATCGTCCGCGACGGATCGTTCCACGGCTGGCCTTTCGCCTATGCCTACCGCGTCTGGGTCGATTTCACCGATGAAGAGTACAAACGCATAGTAGGGCCTCGCACCGCTGCAGATAGCGCTTTAGTCGAACGCGTCGAACGTCCCGTCGCTTTAGTCGGTGCCCATCTCGCGCCGATGGGTCTGCATTTTTACACGCACGATCAATTCCCATCCCAGTACAAAAATGCCGCCTTTGTCGCCTTCCACAACGGCGTCGGCCACCCGGACCAGCTCGGTTATAAAGTCTCCGTACTCTTTAGCAAACCAGACGGTAGCGACGCTCGCATCGCCGATTTCCTCACGGGTTTTCACACGGAGAACAAGGGCTATTGGGCTCTACCTGTGGGCGTGATCAGCGATGGACACTTGTACATCAGCAGCGACCGCATTACGCCGGCTATTTTTCGCGTTGAGTACGATCCTGACAAATAGGGGTGGGGCTGAATACTGCCTTCGGGATAAAGGTGAGCTGGCCTAAAGAAGCTTAGGAGGGTCGAGGCGGGTCCGTACCCGCGGGGCATAAATGCCCTTCGGCACCTATATCCGACCTGGGGAAATTCGGTAGACTAAAGCGGTTGGGCCTACGCAGACCTTTATCCCTGCGGCAGCATCCAGCCCCTTTATAAAGTTGGGAGGTGAAATCCGATCTCCCGACACCCCCCATAAAAGCAGAAACTCAAACACCCCCTCACTCGTTCTACGCCTACGAGAAGTTCACTGGGCATTTTTATTTCTACCCTCATAACCCCCAAGAACGTCTCTACAACACACTTATATCTCTCCCTCTAGGGCTAACCTCTTTTCCCTAAATTCGGCGAGGTGGGATGGGGGATGGCCCGTGAGCGGATTTAGATGGCCTTTTTCGCAGGACAGCGAAAAAGGCCATATACCGCGCAGCCCGACGGGATGTTGGGCGAGCACGAGCGAAGGGCCATCCCCCATCCCACCGTCCACATCAGAACAGAAACGAAAAAACATGAAAAAACTGTTAGCACTTCTCACCCTCGCATTCACTCTCCCACTCTCTGCTTCCGCCCAGGAAGACTACCCACCCGGCGAAATTCACCTCGCCCCCAAGATAGACCTCCACCTCGAACCCGTGCCCATCGAAGGCCTACCCGGCCGCACCCTCAATTTGCCGCCCGGTTTTAAAGTCAAGCTATTCTCCGACCAAGTGAACAAGGCTCGTTTTATGGCCTTTGACGACAATGGTGTGCTACACTTGGCCAACATGCACACGAGCGGCACCAACCAGTGGTCACCCGACCCCAACCGCACCAGCGATATACTGGCCTTTCCAGACGAAGACGGCGACGGCCGCGCCGATCGCGTCTATGTAGCGGCCAACGACTTTCTCTGGCCACACAGCGTCGCCTTCTACAAGGGCCAGCTCTACGTCGCCGACCACGATATCATCTATCGCCTCTCCGACAACGACGGCGACGGCTTTTACGAAGAGCGCGAGGAATTTCTCGAGGTCCCCGGCATTATGGGTCGCTCCTCCGAACACATCACGCACACCTTGGTCTTCGACGAGGAAAACGAGAAGCTCTATTTGCACGCCGGTTCCGGCTGCGATCTTTGTCGCGAGGACGACCCCGAGCGCGCCACTATTCTACAGTTCAACGCCGACGGCACAGGACGCCGCATCTACGCTTCGGGGCTGCGCAATGCCATTGGCATGGATCTGCATCCCGTCACCGGCGAACTCTGGGCCGCCGGCAACGGCCACGACCGCGAGGGAGCGGCTCTGCCGCCGGAGTGGATCAATGTCGTGCCCGATGGCTCTTTTCACGGCTGGCCGCTGGCCTTTGGTTTTCAGAAATGGGTGGACTTCTCCATCTCGCAGTACCAAAGTGAAATATTCCCACTCACCACTCAAGACAGCGCGCGCGTAGCCAGCATTCGCCGCCCCGTCGCCCTCGTACCAGCGCATTTGGCTCCCATGGGTTTGCACTTTTACACGCATGATCAATTTCCCGCCCGCTACAAAAATGCCGCCTTCACCGCCTATCGCGCCGGCGTACTCGGCAACGACGAAGGCTATAAGGTCATGGCGCTTTTTAGCGAACCCGATGGCCGCAACGCCCGCGTCGCCGATTTCCTTACGGGGTTTCGCCCCGACCCACAGGACAACTCTTTTTGGGGCACGCCCGTGGGACTCATCACCGATGATAAGGGCTTTCTCTACCTGACGAGCGACCGCTTTACCCAAGCCATCTTTCGCATCGAGGCCAGCCCGCTACAGGGCCTGTGGGAGAATCCCCCGGCCGACACTCTGCTCGCCGAGACGCCGTTGCGCATCAATTCAACGCTGCGTATCATACGCCAATTCGACGCGGCCCAGCCGCTGCGCGCAGTGGCCGACTTGAGCGAGTTGGGCGGCCCAGCCGACCTGCCGCTAGAACGCATTGACGACGTCACCTATCGCCTGCAAACAGAGCTAGCCATTGGCCCCGATAACGGTCGCAAAAAGATTGGCATTTTACTGGAACAAGCGGGCGAGACCACCAGGCTCGTGCGCACACTCACCGTGCTGCCAAGACGAGACCACGTTCTCTACGACGATGCGCTGCGATGGAAGCAGAGCGCACTCTTCAGCGCCGAACTCGATCCCACACACGCCGATACCATCTTTGCGGGCAGTGCAGCCCTGCGCGTGGTCGCCACGGGCTTTACCATCGAATGGGCCCCGACGACACCCATCGATCCAGCGGGTTATACCGCGCTGCGTTTCGCCCTACACCCCGGCGATGCCGTTGGCGGTTTCCGCCCTTCGTTCTCGGTAACAGCCAACGGCAATACCAGCCAAGTGCTCAATGTGGTCGACCAGATTGACCTAGAGAACAAGAGCTGGCAAATGATCGAAGTGCCGTTGGATCAGTTGCTAATTAATGGCCGCATCGAGTCGCTGCGTCTAGTCGGCTCTTTGCGCGGCACCTTCTATATAGACGAAGTCCGCATGCTAGCCGCCCAAGCACCGAACGGCCCCACGGCCGTCGAAGAAACAGATAATAATAGCGCGCCCACATCCTTTGTCTTAGAACCCAATTACCCCAATCCGTTTAACGCCAGCACTACGCTGCGCTACCGCCTCGACACAGCGGGGCCTTTGCGCCTAGATATCTACAGCCTCAACGGCCAGAAAGTGAGAACGCTGGTGGAAGAGTCACAGCAGGCGGGTTTCTACAGCGTGGAGTGGAACGGCAAAGACGCCAGCGGCCGCAGCGTAGCCAGCGGCGTTTATCTAGCGCGTTTAGCAGGCAAGGGCACCGCACAGGTGCACAAGATGCTCTTACTGAAGTAATAGCAGTATCGACGAACTGCTGCATGGCCTATATTAGCGGCCATGCAGCAGCTCAATTTCCCCCGCACCTATGCCTTCGACACGCGCCAGACCAACGATAAGCGCGAGATCCTCGACCCACTGCGCCGCCAGTTTGTCGCCCTGACGCCCGAGGAGTGGGTCCGACAAAATCTGGTGCAGTTCCTCGTGCAGGATATGGGGTATCCGCGCGGCCTCATCGCCATCGAGAAATATCTCGAGCTACACGGCACATCCTATCGCGCCGACATCGTCGTACACGACCGCCAAGGTACGGCCCTACTCTTGGCCGAGTGCAAGGAGCCCAGTGTAAAAATATCTCAGGACACTTTCGACCAGATCGCGCGCTACAACCGCGTATTGCACGCGCGCTACCTGCTCGTTAGCAATGGCCTGGAACACTATTGCTACGCCATCGACCGCGAAAAAAAGCAGTACCGCTTTTTAGAACAGCTACCGCGCTACGAACAGCTTTAAATGTTCCCGACCTACCAACACACTAAAAGTCTGGGCTACCCCGTGGGGTTGCTCTCTTGCTCAACGCCGAGCGCCACATCTACTTTTCCCAGCACTTCGTCGACAAGCGCTAGCTTTTCTCTAGCCTGCGACAACAGCATTTCAGCCGCCTCGTAGATCGGCTCCGCCAGCTCAAAGGACTGCTCTTGCTCCACCTGCCAGCCCGCGGCAATTTTTTCGCAAGCCTCTCGGCGCAATTCTATAGCCGCGCGCATGTCGGCATGCGTCCCACTCAGCTTGCGCGGCGGCGCAATAGCATCTAATTGGACCAATACGGCCACCAAACGCGCTTCCAATAACAGACAGGCCGCTGCCAAATTCTCCCCTGTCGCCTTCCCTGTAGACCCCACCGCCATTTCGCGCAGCGCCCCTTCGACCGCATTAACTTCGTCGATGGCCGAATTGATCTCGCTGCGATACACACTCACCACTTCCTCATCCCCATACGGCGTATCCGCTTTGTCGTCGCCGCAGCCAGCCAAGACCAACAGTCCCACAAAAACAACGCCCTTTAAAACCCGCATTCCTATCATATTTCTCCTAATTTAAAAAAGACACAGACCTTCTAACCGTCGCCGAACTCTTCAACGACACGAGTCCACTTATTTTAGTTATCGGCAAAAAGGTGATCCCATTTTATACTATGTCAGTATTTTTATTTTATACGCTGCGGGGGAAAAGATGAAGCCGAGTGGAAAAATAATGACGGTTAACGGACCCGTCGATTCTTCTGATTTGGGTTTTGTACTGACACACGAACACGTGCTGGTAGATTTTATTGGAGCCGAACAAGCCGGCAAACATCGCTACGACGAAGACGAAGCATTTGCGGTGATTCTGCCGCACTTAGAGCGAGCCAAGGAACTGGGCTGTGCAACCTTCGTGGAATGCACGCCTTCCTATCTCGGCAAGGATCCGCTTCTGCTAAAAAGGCTGTCGGCGGCGACGGGAATACACCTTCTGACCAATACGGGCTATTACGGCGCCGCGGCCGATCACTACGTACCCGCCCATGCCTATAGCGAAACGGCGGACCAACTCGCAAGGCGCTGGATTGAGGAGTGGGAAGGGGGCATCGACGGCACCGGCGTGCGACCGGGTTTTATCAAAATCGGCGTCGACCCGCAGCCACTGTCCGAGATCGACGAAAAACTGGTGCGAGCAGCGGCCCGCACACATCATCAAACGGGTTTGACAATTATGTCGCATACGAGCTTGGCCACGCCGGCGCGCGAAGAAATCGCCGTATTAAAGGAAGAAGGGGTCAGTCCAGCGGCATGGATCTGGACGCATGCACAGAACGAAACGGACAACGACCAGCACAGAAGAGCCGCCGAGCAGGGGGCTTGGATTGCCTTTGATGGTGCGAATGCCGACCCAGAGCAACTAGCGCGCGACCTAAAACACCTGCTGGCAATGAAAGAGTACGGGCTACTCAATCACGTGCTGCTCTCGCACGACGCGGGATGGTATCGCCCGGGCGAAGCAATGGGCGGGGTCTTTCGGCCCTTTGTAGACCTATTTGAAGTGCTCTTACCCGCGATGCGAGAGCATGGCTTTACCGCTGAGGAACTCGATTTATTGACGGTGGAAAACCCCCGGCGCGCCTTCTCAATCGAAGTGCGCGCGCCGTAGCGGTCTATCTCATTACAGTAAGTACCTTAGTGCAAGCGCCCCCTAAAGTCCTCCAACGTAGCCTGCAAGCCATCGATCCGATCCACCTTCGGCCCCCAGCCGAGAATCTCGCGCGCCCGTGTCGTATCTGGCTGGCGAATCTTTGGATCATCTTCAAAACCCGCGGGCAACGGCTGATAGGTGATCTGGCTCTTATTACCCGTTAAGCTCAAGATCTCTTCGGCCAATTGCTTGATGGAAATTTCCATTGGGTTGCCAATATTGATCGGCATCGCCTCGTCGCCCATCAAGAGCAACAGCAACCCGTCGACCAAGTCGCTGACAAACTGGAAGCTGCGCGTCTGGCTGCCGTCGCCATAAATGGTAATATCTTCGCCGAGAATGCCCTGGCGCATGAAATTGGGCAGGCCACGACCATCGTCTAGACGCATACGCGGCCCGTAGGTATTGAAAATGCGCACGATACGCGTTTCGACGCCGTGCGTGCGGTGATAGGCCATTACCATCGCCTCGGCAAAGCGCTTGGCTTCGTCGTAAACGCCGCGATAACCGATGGGATTGACATTGCCCCAATACGACTCTTTTTGCGGGTGCTCCAACGGATCGCCATATACTTCCGACGTAGAGGCCAACAGCAATCTCGCTCCCTTTACCTTGGCCAAACCCAACGCATTATGCGTGCCCAGCGAACTCACTTTTAAGGTCTGAATGGGCATCTTCAAATAGTCGGCCGGAGAAGCGGGGGAAGCGAAGTGCATGATATAGTCCAAGCGCCCCGGAAAATCTATATAGCACGTGACATCGTGTTCGATCAGCTCAAAGTCGGGATCGTCTAATAGATGGGCAATATTCTCGCGCGAACCCGTGAGAAAATTGTCCATAACCACCACCTTATGCCCTTCGGACAGAAAGCGATCGCTCAGATGGGACCCCAAAAAACCGGCGCCGCCGGTAATGAGTGTAACTGGTTTATCGGACACGTTGAACCCTTTCGTTATTCTTAATCATTAGTGCAACCCTCTCATTTCCAAAAACCCGACACGGCACCCTCGCGCGCTACCATTCGCTCTAGGGCCAACAAATTGCGCATCACACAGCGCGGGTGGTGATAGTTTTCCTGGCGCGTCACATGTTCGACAAAACTCACTTTGCGATCACCGCTGTACAAGTAGAGCGGGAACCCGTGCTGTTCCAGTGAAAATTTAGCTTCTACATAATCAAAAGTGCGCTCAAACCAGAACGCCGGCCAGTCCCAGTCCGTATGCTCCATCAGAATGAGACAGCCGATCATCACCTCTTCCTGTAGCCACAGCACCTTGTCGTACTCATAGGCCCCGTGTACATTGAGCGCGCGCAAAAAACCGCCGTAGACATCGTCCCATGAGACTTCTAAATGACGACGAAAACGCTCGGCGGCCAAATCGAAGAGCACCCGATCGCCTCGACGCATCGCTTCGGGTAGCAGCATCCACAGCGTTTCGATCGCGTGCCCTAGGTAGATAAACGACTCGTTGGCATCGTCGGGGCGCGAGTAGTCGTGTGCCAACGCTTCGTTGGTCAGCTGATATTCATCGTTCCAGTAGCGGTTGACGATGGCATCAACCACGCGCTCGGCCAGCGCCTCCAGCTGCGCATCCTCTATCTGTTCTAGCATTTGCGTCAAAGTCAGGATGAGCACCATATGGCTACCCAACGGCCGCTGCCCCTGGTAACTGAGCGGTATATACCCCTCCTCGACAAAACGATCGGGATCATCGAATAGCTCCAGCCCGCGCCACAGTGTATCGAGTGCTATCTGCATGGCTTCGGCATCACCCGTAGCATGCGCATAGGCCTGCATACCCTCCGCCACAAAGAGCGTCGCATAACCGCGCGGCGTAGCCGGTGACTCAAGCTCGCCGACGCGATTCAAACTCTGCACCCAGTCGCCGTTTTGGTCGCGGCCGTGGCGCAGCAAGAAATCTTTAGCCTTGCTCGCCACCTCCAGATGTTCCTCGCCGCCGAAGTGGCGGTATAAATAGGAATAAGTCCACAAACCGCGCCCCTGATACCACATGTATTTGCTATCGCTAGAGCGCGTGCCGTCGTGGTCGATCGCGCACATAAAACCACCCAATTCGTGGTCGATGCCGTGTCGATGCCAAAAGGGTAGGTATTCCCCAAACAAGTACTGCTGGTAGTGGTCACGCAGCGATTTTAAGCTGTGGCGACCAATGTGGGTTCGGGACATGTCCATCTCCAAATGCAAAAACCGACCCCAGGAGGCCGGCTCATTTTAGCACATCGATAGAGGTTTATAGGAACATCAGCGGACGCCTTGCCCTTTTTGTACAACGACCTGACGCGCCAACTCATCTACGACTTCCTCAATAGGCACCTTACCCACTTCCCACTGCCCAACGACGACATAGAAAGTGAGGTCCTGATCGGCGGCCGATTCGTGCAGTTGTTCAATCTTGCCCTCGGCGACACCGATATCCGAGTCAAAGAGGATGACGATCTCGTCACCCGAATACCAGCGCGCGACTACGTCACTGCGGCGAAAGGGCACCGAAAATGTTTCTTTGACACGGCGATCCACTTCGCTATAGCCATATTTTTCGTTGAGCTCATGGATCTTGTTCAAATCGATAAAGGCGAGACAACGCGTATCGCGCGGCATCACGTGACAGAACTTCAAGAAAGCCCCACGGGTCCACATGCCGAAAGTGCTGTCCCAGCTCAGCTCTTTGATCTGATGGCGCAATTCGCGGATTTCCGCGTCGTAACCAAAGAGTTTGCCGACCAATTGTTTTAACACATGCACCTCTCATTTTCCCGCCCGCCGTTAAAACGAGCACCACTATATAATAGTGTTAGGGAAAAGCTGCCTCAAGCCCGAAAAAAATCCAGCGCCTTTACAGCGCAAAGGCTGCTGGTCCAGGACGGCTAAAAAAGTAGAGTGCCTTTTCGGCCCGTTGCGAATGCGCCGCCCTATAAGCCTTCTCCCACGCCTGCAAGAACGTTTCGGCTCGTTCACTGTGCACCAAGGCCCAAACGCCGCCACCAAAACCCGCGCCAAAAGCCGATGCCGCCAGAGCACCCTCTTCGCAGGCCAAGCGCGCCATGTCTTCCGTCTCGGCAATTTGGTTGCCGAGGACCTCTACGCCCATGCGCTGTGAGCGCCGTATTTGTTCTGCGAAAACCTCGACATGGGCACTGGCCAGCGCTACGGCAGCCGCGTCTATTATTTCCCCGTCTTCTACGAGAAAATGGCGCAGTCGCTGCGTCAACTCGGCAGCGGAATAGGTCGCACCAGACACGTCGGCCAAGATCGCTTCGAGCTGTGCTGCCGCCTCCGGCCCCGATCCCAGCACATCGGCCAAATACACTTCACTCCCTCCCATGGCGGTACGCCAAGCCTCGACGATCGCCCCCACTTGCAGCGCGGCGCGGTTGTAGAGTTCCTGCGCCGCCCCCGTCTTTTCGGCCACAACACCACAAAAGCCCACGGCAAAAACATAGTCTTCTGGTAGGTCAATTCGCCGTTCTAACCGCGCCGGACAGTAGGCGAATTGACCTAATTGACCTGGTTGGGAGCAGAGGATCGCCGTGTGGTCTTCGCTGCCACCAAAGGTGCCCACACCCCGATCTCCTGCTAACTCACCGAAACTCTGACCGTTTTCCACCGTGCCCAAATAAGCCGCCAGCGCTAGGTCCTCTCGAATATTGCGACGATATATTTCTCGCTCGTGCAGGCCGTTGCGCGCGGCCAATACGAGATAGGTCGCCACCATAAAAGCGCTGGAGCTACTCATGCCAGCCGCCGCGGGCAGATCGCTTAGAAAGGCGATATCGACCCCGCGTAAATCACCAAAATTGCGCGCCAAACGCCGCATCACCGTCATCGGATAATTGGCCCACCCGCTCTCTGGCACGACCAAGTCGGCGGCTAATTCGCAGTCTATGCACTCGTCTTGCTCCACCGCCGTCACCGTCACACGCGTATCTTCTCGCGCCGCTGCCACCATGCAAAAACCGCGCTCTACCGCCGTTACAATACTGCGACCCCCCGCATAGTCCGTATGTTTGCCGAGCACCTCAATGCGCCCCGGCACAAAAAATGCGTACACCACGCTCTCGGATGCCATACCGCGCTGGACCAACGCCTCGGCAGCACGGGAAAAGAGCGGCGACTTGGCCTCGGCCGCCGCCGCCGAAAGCCCACCTCGCTCTAGCGCCGCCCGCGCCGCGCCAGCCAGCAATTCTCCCCCTGTCACAGGAGCACCTCCTTGTCCTGTAAACGCTGCGCTACCGCCTGCACGTCACCCTGATCGGAGAGATCCAGCACGGCCGCTGCAAAAATACGCACGGCAAAGCGCACTCCCAGGTGGTCTATGGCATATTGCACGGCATCGGGCAGTTCAAATTCTCCGCGTGCCGATACTTTGATCGCGCGACAGGCCTCAAAGATGCGCGCGTCAAAGCGCCAGCAATTCATGCCAACGCCCAGAGGCCCTTTGAGCCCTTGTAGCATCTCGGCCTCCGGCTTTTCGATGATCTGCCGTAAAAAACCGTCTTCGCCCGCTTCGACAACGGCGAATTTCAATAGACGCTCAGCGGTGATATTGCCCTGACTAAGCATGCTGTCACGAGCAAAAGCTGCCAAGCCCGGTCCTTCCATAGCACGCAAACCCGCCAACGCCTCCACCGGGTAATAGTTGTCGGAGTTGACGATGGCAAAGGCATCATCGCCGGCAAAGACCTCGGCGGCAACGACGGCATCCGCCGTGCCGCGCGGTTGCTCTTGTACGGCAAATTCTATTTCTAGCCGCTCACAGTGCAGCTCTTCGCCGCAGTAGCGCCGCAAAGCATCGTGTTCCGGTCCAATAACTAGGCAAACGCGGCGATACCCCGCCTCGGCCAACGCGCCCAGCGCATAGTCGAGGAACGGACGCCCGATAGGCATGAGCGCCTTGATGCCCGTTGCAGCCACTGCGGCCTGCTCCGCGTCGAGATGAGCCTGTGAATTTACGGCGCGCATGCGCGTGCCCAGACCCCGAGCCATAATAACTGCTTTATCCATACTCCCCTATTATATCGTTACGGTGCGCGAAAACGCGAGGCGCCATCGTCGTCCGTCAGCTCTAGTTTAGCCGTGCCCTTGTCGTCTAAGTGCAGCGTCGCACGCGTGCGACCGTCCTCATCGTACAGGTCTATACGAGGCCGTCCATCCTGGCGCGTACCCATGCCAGCGCGAAAGCGCTGGCGACTATCGAGCAAACCCATCCAGGCAAGCCCCTCGTCCAGTACACCGATCATCGTGCGCGTGCTACCGGCCTCGTCGCGCAGTTCGAGCAGACACATGCCATCGGCGCGCACGCGCAACGAAGCGCGAGACCGGCCGCTGGCATCCTGTAGTTTTAGCTCGGGTGCATCCTCGTCTCCCAAGCCCTGCTGAAAACGGATGCGCCCCTCTGCGTCCATGAAACTGAGCATCATGCCACCGTTTTTACCCGGACCTAAACCGGCGCGCGGTTGTCCATCCGCTCCGTAAAAACCCAGCCCCGGCGCCCCGTCCTCGCCCAGCGCCAAACTCGCTCGCACCGTACCCTCGTCATCACACAGTTCCAATAGAGGAGCCCCGTCCAACCCGACGAGTAGGCGCAGACGGGGCTGTCCCTCATCGTCGCACAAAACGAGCCCACCTCCCTCTAGCTGCAAACCTAGCTGTAATTGTACTTCCCCCCCCACATTGCGCAGCTCAATGCCTTTCTCAGCCGACAAACGCATGCGTTCGCGACCGCTGCCATCGCGCAGCACGAGGGCCTGCCCCTCTAAGAGCGGCGGGCGCAATTTGCGCCAGAGTATAAAGAGCGCCAAGAGCACCACCAGGGCCAACCCTCCGAGGTAGACCGTGCGCTCCAACGCCTTCTGTCGCTGCGCCATCTGCTCTAGAGCGACAGAGAGTTCCTGCACTGTAGGCGGGCGATGCGGGCGCACGGGCACAGAGCTAGCGGCCTCCTGTGCGGTCGTCGGAACAACGGACAGCCACACAAAAAACAAGAAGATCGTTCGGCCCAATGCCCGTTGTATGCGATTGATAAGCATGCGTGCTTTCTCTATAATCCTTCTGATGATAAAACCTGACCTCTTTCCCTGCAAGCACACCCTACGGACCTGAGCTATGCCCCCATCTTTCGATCTGTCTCTTTTGCCCGCTGCCCAATGCCAGTTTACCGTCGTCTCCGATACGCACTATATGATCGACCCGGGTCGTGCGCCGCTCGAATTCGAATCGCGCCGCCACCAAAGTGGCCGCGCCCTAGCCGCGCTACAGCTGGCCGCCGCACTGCCAAACGATTTCGCCATACACTTAGGCGATCTCGTGCAGGAATACCCGGACACACCCAACTTTGCGCGCGCCCTCGATGAGGCCCTGGAGCAATTGCGCGCCAGCGGTTTTACACCCCGCCACGTCGCCGGCAACCACGACGTCGGCGACAAACCCGACCCTGCAATGCCCACGCACCCGGTCGATGCCGAGGTGCTCGACCTATATCACCAGCGCTTCGGCCCTTCGCACTACGCCTTCGACTGCGGCCCCCTGCGCGCCATCGTGCTCAATTCGCAGACCTTTAACACCGCGCTAGCCAGCCAACAGCGCACCTTCTTTGAAGGCGAACTACAGACCCATACCGACCGCCGCCTAGTCGTATTTCTGCACATGCCTCCTTATTTGTGGAACCCGACCGAACCGCATCAGGGCCACTACGATAATATCGGCGAGCCCGATCGCAGCTGGCTCTTAGAGCTCCTGGTGCGCTACGGCGTAGAAATGCTGTTCTGCGGTCACGTGCATTTCTCTTTTTTTGATCACCTGCGCAACACGCGTCTGCTCGTCTGCCCCTCTACTTCCTTCACCCGCCCCGGCTTTGGACACCTCTTTGCCAGCCCCAGTGCCCCCGAGCAGGGCCGCGACGACCAAGCCAAACTAGGCTTCTACTTTTGCCGTCTAGTCGGCGATCGCATCGACCGGCACCTAGTGCGCACGCACGGCGACGAAGACCTAGAGCAAAGCGAGACGTGCCAAAATGGGACACGCAAAAACGCAACGTACTTTATCACGCGTGTACCCGCCGCTTTACAAGGAGCACCGCTAGGATTGACGCTGACCCATCCACTCTGTTCCAGCGCGGAAGTGCCGATCACCTTCCCCTCCGTCGTGCGCCAACGCGTGCGCAACGACTACCCCTTCTTATCCTGCTTGGAGCTAGGTGCCACCAGCGTGCGCGCGCCGTGGACCGACCTCGAAGACCCGCTGCAAAAGCGCCGTTTGCACATGCTGCGCGCCGAAGGTGTCCGTGTACAAATATTCGCGCCCGACTCTAGCGAACTAGACCTGCACTCCCTACTCGACCAACACCCGGACGCCGCCGACCTCTGGGAGCTGCAAATAGCCGGCAGCCCCTGGCCCGACCAGGCCTGTCTGCTCAAGTTGGCCGACTGCCACCGCCGCACGCGCCTGAGTCTCTCGCCCATACTGCCCGGCGAAAAGGTCTATGGCAAGCAGCACCCGCGCACGCGCTTGGGGTTCACCATCGACGAGCTCGTCGAACTCAATGGCCTGCTGGCAGCAAACGAGCTCATACTCGACGCCGTTTGCTGTCGCATCGAAGGCGATAGCGGGCCGTGGCAAACTATAAATGCCTATAGCGCCCTGCCCGCATTGGCGCAGATCGGCCGCATCGACTGGCTCTTAAGCCTACCCCACTGCGACGATGAGGCCAATGCCCGTCTGGCCGCCGAAGCACTCTTTGCCACGGCGCGTCTGCCCGGCGCCCAGCTCTTTGTCGACCCCCCCCAAGACCTCGACCGCACCATGGACGTGTGCCACGGCCTGCTCGACACCCGCTGCAATCCCAGGCCCGCCTTCCACGCTCTGCGCTCGCTCAATACGCTCTTGCACGTCCATAGGGGAACGGGGTTCACCGTGGGAGAAGGCTTGGAGTTATTTTCTGCTGGAAAGAGGCTGCAATTAATATTGGATGGAACGGGGCGAAAAACAGAGCCCAGTGGACAAAGCCGCGTATACGATCTCGTGCGCGGCACCGTAGGGACAGAGAAGAGTGTAGGGACAGAGGAGTCACTACGGCTAATCTGCGATGAGAGCGGACCGTAATAGTTCTGCGAAATAGCGACATCACACGTGGAAAATGACCGTCTTTTGCCACGCCTACCGCTCATGACCTATACACGGCAAATAGCTATCTAACGCACTCTAATACACTTATCGATATACCCTATCATTGGCACATAACTTGCATAGCTCCTCTACAAGGAGAATCGCACCGTGTCCAATACCGACAAACCCCCAACTAATTATATGAGTTTGGCCGCGCCCTGGCTGCTCTTCATAGCACTAATCGTGCTCTTTGGTCGCATAGTCCCAGCCCTATTCCGTTAGGGGTTTGATCGGCCAGCAATCGAGACCGATTCTTTAAGCCTGCCCCAATTCAACAGGCCGCTATGCTCGTTATCGAGTGTGCGCTAACGCATGGTCGCTCGCCAAGCCGGCAAATAATCCAGTAATCCCCAACTGCGAAACGAATATCCTTTGTCTCTGTTCGGCGAGCATATGCCCACCGCGCCCAACTCAGAGATTGCGCAACGAGCACCCATTGCTATACTTGCCCTTATCTGACCTCTTCCACCTAAGACCGGCACAGCGATAGTGAAAGAAAAACGCATCCTCTTGCTCTTTGCCCATCCCGCCTACCACAAATCACGCGTCAACCGCCACCTGCTCGCTGCGGCTCAACAGGTAGAAGGGGTCCACATCCACGACCTCTACGAAGAATACCCCGACTTTCACATAGACGTACCGCGCGAACAAAATCTGCTCTTGGAACACGATGTCGTGGTATTTCAACACCCCTTCTACTGGTACAGCTGTCCGGCCCTGCTCAAGGAGTGGCTCGATCTCGTGTTGCAGCACGGTTTTGCCTACGGCGACGAAGCCACGGCGCTGCACGGTAAATATCTGCTGACAGCAACGACCACCGGCGGCCGCGCACACGTATATCAACGCGGCGGCATGAACCACTATACCATGCGCGAATTTCTCGTGCCCTTTGAGCGCACGGCCAGCCTGTGCGGCATGCGCTACCTGCCGCCCTTTATCGTACACGGCACGCGCGCGATCGACGGCGACGAAGAGCTAATCGACCGCGCACGCCAGTACGGCGAAATTCTCACGCGGCTGCGTGACGGCGCCATAGATCCAGACGCCCTCAAACTCGACTATCTAAACGATCTACTAGGAGAAACAAACTCCGATGCATAGCGACGGCTTTTTCTGGCAGGCCTTTGTCTATCTGACAGCGGCCGTACTCTCCGTTCCCATCGCCAAACGCCTCGGTCTCGGTTCGGTGTTGGGTTATCTGATCGCCGGAGCGATTATCGGGCCCTATGCCCTCGGCCTCGTCGGCGAAGAGGGACAAGATGTGATGCACTTTGCCGAGTTCGGCGTAGTGATGATGCTCTTTCTCGTCGGCTTAGAACTGCAACCCTCGCTCCTGTGGCGACTGCGCGGCCCGATCCTAGGGATGGGCGGCATGCAGGTCGGCCTAACGACGTTGGCCATTGCCGGGCTCGCTATCGCCGCTGGGCTCAGCTGGCAAATGGCGCTGGCCATTGGTCTGACGCTGGCGCTCTCCTCAACGGCCATCGTGCTACAGACGCTCAACGAAAAAGGCCTGATGAAAACGCCCGCGGGCGAGAGCTGTTTTTCCGTGCTGCTCTTCCAGGACATCGCCGTCATTCCCATGCTGGCCCTGATGCCGCTCTTGGCCTTTGCCGGAGCCGATAGCGCGCACGAAGAGCACGCCAGCGCCATCGCCCACCTACCCGGTTGGCAGCAGGCGCTCATCGTGCTCTTGCTGATCGGCACCATCGTCGTCGTTGGCCGCCTACTCATGCGCCCCATCTTTCGTTTTATCGCCTCGACCCAGCTGCGCGAAATATTTACCGCCACCGCACTGCTACTCGTCATCGGCATAGCTTTGGCCATGCAGAGCGTTGGCCTCTCGGCGGCGCTAGGCACCTTTGTCGCCGGCGTGGTGCTGGCCGAAAGCGAGTACCGCCACGAATTGGAAGGCGATATCGAACCTTTCAAAGGCCTGCTGCTCGGCCTGTTCTTTATTTCGGTCGGCGCCAATATCGACTTCGCCCTCATCGGCACCGATCCCGGCCTGATCCTCTCGTTGGTCGGCGCGCTCGTCGTGGTAAAGCTCTTGGTGCTCTTTGTGACGGGGCGCGTTTTCAAGCTGGCTATGTCGCAGAACTTTCTATTCGCTTTTTCTCTGGCTCAGGGCGGCGAGTTCGCCTTTGTGCTCTTTTCTTTTGCCGTGCAAAACAGCGTGCTCACGCCCACTGTCGCCAATCCACTCGTAGCCGCCGTGGCCGTGTCGATGGCGCTGACACCGCTCTTGATGATCATCAACGAAAAGCTAATACAACCGCGCTTTGCCACCGCCCAGTCTCAGCGCGAGCCGGATACCATCGACGAAGAGAATGCCGTTATCATCGCCGGCTATGGCCGCTTCGGGCACGTCGTCGGGCGTCTGCTCAAAGCCAACGGCGTCGCCACCACGGTGCTCGACCTCGACCCCGAGCAGATCGAGATCCTCGGTCGCTTCGGCCACAAGGTCTTCTATGGCGATGCCGGCCGCACCGACCTCTTACACGCAGCCGGTGCCCACAGTGCCAAACTGCTCCTCCTGGCTATTGACGATCCAGAAAAAACCAACCTGATCGCTAAACAGGTGCGCCAGCATTACCCACAACTGCGCGTTATGGCCCGCGCCGAAAGCCTACACCATACCTACGAGCTAATGCATATCGGCATTGATAGCGTGTTCCGCGAGACCTACGATACGGCCTTAGCTATGGGCGTCGAAGCGCTAAAGGCCGTGGGCTTTCGCGCCTATCAGGCGCAGCGAGCCGCGCGCACCTTTAAACGCCATGATACAGAAGCTATGCGCGATCTCTACCAGCACTGGAAGGACCAAAAAAATTATTTGGCGCTGGCCACAGAGCGCGTCAACGATTTAGAGCAGTTACTCACAGAAGACGCGCGCGACCAGCAAAACCACGCCGACCACGCCTGGGATGCGCCACCGCCTATCAAAGCAAATGAAGAGGATCCGACATGAACGAGCGACAGAAGTATCTATTCGATCTACAGGGCTACGTACTCGTCGAAGATGTGCTGAGCCCAGAAGATTGCGCAGTCGCCATTGAGAAAATAAAGCAGCGCGCCAAACCTATGGAGAAAACACCCGACGGCTACGACGCCAACGGCACGTGGCAAAACGCCGCCGGGCTCTACGAAGCGGGCGAGCCTTTTATAAAGTTGATCGACCACCCCAAGATCACCGAAGTACTCGCGGATATTATCGGCCCTGCGTTGCGCTGCGAGAGCTGCTACAGCTTCGTGCGGCACAAGAACTGTCCGCCCTTTGAGATGCACGGCGGCCACCGCGGCGGTCGCGTCAACTTTCGCTACTCCGTGCACAACGGCCAGATCTACACCGGCCTTACGGTCGTCTCGATTGCCCTACAGGATATTAGCGGCAAAGACGGCGGCTTCGCCTGCATACCGGGATCGCACAAGTCGGATTTTTCCGTGCCCGCCGAAGACCGCAAAGAGCTCTTCGCCCTAGGCGGTTCGCTGGTGCAAAATATCGCCGCCCCCAAAGGCGCCGCCATTATTTTCACCGAAACGCTGGCCCACGGCGCCGCCTCGTGGCAAAACGACGAACCGCGCTACGGCCTGTTCTACAAGTTCAACGACCGCGCCGCCATCTATCACGGACAGGAACCGCGCCGCCCCAGCGCCGAAGCTTTTGCGCAGATGACGGACGCGCAGAAATGCTATTTCAACTTGGCATATCAGGCCTTTGGCCCGGCAGAAAACCCGCGCAACGACCAGCCGCAGTTTGGTTGAGAGCGGGGCCGGCCAGTAAAGGGTTGTAGCACACCTTCTCAAAGGTTTTTTCCCGAGGGGTGGTGGGGCGGCAGGGAGTCGAAGCACCAGCGGAGCAACCTCCTCAACGCGCTCGCCTCTATAGGATTAGCTCCTATTGCCAAATCCCTTTGTCGCGATAATAGGCAATACCCATCGCCTCTAAGCGCGCCCCGTGCGCCTTTAACCGCCCTTTAAAATCGTCCCAGTCGCGCGCCTCCTTCGGCGACCACACCACTTCGGCCAAGGCGCAGGCGCGCGGATAGACCATGTTCGCTACCTCATCGTCTTCCACCGTGCCCTCCGTCCACATATTGCCCTGGCTACCGAGCACGTGTTTGGCTTTTTCGCCCACTAGTTCAGCCGGCACAGGCTCATAGCTATACGTGTTTTCTAAGGTACTAACACTCAACCGCCCCGGCTCATCTTCTGCATCGTAATGCTTGCGATCAAAATAGACGTGCGACTCCGGCACCATAACTACGTCATGGCCCGCATTGGCTGCTTCGATACCCCCCTCTTCACCGCGCCACGACATCACGGCCGCCTCCTTGGCCAAACCGCCTTCCAAGATCTCGTCCCAGCCAATAGGTTTTTTGCCGCGCGCTGCCAACCACGTAGCAAAATAGCGCACAAAATAGCTCTGCAGCTCCTCTTCATTTTTCAGACCCTCATCGCGCATGCGCTGTTGGCACTTGGGGCATTCCTTCCAGCGCGTTTTGGGGCACTCGTCGCCTCCTATATGCACGTAGTCGCCGGGAAAGAGCGAGAGCACTTCCTCAAAAACGTCTTCTAAAAACGAAAAGGTCGCGTCGTTACCGGCGCAAAACACTTCATCGAAAACACCCCACTCGTTGACGACTGCAAACGGCCCACTCGCACACGCGTATTCGGGATAGGCCGCCACCGCCGCCTGCGCGTGACCGGGCAGCTCGATCTCAGGTACGACCGCTATGTGCAGACGCCGCGCGTATTCAACTACTTCACTCACCTGTTCCCGCGTATAAAAACCACCGTGACGAGTGCCATCTTTTTCTGTGCGCCAAGCGCTAATATCGGCCAACTTCGGATACTTAGGCACCGCTAGACGCCAGCCCTGGTCTTCTGTCAGGTGCCAGTGGAAAACATTGTATTTGTATTGGGCCATCCAATCGAGATAGCGCTTTATAAAATCGATGCCGAAGAAGTGCCGACACACATCTAGATGCAAACCGCGCCAGGCAAAGCGCGGCGCGTCTTCTATTTGCACACAGGGCAGCTCTATAGCACCCGCCGCTTTTGCGCCCGCAGGCAAGAGTTGGCGCAAGGTCTGCACGCCGTAGAACAGTCCCGCCTGCGCGGCAGCTTCCACCCGCACACCGTCCGTTTGTACGGAGAGTCGATACCCCTCCTCCGGCAGATCGGCCCCTTCGTCTACCACCAGCTCGATAGCTCCTCGATCTTGCAACGGGATAGAAAAACCCGTGGCCTCTTCCAACAGCTGCTGCGCATAAATTCCGACATCGCCCACCTCCCCTATCGCACCGAGACACGCGCCCTCCTGCAGCCTAAAAACACCTTCTCTCGCTTCTAGCTTTGCCGGCTGCGGTATAATCGAAATACTCATTCGTCTACCTCTCCCACTGTTCTAGTTTCATTTAATGCAAACGTGCACTGATCGTCCATTAGGCTACTCGGTAGCGCTCGACCACTTCCATATTCACCTTCACGCCCAACCCCGGTCCAGAAGGCACGTCGAAATGCCCCGACTCCAACCGCAGGCCGCCATCCAATACATCGGTCTCGCGCGTAAAGGGTAATTCGTCGCAGGGCAGCGTCGCGTTGGGCAAGGTCGCTTGCAAATGCACGGAATAGGCTGCCAGCACGCCCGTGCACAATCCGCCCATCTGCACCCAGCAGGGCACATCGGCCGCCTCGGCCAGCGCCGCCGCCTTGCGCACTTGCAGCGCCGAACCACCCAGGTTCGCATAATCGATACACTCGGCCTTTAGCGCGGCCAACACGCCCGCGGGAGCACCCAAGTGCAATGCGATGGGAATATGCGTCTTCTCGCGCAGCATGCGATACCATTCGAGATTGTTCTTGAGCATGGGGTCTTCAAAAACGGCCACTGTGCCCAAGGGCTCTAACTCGGCGGCCAAGCGCGCCGCAGCGGGCAACAGAGCAAACTCCGTATTGGGGTCAACGCCGACCGTGTACTCTGGCCCAGCCGCTTCTTTCATCAAGCGCACGGTCTCAACGATATCCCACGAGCGCGCCTTGAGTTTGTGATTGCTAAAACCCAAGCGCGCGCCGACCTCGGCTTCGGCCGCCGTTTCGTGCGGTTCCATATGACACGACCAATAGGACACGGGCACCTTCTCGCGCACCTGCGCACCAAAGAAACGGTGCAGCGGTAAACCATAGGCCTGACCAGCAATATCGAGCAGGGCGCAGCTAAAGGCGTCGGGCTGGACAAAGGGATCGAGCGCCAGTGGATCTTCGCCCACTAAGGCGGCCGCCTTTTGCTGGTGGACTGACTTAGTCCCCTGGTATTCGCCCCAACCTTGCAACCCTTCGTCCGTCCGTATGCGGCACAAGGTGATATCGTAGATCTTGGGAAAATAGCGAGCAATCGGCGGGATCGGCGGGATTTCGACTTCGTAGAGATCGACCTGGGTTATTTTCACGATGTATCTCCTTTATATAGCGGCCCACCAAAGATAAGACAAGCCGGCAAAGGCCTCCATCCCTCTCCGATAAGCTGGCGATCTTTGTCGGATACAGCTTGATAGGGTATGAACGGGTGCGTAGTTTGGTCTGGAATATATGGAGGCGTGCCATGCGTCCGGGCAGTCCGAAAAGCATATAACATCTCGTTTGCCATTGCGTTTTTTAAGCGCGAACTAAATGAGTAGCACCTCCGCTTTGTGAAACGAGAATATATGTCGCAACCCATACGCGTTATTTCTAGCAAATACGACGGCACCCCACGCGACTATTACGACGCTGAACTACTAGAAGAGATAGAGGGTCTATTGGTGGTGCGCACAGTGCGTGGGACACCGATACACTCGAACAAGGCCGGTGTCTCTGCCGCCGAGGACAGCGCTGGTACAATGTCTGGCATCTGCTCGACGGCACGGCCTACGACAACACCTGGTACGCCAATATTAGTCGCCCCGCTACTTTTGACGGCCAAACCCTGCGCTGGACCGATCTGTATCTGGACGTGCGCTGCCATTTGGATGGCCACCTCGAAGTGCTAGACGAAGACGAGTTCGAAGAAGCGCGCCAGACCTTGAACATGCCGACTGAAGTGGTCACCAAAGCCCGGGAAGCGCTCGACGACATAGTACAGTTGGCTCAGCAGGGCATTTTCCCCTTCGACCACGAAGTGCAGATGCGCCGCTTAAAATAGAGATTGGGAGTTTTGCATGGCTGATAGATTGGCAGGTAAAGTCGCGATTGTGACCGGAGCGGGAGCGCGACAGGGGGACGGCATGGGGGTCGGGCAAGCGACGGCGACTCTATTCGCCAGGGAGGGGGCGAGCGTGCTCGTTGTAGATCTGAACGAAGAGAACGCGCGCACCACGCAAAAGGCGCTCGCAGAAGAAGGGCTCACAGCGGGCATTTGTATCGCCGACGTGTCCAAACCAGACAACTGCGAGCGCTTGGCCAACGAGGCTATACATCAGTTCGGCCGCTTGGATATTCTGGCCAACTGCGTCGGGATTTCGAGCCCCGGCAAAGTCACTGAAATCAGCGAAGAGGATTGGGACCGCTGCCTCGACGTAGATCTCAAGAGCATGGCGTTTACATCGAAATTTGCCATACCCCAGATGATAAAAAACGGAAGCGGATCGATCATTCACATCTCTTCAATCGACGGGATTCGGGCCGGTTTTTCAGCCAATATTCCCTACGCCGCAGCGAAGGGTGGTATCATTTCGATGACGCGCAGTATGGCCGTCCACCACGGCCGCGAGGGGATTCGCGTCAACTGCATCGCGCCGGGACACCTCTATACGCCAATGGTCAGCGCGGCACTCAGCGCTGAAGATCGAGAGCTCAGGCGCAAAGCCGGACCGCTCGGAATCGAAGGCACGGCGTGGGACGTGGCGTGGGCGAGCGTTTTTCTCGCCAGCGACGAGAGCCGATGGATTTCCGGTGTGGTCCTGCCCGTAGACGCAGGGATCTTAGCAGCGACGCCGTTGGGCATGCATCACCATTTGCAATAAAACGGCGACCAACCTACAGCAAGGAGAATCAGCGACGATGTCCTACAAATTTAAGGCGGGAATGATGTACCGAATGCCGACGCACTTTGGCCCCTCACTCGGACCGCGGCAGGGCCCCGACGGCCGCAAGTTCGCCTGCAAGGACAACCCCAAAACCACGTCGATCTCCATTAGCTTCAGAAGCAACGCAGAACAATTATCCGCTCTGCTACCGCCCGGTTTCTCGCTGGATGGAGACCCTATTGTAACGGTGTTCGCCTCCTTTATGAAAGAAATCGAATGGTTGGCGGGGCGCGGTTATAATATGCTCGGCGTCACGATCCCAGCTATCTACGAGGGAAAAGAAACGGCGAGGGGCCCCTTCTTAACGGTGCTCTGGGAAAGTCTGGCCGATCCGATCATTACCGGTCGAGAAGATATCGGTTTTTCCAAGATTTATTGCGAGATTCCAGAGCCGCGTTTTTGCAGCGGTAGCGCGGCGGGGTCGGCCGGTTGGCTCGGCTTCAATTTTCTGGACTTCGAGGTCGGTGACCTAGTCGAGGACTCCTCTGAAAACACAAGTTCGAACGCCGATGGCATGCTCCACTACAAGTACATTCCAAAGACGGGCGTGTGGGGCGAAGCAGATAGTGCCTACCCCGTCATTACGCCGACGGGATCAAACGAACGCATTATAGAGAAGTGGCAGGGAAAGGGCTCGATGACCTGGCACCGAGCGCGGTGGGAGGATCTGCCGACGTTTTATCCGGTCGTCAACGCCTTTGCAGATTTGCCGATCGAAGAGTACGTGAGTGCTTCGGTCGTACAGTCGATCGGCGGAAAAGACCTGAGCAACCAGAGGATTCTGAGCTAAGCATTTCGCCTAGCGTTATTGTACACGACACACACCAAACCAAACTAAATCACTATGACCTTACCCAATTCAGACCAGCTCCGCGCCTACCACGAGCAGGGTTACCTGATCCTGCGCCAGGCTTTCAGCCACCAGCGCATTCGCGATCTGCACCAAGCCGTCGAGCACGTAATCGAACGCGGGCGCACAGGCCATACCGAGCTCAACTGGATAGACCGTGAACAAGGCCTGCCCAATCGCATGAGCCACCTGCTGCACCCCGACAAATACGAGACCGCTTTCGCCGATTGGCTGGCCGAAGACCTAGTCCCACAGCTCGAAATATTTCTCGCGGGTCCGGCGCGCCACAGCCTCTTTGGCATGCTGGCCGGCGGCGGTGGCCAATCCTACACCATGGCATGGCACCGGGATATCGGCAAACCGGGCGCAGCAGACGAGGCGGTTTTTTTGCAAAAGCACCACGGTCGCTCCGTGCAGTTTAACGCCCCGTTGGTCGCAGGCGATCGCTTTCTGCACATCGTACCCGCTAGCCATTTGCGCGCATCTACCCAAGACGAACTGACGGCGGAGACAGCCGGAGACGATGCCGATATGCCCGATGCCCTAGTCGTCGAATTAGAGCCGGGAGACATCGCCTATTATAATGCCAACCTCTGGCACCGGGGCTGGAACCCAGAGGGCGCGAAGCGCTGGACCCTGCACTGCGCCTTCTGGAAAGCAGCCTATCCCGTCATGCGCCACGAGCACGGTCAGCGCGAAGCCCTAACGACGCCGGGGCACCTAGAGCAAATGCCAGCCGTCGCCGCAGAGTATATACAGCGCTACTTAGAACAGTATCCAACGAGCGATCCCCCCCATCTAACAGACCTCTAAATTGGTAACTGGG
>JBLHGI010000004.1:0-53560 GCA_047616505.1 Planctomycetota bacterium
GACGAACAGCCGCTGGTAACGGCCCAAGATGGCATCGACGCGCTCAAGGTCGCCACCGCCGTATTAGAAGCCGGGCGCAAACAAGCCACCATCAAGATCCGCTAAACAAAGAAGCACAAACCACCATTTCCTCGACGTGCCCCGTAATCGCCTAAGCACGGGGCACGCATTTTTTTGCGGAGCACCTATTTTGTCCAGCGATATCAACCACTACCTCTCGCAAGGCTATCTAGTCTTTCGCGGCATTATTCCCCCTGCTTTACTCAATGACCTAAGACGCCAAGCCGATATTGCCCGCGATTTGGGCCACGAGATCAATGGCCCACAGACCCAGCGAATCCAACCCCTCGACCGCTACGGCGACCGGCTAGACCTACAGCCTTTTCGCGACTATGTCGAATTACCCGCATTGCGCGAAGCGGTCGATAACCTGCTCGGCCCCGGCTATACGCATGGCCACCTCGATATCATGGGACTATTGATCGAACCCCAAGACCATCCGTGGCACTGCGGGTGGCATCGCGATGGCGTCGTCGAAGTCCCCCCCGCAGGCCGCACGCCAGAAGTCCGCGCCACCATGGACGAACTCTGGCACGACCTGCGCACCTTCAACCAAGTCAACTGTGCACTCTACGCCGACTCTTGCACCTGGTTCGTTCCCGGCAGCCATCTGCGCTCTTTCGATCTGCCCGGCGAAACGCAAAGCACGGGCGATCCGGCCATGAGCAAAGCGCCAGAGGAACTCTCTGCAGCAGAGGCCGAACGCTTCTATCTAGCCCACTGTCAGAATATGCCCGGCGCCGTGCAGGTGCACCTCAATGCCGGCGATTTTATGATCTATCGCAACCAGGGCTGGCATACGGGCTTCTACCTGCCCTACCAACCACGCGCAACCATTCACGATATTATCGGCCACCCAGACCGCGATATTGTGACCAAGCGCTGGCGCCAAGCACAGCAAGAGGCGCGCGAGGCCCTCTCGGTAAAAGACGCCGAGTAAATCGCATACAAAAAAGAGACGCCGCCCAGAGCAGTATCCTCTGAGCGGCGTTCCTTTTGTATTTTACATCCTAACCCTATTAGAAACTACAAATACCCCACCTGTCTATCGTATCCGTGGTACACCTCGACCTCGCAGTTCAAACCGCGCAGCACTTGGCGCGTGAGGTTGAGTTTGTCCTCTAGGAAATCGTCGGCATGTGCCGGATCGTGGTGAATGATAATCCACTTGTGGACGCCGCTGAGTTTGACCAGCGTGCAGGCATTGGCTACCGATGTATGCCCCCAACCGATTTTATCCAGATATTCATCATGCGTGTACTGCGCCTCGTGCACTAGCACATCGACATCGCTACAAAAATCGATCAGACGACGGTGAATCGCCTCCACCTCCCGATCCAATGTGCGCAAAGGGGGCCCGAGATACCCCTTGAGAAATTCATTATCCGGTATATAGGCGAGACGTCGTCCCCCAACCTCGATCTTGTAACCCACCGTAGAGCCAGGATGAAAAGTGTATTCCCAATGGATCGTCACATCGCCAATCTGCACGGGCTCCTCACTGAGGTAATTAAACTCAAATCGGGCCTGCATATCCTCCATCTGCACGGGGAAATAGGCCCGGTCCAGCTGGCCGCGAAAAATGGATTCCAAGTCCTGGTCAATATTGGGCGGGGCATATACGGCAATATCGTATCCCGATATATAGGCCGGCACAAAAAATGGAAACCCCTGGATATGGTCCCAATGCGTATGCGTGATAAAGAGATGGAGTTTACACGGTGGATCCGCCGCGAGCGAAAGCCCCACTTCGCGGATACCCGACCCGGCATCAAAAATGATGCGATCGTCGCCGTGACAAAATTCTAAACAGGAAGTATTGCCACCGTGGCGCACATACTGTGGTCCCGACACGGGAATCGAACCGCGTGTTCCCCACAGCACGTAGGTGCCATTTTCCTTTTGTATCTGGGGCCGATAGATATCGGCGGCAGTCGCCGGTGCAGTCCCCGCAGACACGCTGCCCTCGCCATCTACACTATCGCTTTCAAAAAAACGTTGTACCATATCCAATAGCTGGTCTTTGGAAAAAGGCTTAGAGAGAAACTCATAGGTGCCCAATTCGCGCGCCTGCTCGTTTTCCGTTTTGTAGTCCTTGGCCGAACAAACTATCACACCTATATCGCGCGTGCGTTCGTCCTGGCGCAGTTGTTTAAGCACATCTAATCCGTGAATCTTTGACATCATCAGATCGAGAATGAGCAATTGTGGTCGCACACTGTGCACCATTTCCAAACACTCTTCCCCATCTTTTGTGCAAACTGTTTCATAGTGCTCGTTGGCAAGTATAGAGGCAATGAGAAACGACGTAGTGCGATCATCATCGGCGACTAATATGCGCGCCCTGCTCTCACCATCGACCTTCATAAACGGTATCTCCCAGCTTATTGAACTAAACGGCCTTTTTTGACCTGCCAAAATAGTAAAACAACCCGTTTGATCTAGCAATCTTTTAAACGCAATCTGCCAAGCGCACCACTAAGAGCACCGCGCTCCCCCCTATGGAACACACAGCGCAGGAATAGAGGCTGTAGCCGTTTTGTACGAGGCCCGCAAAACCAGACAGCAAAGTAGATATGATCAGAGACAACCAAGTCGCGTTTGCCCTCTGCCTTGAGACATCGCTGTCCGCATCTTCCTAAAAAAACCGGCTCAAACCAGTCCCAGCCTCTTTCTTTAGCTGGTATGTATGTTGCTGCCACTGCTATAAAAATCCGCACTATAAAAGAGGTCGCCACCATGCAAGAGATGACCGCGCACGAGCGCGTGCACAATGCCCTAGAAGGTCACCCAGTAGACCGGTTACCCGCAACCGAAGGCTTTTGGGCCGAAACCTTGGTGCGCTGGCGCGCAGAAGGCTATCTCGGCCCCGACGAAGACCCCATAGACCACTTCGATCTCGACCTGCGCCGCGCCGGCGGCCTCAACTGCATCGCCGACCTCGACTTTGAACCCGTCGTGCTCGAGGAGACGGCAGAGACCATTCTCCGTCTCGACGGCAACGGCGCCAGCCTGCGCCGCCACAAGCTCTATTCCACCACGCCCGAACACGTCGACTTTATAGTAAAAGAACGCACGGCCTGGGAAGAGACCATAAAACCACACTTACTCGCCGTGGATCGACGGCGTATCCCCTTTGGAAATTACCGCGAAGAGCGCAACAAAGCCGCCGAGCAGGAGCGCCATTTCTGTTGGGCTGGCATGGCGCCCTTTGAGCAAATGCACCCCATGTGCGGCCACGAGTACATGCTCATGGGCATGGCGCTCGATCCCGATTGGGTCCGCGACATGGTCAACACCTACGCCGAATTCACCATCCGACATCTCGACCTACTCTTTGCCGAAGAAGGCCTACCCGACTCCATATGGTTCTACGAAGATATGGGCTACAAACAAAGCCCTTTTATGTCGCCCACGATGTATACAGAAATCATGCAGCCCGGCCACGAAAGTCTCTTTCGTTATGCCCACGACCTCGAGCGCAAGGTCATCGTCCATTCCTGCGGTTTTGTCGAACCACTCCTATCCGGTCTAATCGAAGCCGGCATGGACTGTCTACAGGCCATGGAGGTAAAGGCCGGCATGGACTTGCCGCGTATCTGGCGCAACTTTGGCAAGCACATCACCTTCTGCGGCAATATCGATGTGCGCGAATTGGTGAGCAACAACCCCGAGCGCGTGCGCGCCGAAGTCGACTGCAAACTTCGCCCCGTCTTAGCCGGAGGCGGCAGCTATATCCTACACTCTGACCATTCGATTCCACCCGATGTAGATTACGAGACCTATACCGCCTTCCTCGCCTACGGTCGCCGGCTAGGGCAGTTGACCTGGCCGACCCCTCTTGGCGCGGCGATTTAGCTCGCTACTGACTCGACGATAATTATTATTTGCTCAACAACGAGAGGTACGAGGTCTTTGCCGCCTACAGCCAGCCCAGCATCCACTGCACGGGCGCCTATAGCGACGAGTTGCCAGCGCCACGGCTGCCCACTCGAAATCATTCTCAAGGACATCAGTACCGGTTGCTACCAACCGCAGCGGCTCTGGCAGTGGGCCGATATCCCCATGGACCTAGCCAAAGGCCGAGTTCAAGCTCAGCCTTGCCGCTCTAGCATCGGCAGTAGGTAGGCAAAAGATCTGATGGCAGATGGTTCAACCCAGCCTAATACACGACGGCGATAGAACGCATAGTGCGACCGTCCCCCGCTGCAGCACCTATATCGACATCACACAAATAGAGGCCCGGTCCGACCCGCTCTCCGCGCCTATTCCGCCCATCCCATTTGTATTGCAAAACAGACCCTTCGCCACTCAATTCTAACTCGACGACCAAATGTCCCGCCAGATCAAAAATGCGCACCTTCGGCTCGACGGCATCCGCATTGAGTACGATAAAACTGATATTGATATAGTCATTTATCCCGTCGGCATTCGGAGAAAAAATATGCGGTAGGATTTTTAGGTCGCCAACTAATTGCTCGCGGCCGACCAAATCGGGCAGAAAAACCACATCGGCATGACGGTCGAGCGGTGTGACCGATTGCCATATATCTGGGCTCTGCTCATTTCCTAAAAATAGGGCAAAGACCGTGGCGTTTTTTAGAATTCGAGCACTAAATTCAATGCGCAGTGAGTCGTTTTTTATAGCCGTAGGCAGCGTTATAAATAGCAGCGAATCCGCCTGCGCATCAATAGCCAACGGCTCTACCCGTTTCCCTCCCACCTCCAGTACGAGCTCTGACAGACCAATCGCCCCCGGCATCAGCAGACGCAAGCGATCAAAACCACGGTCTTGGTCATCGCTTTGAGGCCACAGCACATAACTAAAACGCACCGCTTGATTGGACTCTGTCTGGCGCGGCAAAATCCGTCCCCAAGCGCGCTGCACTAACGCATCCGTAAAGTGTACAGAGAGCACCTGCAAGACGGGCGTAACCTGCGGATCTTCCGTTGAGAGGATCGCTTCGAGCTGGACCAAACGAGCCGGCGTTTTGGACTTGAATGGCTCCTCTGTCCGTTGGTAGACGTTGCTCCAATCGTCCCAGTCACCACTGGCCACAATCGCCGAGTCGATGGGACCCCGCAGCACTTTCGGCGTGCTGAGCCAGGTGCGCTCCGTTACCACTTGGCCAAGGCGGTTGTGAAAGGTGAGCTCCTGCCGCAGCGAATTTCCCGCGCGAGAGCGCAACTGTATCTGCGCACCCGGCGCGAGATTGGCATCCCAAGACAAGCGGCTAATAGCCTTGGAGCGACCATCGCCGGCGACCTGACCGAGGTCGATAAAATCAGAGCGCAAAATCACCTGCGCCGGATGGCCAACAGCGTGCACCATAAACTCGTCGAGACTGCCCCTCCACGAACGACCATCCAACGCATGCAATATCAAATAGCGGATCTTACGCGGCTCAAACACGTAAAAAAAATGGCGATAGGAAGGCCCCGTTTCCCCCTCGTGCAACAGCGGCTGCAAACCCGCATTTTCTCCGGCGACCAAAAGACGCTGTGCCGTACTCAAACCAAAACCGGCGCGCAGCGGTGATAGAAATATCCGTTCGACCCAAAACGTCGCACCCAAATCCACCTGCAGCCACATGCCGTTGGCGCGCCAGCCTTTCTCGATACTACCCGAGCGCAAAGAAACGCGCGTATCCATATCGCTGTCGATCGCATTTTCTAAGCTGCTCGCCAACGCACCGCTGCGCAGCGCCCCTCCGCGCGCAATGGCTCCAGGCCCAATATTGCCACCGATCCCCCTTACTTCGATTTCGGCCAAAGCGGCATCGGCACTCAATGCCTGTGCTTCGAAGCGCACGTATTGCACGGGTAAGAATTGCTGCACCTCCTCAACGTCGAGACCTCGGTCTAGGACCCGGATCGTATCGGCCAGATCGTACGCCAGCGGAATATGGATCTCGGTCTCTCCATTGGGCAGCGTCGTGCTGTAGATCTCCTGGTGGATAAACACATCATCACTGCGACCGCTAAAACGATGCCCAGATCCGACGAACACATCAAATTGACGAAACGGCCTGGCACCGGCGCGGTCGGGAAAATGCAGTATGACTTCCTGTGCCAAGACCACGCGCCCCAAATCTATTTCTATGCTCCAATTGCGCGCCCCATCGCTGGGGTCTGGCTGCCAGAAGCTTCGCAAGTCGCCATCTAATACGCGCGCGGCCGCGGCCTGGTTCGATCCCGCCTGCCAGATACCGCCGCGAAAGAGCCCCCGCTCCTTGGTCTGGTGCCGATAGGCTCTTGCATCGGACACCGCGTTGATACGCGGTTCAAAATTCGTCAAGCTCAGGGCGCCCGTCTCGTCAAACTGCACTAAACCCGCCGGTAACTGCCATCTATTCCACGTCGCCGCCGAATCAAAACGCAGTTCCTCAGCCCCCGCAACAGAAAGCCCTAAAGAGGCGTCACCTAGGGCCAAGATACTCACATAGAGCCATGTGAAAGAGATACGCATGTTCATTCTATTATTGCAATCGAGTTAAAGCGGATGGAGTCCGCCCGTTGGCAAGGTCGACAAAATGGTGACTCTCGTGCAAATGGAGTTCGATATTTTTCACCAAGCGCCCACCCGCTCGTAGCAAAATGGCGCTTTGCCTTGCAAAACCAAACGATAGGCTGATCGCATCAAAATGTGTACCCTATTTCCCACCGACTGGAAATAATTGCCGATTTTAGTGTCCCTATCTGCTTTCTTAAGGGGAAACACCCATGGCACGAATTGTGCGTAGTAGTTGTTGACCTGAATCTGAATGTTAGGAAGCAACTGATTGGCGCTCCATCAAGAATGGACGCTACACACATCACGATTCCGACCCAGATTGGTCACGCGCCCCGCCTCAACAGCGGGGCGCTATTTTTTTGTGCAAAAAACAGCTTCGCCCCGAGTGGGTCTTTACGAAGAGTACACTTCTGGATTGCCAGTCGCTGTTCCAGTATATTTTCCTTGATCTCCTTTCTCCGTCAGAGGATCTATACCATGACTGCGCGACTACATATGATTGTACTACTATCCCTCTTACTCAGTGCTACGTCCGCATATGCCCAGCAGTGGAGGCAACTTGAGCCCACTGGCACAGCGCCTACCCCCCGCAACAACGCCTCACTGGTCTACGATCCCGTCGGCCACCGCCTGATCGTATTCGCCGGACGCAGTTCCGCCGGTGACCTGAACGATCTCTGGTCACTCGATATCGAGACCCTGACCTGGACCCAACTCCACCCCAGCGGATCGCCCCCACCACCCCGATCGACCCACAACGCCGTCTACGATCCCGCGACCCAGCAAATGCTCGTCTGGTCGGGCCGTCTCAGCAGCGTCTTTTACAACGATGTCTGGGCCTTGGATTTGGCCCAGACTAGCTGGATTCAATTTGAGCCCGAGGGCCCCGTGCCCAATACGCGTTATGGCACCGGCGCGATTTTCGACCCGAGCGATAGGCAGCTCGTCACCTTCGCCGGCTTCACCGACGAAGGGCGCTTCGACGACACGTGGACCTTCACCCCAACAACCTCGACCTGGACCAACCTCGGTCTAACGGTCAATCCCGGACGCCGCTGTCTACACACTGCCAGCTACGATCCACAGAGGCATCGCATGATCATCTACGGCGGTCAGCGCAGCGGCGCGTTGGGCGACCTCTGGTCGCTCGATCTAAATGCCCGCGTCTGGAGCGAACTCACCCCGGCCATAAGCCCCGAGGGACGCACCTTCCCCGCCAGCGTCTACGACGAGCACGGCCAGCGCTTTATCATCTTTGGCGGCGGGGGCGCCAACGGTCTCAAACACGGCGATACCTGGTCTTATGACTTCGTCAGCGGCACCTGGGAACAAATCGCACTGACGGGAACTTCACCCATCGCCCGCAACGGTGCAGCCGGCGTTTATATAGAGCGAGAGAGTCGTTCTCTGTTCTTCGGCGGCGTGGGCACGGAAGTCCGCTTCAACGACGTATGGGCCCTGGAGGGACTAGCGCCGCCCCCGCCTCCAACCGCCGTCGAAACGACGAGCTGGGGAAAGATAAAAGGGCACGCCGCGCCGGAAGCCAATAAAACGCAATGAGACGGCAAACCCATTGACAAGCCGGAGCGACCAGCGTAGACTCCGACCCGTAATTCGGGAATTACATAAAATCTCCGCAACGCTATGGCCATAAGAGAGAAATAAAATGGACACCAACCAGCCTTCGTCGACCTCTACTCCCTACCGCGCCCCAGCTTTTGCCGACTCCAAACCCGAACTCGCCGCCCCCGGAGCCACCCCCGAGCGCCTTGCCTATTTAGAGGAACACAGTTTTGTCATCATCACCGACTTTGTCGACAATCCGTGGATTCCCATTCTGCGCGAAGCGGGCCGCCGCGTGAGCGAAGCCTGTGCGCCCGAGCATGGCTACAGCAAACTCGACATTTCAAAGGGTTATATACACCGCGCCAAAGGCGACGAGCCCTGGGCGATTCGCGGCCTCATCCACCCCGCCTTCAACGAACCCAGCTTCGCCGGATTTCACGGTTCGGAAGATTTCCTGCGTTTCGTCCACGCTTGGTCTGGGCTCCAGCCCGAGGATATGACCATGAGCGGCATGCTTTTGTGGTGTAATCCGCGCCAAGAGGAGCATTCGCTGAGCTGGCACCGCGACGTGACCTGGTGGGGCAGCGGCAAAGCCTATTTTGCGCAGGAGAACGACCGCAAAGAAGGTCCCGAAGACTATGCGGAAGAAGTCGAAAAACTTCGCTGGGAAGAGATCCGCGCCAACAACACCAAGGCGGTACATGAGCGCAGTGGAGTGAGCATGTTCTTAGCATTGGCCGACGATGAGTGCCACGAATTAATACCCGGCAGCCACAAACGCTGGCGCACCCCCTTTGAGCACGACGTGCTGCTACCACAGAAGATGAAGGACCAAGGCGTGCCGCACACGCCCAGCTGGAACGGCGAAGACCCACTGCCAAACCAAGTCGCCGTTCGCCTCAAAGCCGGCGAAGCACTCATCCGCATCGGCTCCAATATTCACAACGGCCATACCGTGCCCGAGCGCGAGCGCAACACGCTCTCGATAGGCTGGTCTAAATGGTCGGGAGTCTCGGATGAAGAGCCATCAGTTGTTGATGTGCGCAGCGCTTGGCAGCTCGACCCCGCCGTGCGCGAAGCCCTACCACACGAGTGGATGAAGACGGCGTGGGACCGCTGGGCAGCGACACAGAAGCTGGGAGACACACTCGAAGACCGCTATCCCGCTTTTGATATTGCACGCATCAAAGCCGGCGAAGTGGCGGGGTGGCGCAGCGAATTAGAGCGCCGAGCCGCGGCGGCAGGCGATGCGTGGAAGCCCTTCCAGAAGTTGGAATAGGAAGCTTGGCCGCCTATATCAAATCTGTTTAGCTGCCTCAGCTTCTCTTTGCGCCAGCGCTAGCTTGCGCTCGACAAACGTCTGCGGCGGCGGGGCCAAGATCGCGCGTTTGCGCTCGTCCCCCCCTTGCCACGGATCTGCATCGGCCGGGCTAAAAAAGTTCTCCGTACCCGAATAGGTTTCTTCGCGGTCCGTGTATTTATAAAAGAGCGTGGTGCGCGTACTCGGCACCGTCCATGGCAGCGTGACGTGGCATAGGGCCTCGGTAAAGACAATCGCCGTGCCGGCTCGCGCGGGCACGCGGGTGACCATCGGATGCACGCCCTTCGACAAATCAACCCACGCCTCAGGGACGCGATAAGACCCTTTATGTGAACCCGCCAAACAGCCAAACCCACCGCCATTACATACGGTATCCTCTAGCTCAAATGCCACCGTGACCAATCCGTTGGCAAAGGTTCCACGCACGGCATCGCGAGTAAAATAGTGCGTCACGAGTTCATGCGCTCTCTGCGGATTCAACAGACGCCCGTTGCCACCGTGGATCGTTCCCCCGGCGAAATCCTTGTTAAACGTACCGTGTGTGTGCACGTTAATATGATCGACGCGAAAGGGTGGTAAACCTCCAGCGCGCACTCCGCCATAAATCTCGTCCAAAATTCCCGCGAGGGCGGGCACATCCAACAAATCGAAAAAAGCTTGCGACCAAAACCCGCCTCTGTCCGCGTGCTGCGAGTGCAGATCCGGCCCCTTTCCATCAACGGTGGCCTTGAGCTCTGCGACTTGTTCGGGTGTAATGGCATCCTCTACCGTAAGGAATCCAAACGTGTCAAAGGTAAAGCGCTGTTCCTCATCCATCGGCAAAGACTCCTTTTTTAAACGAGCACTTCAATCGTCACTAGGTTGCCCCACCGCGCGTTGCACCACATCTTTCCCGTCCTACTATTAAAAACGAGTCAACCATGAAAAAACACCTAGGCAAAGAAACGCTCAAATCCGGCGAGACCATGGAAATCTACAACGTAGTCGCCCCCGCCGGCAACTACGGCCTCGACCTCGTTGACTTCATCCACGGCCGCGGTCCCTTTCCCGCCGATATTCCCTGGCACCGCTACTGCCAGCGCGCATGGCAGGGGGCCTTCGCCAACGAAGTCCTCGTCTCCTGGCAGGTCGGAGAGCTCGACGGCAAAGTCGTTGGACTCGTGGGCTATAGCACCCCCCTCGCGACACTCGATGTCTGCACCTGGGGCCACGTCGTTACGCAAGTAGAGCAGCGCGGAAAAAACATTGCCACCCTGCTCACACGCCATTCCATAGAAGACTTCAAAACGCGCGGTGGCCAAGCTATGTATCTGGGCACGGGCCGCACCGGCGGCGCCCATCGCGTCTACGAGAAAAATGGCTTTCGCGATTACCAAGTGGGGACCACCGGCGTCATCATGCAGCTGGAAATCGCGGAGAGTTTTACAGAGCGTTATTTTGCGCCGACCGAGCAACTCCATATAGACGAATTGCACATCGCCGATATGCCGCGCTTAGAAGCCCTTATCAACCAGCCCCATTGGGGCGTAAAAAGCTATTCAGAAAAAACGATCGGCCCTCACGGCTACGAAGGGCAATTTCTCGAATTATGGGAGCGGCTCGAAAATGGCACGAGCACGTGCCGCACCCTCCGCGGTCCGCAAGAGCAACTCTTCGGCGCTGCCTGGACCTCGCCAAGCTCGTTGCCGACGGTGGCTGAAGACGTGCGCATCTTTGATTTTATCATCTATCCGCACGCGCAAAGAGAGAGCGCCACCTTACTAGCGGAGCAACTCAAAACAGAGTCCGGAAAACGGCTCGTCGCCTATACCGCCGGCCCCGATACGATCCGACGCACGGCCCTATTGGCAGCCGGTTTTACCCTTGCAGCATCACCTGCCGACCATATTGCTCTCGATGGACAACGCGTTGCGCTCGACGCCTGGCATCTGCATCGTTAGCTGATCAAGCTCCCAAACTCCCAGGCTATACTCCCACGCTATTAAACCGCGCGCAAGGCGTCGATCGCGGCGCTCGCCGTTCCACCCCGGCCGCCAGTCAGTTCAGCATAAGACGTCAGCCCCACCAACGCGCTGACTCCGGCTTCGTCCAATCCGGCCTTTTCCGCCAATTTGGCGATCAAGTGCAATTGTTTGGCGCTGGGAGTAAGTCCCTCTGACTTCAGGGTCGAAAGGTGATCGATCAGGGCGCTGGCCTCGTCGCGATTCGGCTCTGCTCCCGCCAGCCGCAGGCTCGCCGATTCAACCGCCCGCTCCAGAGTGAGGTCCACAGTCTCCAGCATCTGCTGCAAGTAGCTGAGCTGTTTCTCACTGGGAAGTAAGTTGATACCTCGGGTCCGCAGATCAGCCAGCAACGCCCTGCCGTCTTGCTCGCTGAGGGTATCGAGATCCCCGACCTCTGCTGCCAACTCCGGCGCAGCCGCCACAAACTCCTGCAACTTGAGACGGCTGCGAGGCACCAATGGCCCTGCATTTCCCGCCTCCTGAGCCGCAGCGTGAGCCGACTTAAATTCGTCGCGCATGATTTCCCACACCTCGCTCGCGTCGCGCCGGCGCTCGGCCACATCGTCGAGCTGCATCTCCATGGCGGCGGTATATTCGGTCTGAAAAACCTCTCTCTCACCCGCTAGGCAAAACAACGGGGCCGCCTCCAGCCAGATATCTCGCCCACCCTTGGTGGGGACCAAAGCCCCTTCCTCTGTCTTGACGTAGTCCCTTTCCTCTAAGCGGTCCACGGTTTTGGCATAGGTCGAAGGCCGGCCGATACCCGCCTCCTTCATCACTCGGACGATGGTGTGGGCCCGGTAACGCGCCGGCGGTTTGGTCGCATCTTCTCGCAGCACCGGGTTCGGATGCTCGGCATCGCCAGGCTCCCACTCGAAAATCGCCCCGGTTTCCACGGTAATTGGCGTGGTGTCGATCGGATCCTCCAGGGCTGCAAAAGCACGTCGCCAACCGGGCTCGGCGTACCAACCTACCGCGCCATCCAAAACTAGATCAAGTCCATCGCACGCCCCTTTGAGTGAAAGGGTCACGCGCTGCGAGGGCACCATGAGTGAGGCCAACGTGCCAGCGCGAACGAGGTCATATAGTTTCTGTACATCGGGCTCGGCGTCGGGAACGGTTTCCAGTTGAAAATTCGTCGGACGAATGGCTTCGTGCGCATCCTGCACACCCGCTCCCGCCTCGGCAGTGGTGACTGCGCCAAGCAGTTTAGTCCCCCAGACCTCGGAGATCAACGAGCGACCGGCCTCCACCGCCTCATTGGCCAAACGCGTGGAGTCGGTGCGGATGTAGGTCAGGTGTCCCAACTCGTAGAGCTTTCCCGCCAGAGCAGCGGTCTTGTTGGGCGACCAGCCCCAGCGGCTTCCAGTAGCCTGAAACAGCGTATCGGTGCTAAAAGGCGGACGTGCCGATTGGGACTTTTCACGGCGGGTAACGGAACTCACTTCTACGCGCTGTGCGGCAACCAGTGCCGCGTATGATGACTCCGCCAGTGGTGCCTGAGCGGTGCGATAAGTGGAGAAACGATGCTTCTCGTCTAACCAAGCGTCCGGATCAGATTTCTCATGAAAACGCACGCGCCAATCCGTGACCGTGGTAGCCGCGTTGACCTCGAAGTAGCGCACCGGGACGTGGGCCTCCCGCTCCAACTCTCGCTCGACGATAAAACCTAGAGTAGGCGTCTGCACGCGGCCCATAGAATTGGTGGAAGTGTTGGTGTAGCGCCTGGCGATTCGGCTGGCCCGCCAGCCTACCATGCGATCCATAAACATGCGTATGAGAGCGGCATCTACCAGCGCCTGGTCCACTTCGCGGGGAGAAGCTACCGCATTGTGCACCGCCGGCTTGGTGATCTCTTGGAACGACACCCGGTGCAGGTCGCCGAGCCCTGAAAGCAGCTTCTGCAAATGCCAGGCGATAAGCTCCCCCTCCCGGTCCGGGTCAGCGGCCAGATAGAAGGTGACCGAATCGTGCAGTGCAGCTTCTTCTTTGATGGCGCGGATGGCGTCCTCGCCCCGCTCGGTCCAGAACCAAGGCGGCTTGGGAAGCTCACCGGATCTGTTGGACCAGTACGCTTTGCGAACCTCTTTGGGTGGGTGGATACTGCGGTCTTGGGCCAAGCGTTCAATGTGGCCTCCCGTGGGCAACACCCGCCACTGGTCTTTCCCCAGATGTTTGAGCAGAGTCTTGCACTTGGCCTTAGATTCGACGAGCAGGATGTTCATGTGAGATATTACCGATTTCTGTGGATAGTATATTTTGGTGGTAGCGCGTGAGAATCCGTGAGCCAGGCATCACTGGCAGTGCCACCGAGCCAGCGGCACACAACCTATCTTCTCGCGCCATTCGTGTCGTATGTATAAGAATTATAAAGGACCTTTTCTACCGTCTGGTCAAGCCATATTAGTGTCTTTGCAAGCGACAGCGCCGTATGCTACACCGATCTTCGATACGCCCTCGGAGCTCGTGTAGGATACCCACCCCACACAACAGCTCGGCTTTTTTTATATCGCCCTATACCACACCATCTGGGGCACCGGCGCGACGCGCGACTTCGATCTCGGCGCTGACGTCTCTTGGCATAGTCGGCGTAAAGGTCATATCGTCGATCATCGTTCGCGCCGGCAAAGTCGCCGCGAACAAGATCCCCGCCGCGATATCCTCCGGGCGCATCATCTTCGACCGAGCCTCTGCGTCGGGCACCTGCGGCCGGTTGTTCAAAATTGGGGTATCGACCTCGGCCGGGTAGATCGTGGTCGCCCGTATCCCCTGCCCGCGCAGTTCACTGCGCAGATTGTCCATGTACATTTTTGCGGCGGCCTTCGCCGGGCCGTAGGCGACCCCACCGAGCAAACCGCTGTGCAAGGCGGCCACGGAAGAGACCATAATCACCGTGCCTTCGCCGTATTCGAGCATCGGCGGCAGCAGCAATTTGGTCAGTTGTGCAGGCCCCGCGACGTTGACAGCGTAGACGCTGTCAAATTCTTCGCGTGAAATCCAACGGGTGCTGCGAACCTTGGAGCTGTGGCCGGCGTTGTTGACCAGAATATCGATCCTACCGTGTTGTCCTAGCGCATGGGCGGCCAAATCTTCGACCGAAGCCTGGTCCTCCATATCGGCGGACTTGGCGCTGATCTTGCCACCAGTAGCGGTGATCTCAGCGACCACCTCGTCCAAGGGCGCCTCCCGACGTCCGGCGATCAGCAATTGTGCGCCCTCTTCGGCGAACATCATCGCGGTGCAGCGCCCAATCCCACTTCCAGCGCCCGTAATAAGGACCACCTTCCCATCTAATTTGCCCATCTAAAACATACTCCCCTAGGTTTCGTTATCTCAATAATAACAGCTTGAGTGTGTCTCTAAACGCATCGACCGCCGGGTCACCTTTGTTGAGATGGCGGTTCCAGTGGCGATGCTCGATGCATCCTGTCCTTGCCCTTCGAGCAACCAAGGAACTCTAAATAGTTTCCTTTAGCTGCTGGGCACGAGTGAAACAGCGCCGCCGCACGACATAAGCGACCACGACCGCGCCGATGGCGGTAGAGGCGACGAGCATCAACATGACGACGATCTGATACTTCACCGCAGAGATGGGCTCCGCACCGGCCAGGATCTGTCCCGTCATCATCCCCGGAAGAGATACTAACCCGACGGTCATCAGGGCGTTGATGGAAGGAATCATCCCGGCCCGCACAGCGTCGGCAAGTAGGTCGGACGTGGCTTCTCGATAGTTGGCACCGAGAGACAGAGCCAGCTCGATCGCTTCCCGGCGCTCGCGCAGCCCCGTGAGCAGGCGCTCGAGGCAGACGGAGATGGCATTCATCGAATTGCCGGCGATCATACCGCCCAAAGGAATAAAATACTGCGGCGCCCACCACGGATCGACCTGTACGATCACGGCCGTAACGAGCATGGTCACCACGAGGTAGCTGATGACCATGGATAGAAAAGTGGGCAGGAAAACCGACACGCCCGAACTACGCACTCGACCACGGACCGCGTGGGCGGCCCAGAATACCATAAATACGAAGACCAGGACCACCAGCAGCGGCGTGTCGATGGCAAAGACCGTATCGAGGACATAGCCGACCAGAAACAGTTGGGCGAAGGTGCGCACGGTGCCCCAGAGCAGATCCCGTTCTAGGCGCAGCCCCATCGCCAGCGAAGCACCACCGGCAATGGCCACAAAGATCAGGCACAGCAACAATTGGCTCGGTCCAATGACGACGGGGTTCATGCGGCCACCTGTAGCCCCTGGCGCTGAAGAATGACCCGTCGAGCCCCTGTTGTTGGCGCGGCAAACCCCTGATGGGTGACAACGACGACCCCCGTACCCGCTGAGCAGCGAGCCTCCAGTTGCGCCTCTAGTACGGCTCGGGCCTCACCATCGAGCGCGGCCGTGGGTTCGTCACAGAGCAGAATCTCCGGATCCAGCAGCAGCGCGCGCAGCAGAGCCAAGCGCTGGCGCTGGCCCACCGACAGGGTGCGAGCCTCGTCGTCGAGGCTCGTATCCTGCAGCAACAGCCCGTCAAGGCGCTGGCGCAGGACCTCATCGCTGGGGAGCGTGTGTATGTGATTGGCGCGAAAAGTGAGGGGCCAGCAGAGGTTTTCCCGCACCGTACCGGGTCCCATAATCGGCGTCTGCGGCACGAGCACCGCGCGGCGGCGCAGACGGGTGATATCGGCATCACGAGGTGGGGCGTTGTCGACGAGCACCTGCCCCGTCGTGGGTTCCTGCAGGCGGTTGAGCAGGCGCAGGAGGCTCGACTTGCCCACTCCGGAGGAGCCTTCAATGACGACGAAATCGCCGCCTTCTATTTTCAGGTCTACCCCCTCGAACAAGGGTTCGTGATCGCCAAAGCGCAGGCTTACATTTTGCAGGTCGATACGCATCGTCGATCAACTCCTTGGCGTCGCCGTCTATCAGGCATCGGTGGTGCGTTGTTGGTGTCGATTCGTGTATGGGAATTATAAACGAACTTTTAGGGGGGTTGGTCAAACGATATGGGATGTCTTTTCGTAGTCGGACCTGCTGCGCGGATGGTCGGGACGGCGGAGAGCTAAAAGGAGCGGCACAAAGCGATTGTAAGCCCTCTGCCAGTTGCGTATACTTCCCGCACACCCAAACCAGAAAAAGAACTATGACCGACGACAAACCCCGCCCCGATGAAGACGACCGCCGCCGCTTCTGGACCGAGCATATGGAACGCAGCCACCACCTATTAGAGGCGATGACCCAATACCCGACCGACGAATCCGGCGAGGGCTTCGCCTCGATCCCCGAGGCGGCTGCAGCCGCCGACATCGAGATGCTCTTTGCAGAGAGTAAAATCGCCGGCGATCTCGACCGCATCTTCTATATTCGCCAAAGTCTGATCCCCGATCTATTGGCTATCGCCCGCGACATGGGCGAGCGCGGCTGGCTGCTCAAGATCGAAGACGGCTACCGCACCCAGCAGATGCAAACTGAGCTAGGCCAAAAGCCCGCTGTTTTCGACCTGATCGTCCACAGTTGCCGCTGGGAATCGGGCGGCCAGACGCCATCGCTGGACCTGATCCGCCGCCGTTCGACCTGTCTAGTCGCCAACTATCCCAATCGCGGCACCCACACGATGGGCGCCGCCGTCGACATCTCGGTCTTTCGCCGCGACGACGGCACCGAGGTTTCGCGCGGCAAGTCCTATCTCGAAATGAGCGAGTACACCCCGATGGATTCGCCCTTCGTCAGCGCCGAAGACAGGCAAAACCGCCGCGAGATCACCGCCCTTATGGAGCGCCACGGCTTCTTGCACTATCCCGGTGAATTCTGGCATTATAACAAAGGCGACGCGCTGTACCACTATATGGCCAACACCGACCTACCCGCTCCGTACGGTCCGGTGCACTGGGATCCAGCCACCAATCGGGTCACGGCCTACGACGATGTCAGTTCGCCACTGACCCCGCCCACAGAGATGGCCACCTATCTCGAAGCGGCTATCGCTAGATTAGATGCCGCCATATAAAGGAAAAGCCGCTATGAATGCCGAGACCACCGCCTACCCGCCTTGCCCCATCAACCTCGACGACTCGCCCCTCGTCGAAGCCTATTGCCGCAAGACCGCCGGTTCGATTGCCCTGGCCCAAAGAGCGCGGGGCGTCTTCCCCACCGGCATCACCCACGACGCCCGCTATATCGAACCCCACGGCATCTACGTCACCCACGCCGAAGGCTCGCGCAAATGGGACGTCGATGGCAACGAATACGTCGACTACCCCGGCGGCCACGGCGCCCTACTGCTAGGGCACAACCACCCCGCCGTCACCGAGGCCGTGCGCCGTCAATTGGACAAAGGCACTCACTACGGTGCCAGCCACCTGCTCGAAATCGAATGGGGCGAACGCATCCAAGAGCTCATCCCCTGCGCCGAAAGCGTCCGCTTCAACAATTCGGGCACCGAAGCCACCATGCTGGCACTGCGCTTGGCGCGGGCCTATACTGGCCGCGAAAAAATTCTGCGTTTTAAAGGCCACTTCCACGGCTGGCACGACTATGTCGCCGGCGGTTTCCTCAACCACCACGACGGTGCCCCCCCGCGCGGCGTGCCCGCTGCCACGGCCCAGACCATGCTGCACAGCCCGCCCAACGACCTCGAGGCCGCCGCACACATCCTCCGCAGCAACAAGGATATCGCCGCAATCATTCTCGAGCCCACCGGCTCGACTTGGGGCCAGGTGCCGATCCAAAAGGCTTTTCTACAGGGCCTGCGCGAGTTGGCCACAGAGACCAACACAGTGCTTATTTTTGACGAGGTCATCTGCGGTTTTCGCTGCTCTAAAGGCGGCGCACAACAGGCCTACGGCATTATGCCCGATATGACGACCTTGGGCAAAATCGTCGCCGGCGGTATGCCCGGCGCCGCCGTCGTCGGGCGCCGCGAACTGCTCGCCGGCATGGATTTCCGCCAGGCAGCGCAAGACGGCGTGGAGAAAATATTCCACATGGGTACCTTCAACGCCGTACCGATGACCTGCGCAGCAGGTATCGCCGCCCTCGACCTCGTCCGCGATACGGATGTAGTACAGCGGGCGATCAATTACGGCGATGCGTTGATCGATGCGTTAAACGAGATGTTCGCTGCAGAAAAAGTAACCTGGATCGCCTACGGCACATTCGGGGGTTTCCACATCTTCCTCAATCCGCAGCAAATCGCCACCAACCGCGCAGAAATCGAAGCGGGCATACACCCCTACGAGACGCTCAAAGCACCCGTTGACCCAAGCCTAGCGCTAAAAGTCCGCCTCGGCGTCCTGCTGCACGGCGTCGACATTCAGGGTTGGCCCGGTGCACCAGTATCCGCCGCCCACACCGCGGAGGATCGGACGCGCACCGTCGAGGCCTTTTGCCAAACGATACGTCTGCTGCGCGCGGAAAGCGCGCTCGCTTAGAGAAGGCATCATTCGCCCTGGGCGGATTTCCGATATGACTACCGCCGAATTCGTAGCATGTCGGCCGGATTGCGAAGAGCTATCAAGTCTCGGCTAGTGCCCTGATCTGGCGCTGGGTCGCCAGAACTAGCAGGACGATGCCGAGCATAACCAGCGGTCCAACCGCCATGCCCAACCGCACGTCACCGACTAGCGCAATCGCGCCCCCCGTCCACATACCGGAAAAGCTGCCGAGGTTGAAGATGACCGAAAGCGCCCCCATGACTCGGCCTCGAACGGCCTCGGGGATACGGGCCTGTATGGCGACGGAGCAGTAATTGGAAAAGAGGCCGTTGCCCGCATGGGCGAGAAAAGCTAGGACCGGCACCAGGTAAAACGACGGCGCGAAGGACAGGCCGATGACCATCGCGGCAAAGAACGCGGTGGCGCCGAGAATTTGATAGCCCAGATAAACTCCTGGCCTGAGGCGTCCCGCCAGGATAATGCCCAGCGTCGCGCCGGCGCCGGCTGCCGTCGAGGCGTAGCCCACTTCGCGCTCGCCGCCACCGAAGAGGTCGACGAAGGCCGGCAGGGTCTGCACCCAGCCGTAGATCAACAAATAATTGGCAACGATCAGTGCAGCTAGGAGCAGAACAAGGCGATTCTGCCCTATGAAGCTGAAGCCGAGGCGAAAATCGGCCAGAGTGCGGTGGTGCTGGCTCAGGTCAGCTTTGCGAGCGGGCAAGAAAGGTGCGATAAATACCGGCAGGCTCCAGCAGAGTGCGGCAACGGCAAAGGCAGCCGACAGGTCTACCGTCGCGATGATCAGTCCGGCTAGAGTCGGACCGAAGATCGAAGCGATCGACATACTCATGTTGTTGAAGGTAACACCGGACTTGAGTGCGCGCGCAGAGACCAGAGATGGGAAGTAACTCTGAGACAGGGGCATGTTGACGCCAGCGACGACTCCCATCAGGGCCGCAAGCGCGTAGATCTGGCCGATGGGCAAGGCGCCGTTGAGGGTCAGCATGCCGAGCACCCCTACCAGCGCCGCCGAGATCCCGGCGTTTACCGCCCAGACCCGCCGCGTGTCATAGCGGTCGGCGAGCACACCGCCGAGGATCGTGCAGAGCACCGCCGGGACGGCGCCGATGGCCGCTACAATGCCCAAATCCAGCGCGGACCCGGTCGTGCGGTAGACCAGGATGGCCAGGGCGACCGCCTGTATCCTGAAACCGATATTGGCCGCGAGGATGCCGCAGAGGTATTTGCGGAAGGCGAACGAGGAAAGCGCTGAGATCTCGCCCATCAATTTGTCAGATCGCCCAATCCTCATCTGGCTATTCACTGTTTGCCAAATCTGCAATGGAAATTCTGCCAAAGTGCATTGCAATACAGCGCGTTTAGTTGTTTTTGCTGCGAATTTGTTAGATTAGAAGTATAGAAAATAAAAAGAAAATTGACGAATATCACTAAGACTATTGTAGCCATAAAATTTACGTGAGGAGATAGACATGACTTTTCAGAACAAACTCAGCGATGCACAGGTCGAAGCAAATTTCAAACTGGCCGCTGAACAATACAGTGCCTTAGGCGTAGATGTAGAACAGGCGGTGGAGGATGCGCTGAGTGTGCCGATTTCGCTGCACTGTTGGCAAGGGGATGATGTGGCGGGCTTTGAGGTAAACGAAGAGGAGGTTTCCGGCGGGGGCATCATGGCGACGGGCAACTATCCCGGCAAAGCGACCAATGCGGACGAGTTGCGGCAGGATTTAAAGAAGGTCGTCGACTTATTGCCGGGACCACAGCGCGTAAACTTACACGCATTTTACTGCGAAACGGAAGGGCGGGTAGTCGGCCGTGATGCGCTAGAGCCAAAACATTTTTCCAACTGGATCAACTGGGCGAAAGAGCACGATATAGGTCTCGATTTTAATCCGACCTATTTTGCCCATCCAAAGGCCAATGATGGTTATACGTTGGCGCACGCGGATAAGGGCATCCGCGATTTCTGGATCCAACACGGCATTGTCAGCCGGCAGATTGCGGCGGCGATGGGGCAAGAGTTGGGCAAGGAATGTGTAAACAATCACTGGGCGCCAGATGGGGCCAAGGATCATCCGGCGGATCGCTCGGCGCCGCGACAGCGGATGATTGAATCCTACGATGCGATCTTTGACGAAAAGCTGGGTATTGGCGCCGAATGTGTCGATGCCGTAGAGGGAAAGCTATTTGGTTTGGGCTGTGAAGATTACACGGTGGGCTCGAATGATTTTTACAGCAATTACGCGCTGACGCGGGACAAGGTGCTCTGTTTGGATATGGGTCATTTCCATCAGACGGAATCGATAGCCGACAAGATTTCGGCGCATCTGCCTTTCCACAAGAAATTGCTGATCCATACGAGCAGGCCAATCCGTTGGGATTCGGATCACGTCGTCTTGTTTAGTGACGATGTGCGCAATGTATTTTTAGAAGTAGGACGCATGCGGGTCTTAGATCGGATCTACGTGGCGCTGGACTTTTTTGATGCGAGTATTAATCGCATTGGCGCCTATGTCATCGGCACGCGGGCGACCCGTAAAGCCTTGCTCTATGGTTTGGTGGACCCATCTGAGCTGTTGCGCAACTTGGAAGCAGAAGGCAAGCTGGCGCAGAAGTTGGCCCTGATGGAAGAGATGAAGACGATGCCGTTTAGTGCGGTGTGGGATATGCTGTGCTTGAAGAGCGACGTGCCTTTGGGCGCGGCCTGGTTGGACGATATGGAAACGTATGAGCGCGAGGTGCTGTCACAGCGGAGCTAGGTTATGCTTACCGGTTTTATACGAATAAACCATTGTTCATACTGGAGGCTCAATCGCATAAAACGCTTCAGCGCAGATCTGCCGGCAGCGGTGCTTCAAACTCGAGCAACTGGCCCTGAGGATCGCGCAGTCTCAGCCGATGGGCATGCAGATGGTAACCCAAATCGCCGGGTAGGGCGTCAGAATCTCCGACTCTACCACCGCTAACGTAGAGCGGATCGCCGAGTAGAGGCGCCCCAATCGCGGCGAGGTGAATGCGAATCTGATGGGGGCGGCCCGTGCGGATCATTACTTCTAGTAGGTTGCTGCCGTCCGCCTCGCGCCGCAGCAGGCGGTAGTCGCTGCAGCTGGGCAGCCCCTGCGGATCGGCGCACCACAGTCTGCCCAGTCGGGGATGCTCCAGTGCACCAATCGGCGTTTCGATTCGACCTTCCACATCAAGTTTGGCCTGGACGGTGCGACAGCGGTAGATCTTTTCGACAAATACCGCCGAAGCCCCCACTCGCCCATGGGCGCGCAGCGCCGCACTGAGCCAGGCGCGGCTCTGACTCTGGCGCGCACAGATTAGCAATCCCGAGGTACCGCGCCCCAGCCTATGTACCGGACGTGGAGGGTTGGCGGGCCAACGCTGTTCCAATAAGCGCAGCAGAGTGTGTTCGAGGAACCCTCCAGCCGGCATCACCGGCAATCCGGAGGGTTTGTTGACGATTAGCAGATCGCCATCGTCATGAATAACTTCGAACTGCAGCGGCACCTCCGGCTCCTGCCAGGGCGGCCGATGCCAGACCAATTGATCCCCCGCCGCCAGCAGCAGATCGTCGCACGCGCGCAAACCATTATGTTCAATCTCGCCTGCAGCCAAACGCCGCCGCCAGCGGGCAATATCCGAATGACTGTAGCTCTGGCTATAGAAGTCGCAGATCGAGAGTCCCGCCGCTTCGTCCCGCACGCGATTTCGATAAGACCAACCCCGATTCATCAGCGCGTATTTTTAGCCCGACTGCGCTCCCATTCTTCCCTGCTCATCTCACCGGCGACCACGTGACAGTTGTCGCCGATCCGATCCGCCTCGCGCAGCGCCCGGGCGCGGACTGCTTCGTGCTGGTTCTCGGGCTGCAGGACATCCTCCTCACCCTCGGCGAGGTGCCGGTACAACAGCTTTAGCTCCGGAGAGAACCGCGCATACACCTCCTGCGGCACGTAGGTCCTGAGCGCGTGGCCGCCCGAGTGTAGATTGCCGAACTCGTTACCCGACAGCCACCACGGAGCGTAACGGCACACAACCGCCGTGCGCTCGTGCTCGCTCTGGTTTATCGTGCCCGAGTGCCAGATCCGCGTGTCCGATATAAAGACCGAGCCGGCGGGGGCCGAAACTTGGAACTCGCCCGGGATGGGTGCCGCCGCGTCAATATCGTCATCTGGGCCGCGCGGGTTGCGCGCGTCTTTGTGCGAGCCCGGCACTACCCACGTACCGCCATTATACGGAGTCACGTCCTCCGGACCGAGGAACCAGACCGTGGACAGCGCCATGCAGACATCGGGAAAGGGCTGGGCGACCGCGCCACAATGCTTCCACGGCTCCTCTTCACTCGGCCCATAGGCCGTCAGATCGTGCGGCCAATCGGAGTGCCAACCGCGCCGCTTCAGCTGCACCTCAGAGAGCGCCTCCCCCGCCGGCTTCGACGACTTGTTAACCTCTGTCTGCAAAATGCGCACGTGCGGGTCGAGCATGGCCCTAACCACTTTGAGGACGCGCGGCTCCGCGAGGTACTCGGCAAAGGTCTCGTTGCGTGCGATATCACAGAGCTCGGCGTGCGGCGGCATCGGCGGTCGCACGGGGCCATCAGCAATCTCCACATCGGGATTTCTTTGGCGCTCCAACTCGATGCGTTTTCCCCGCTCTGCCGCGCGGTCCTGCTGCAAGAGCCGCCGCCCCTCGTACACGCTCTCGCGCACCGCGCTGACTTCTTCCTCGGGGATCACTCGCTCTATGACGCAGAACCCCTGCACGCGCAGCGATTGCAGATAGCCATCAACTTCTGCATCACCGCCTTTGGGAATCCCCGTGCCGATGGAATAGGGAACGCGCAGCCGAGCGTCGAGATTTGCATGTTTTGCCATAATAGATTCAGTTGGTTTAATAGTTTTAATGCTGAAAAAAGCGATCTCAATATTTACTAAAAGTAACGTCCTGATGCAATACATAAAGCGGGGCAAACCACATCACGCGTCATATGAGCGACATGGTCGAATACCGACGGCGGGCAGTCCAAGTCCATCGCGGTTGATCTGTTTCGGAGCTACTATAATATCGGTCGGCGTCAGATGTCTGGCAGCCGCGCGGATTGATCGTTTTTCCACGGCGCGTTTATCTCGCCCGTAGGGCGGATGCACATGGGGTACTTAAGTCTATAGAATCAGCGTTTGACACTGCGGTTGGCGCAGACCACGCTCACCGGCTTGCGGACGAGGACCCCACCCGTGTTCGCATCGAATAATCCGGCCGCAACGAGTACCTCGGCGATATCCTCAACTTGGTCCTCGCCGATAATCAGCTCGGTCATTTCGCGCGCTGGAGACACCGCGCTAACCGCTTCGTCGAAGCGGGCGTGGCTCAGCTTGACAATAGTCGCACCGCTGGCACCCGCGGCCATCGCCGCCCGGACTAGGTCCGTGGCATTGCCCTCGTTGCAGACCAGCGTCAGGTTGACCAAATTGTAGATGAAATTGTGACGGCGGGTCGATTCATCGGCCCCTAGCGACCGCTGGCGCCAATCGGCTGACCCTTTGAGGTCATCGACGGCGGCGATCAACTGCTCGATACTGGCCGAGTGCCGCTGGCCGCGAATGACCATGCTGTTAATCACCCCCCGGGAGAGAGGTGACTCGTAAATAAACCCCGCACCAAAGCGGTCCAAACGGCCGGCGTCGAACAACGAACCGAGGATGTCGGTGGCCTCGTGGGTCGGAACCACCGAGTGCACCACCTCCTTTTCTGAAGGCAGCGCGACTCGGATCACGCCGATCTTGTCGCGCAAACCCGTGCCCGTGCCGGTAGTCACCTGCGGCATGGGCATCCCCAAACCGAGCACGGCCTTGACGATTCTGTCGCCGCGGCCCCGCGTCACTGTGCAAGTGATACTGGCCAGGTCGTCCTGGGTCGCGATTTCCTCTGTCCCCGGGACTGGTGTCAGCGGGTGGCTTTCCCACACCGAGCCCGCTACAATATCGACCGCCTCGCTAACCGCGCTGCCGCGGCCGGGGATATTCAGTTCGCACGCGGCGGCCAGCGCCTGCAACGTAGCCTCGGCGTCAGCCGCCGGCACATAACAAAGAATCCGATCCGCCGGCTCCTCTTCCAACCCGATCCCCCCCCCGATCCCCAAAAAACCGGCTTTGCGCCTGAGCACCACGGCTCGACTCGGCTGGAGATGGTAGTCTTTAACCCCGAGCGCTTCCAGCGCGCCCAGCGCCTTGCTGGTTACTGAGTGATAGACGGTGCAGGTGATTTGTGTAGCCTTACTTATTTTCATGGTTTCCCCTCGGAGGCCGGTTGGGCCTATTCCTCAAGTTCCGCTTTGCGCCGGTCAGTCACGTACAGCCCGACGATCAGCACCGACAGGATCGGGCAGACCGAAGCCAGCGACAGGATGCCGAAACCCTCGATGCCCCCGACCTGAGTGCTGATCCCCAGGCCCATTGCCAACACCAGCGGCACCGTCACCGGACCGGTGGTCACCCCCGCGCTATCCCAGCCGATATTGACAAAATCCTCACTCGAAATCGCGGTGAGCACCATCAGCAGGACATAGGGCGGCACCAGCATCCAGATCAACGGCCAGCTGTAGATGATCTTCGCCACCCCCAAGGCGATGCCGACGCCGACGCCGATCGCGACGGCCTGCATCAGCAGCGACTTCCGGAAGGTACCCACCGTCAACTCCTCCACCGTGGCCCCCAGCGCGTTGAGCGCCGGCTCGGCCAGCGTTGCGCTATAACCCATCATAAAGCCAAAAAGAACGACGACGACGATGCCGAACCTGCTGCCAAAGAGCGGGCCGCGGATCGGGGTGTGCGAGTACTGCCCCGTGCGGGGGTCGTAATCTTCGGCGTGATAGGGCAACTGCTCGTAACCAGTGGATGTCTTGCGAGCGAAAATCTCCTCCGTCTCCCCGCTCGCGGTGATGGCCCGGGTGACGATATCTGGGTCGAAGTCGCGGATGATCTCGTGCTGCTGGCTCATCTCCACCGCCTTGAACGACGTCGGCAGGTTGGAGCCGATATCGCCGCCCAGGCGCGACAGGCCCAGTTCGATGCCGATGCTGAATAGCGACATCCCGATCACCGCGAAGGCGATACCGAGAAAGATCTCGTCGGCCCGGCGGATTTTCTCCCGCAATACCACTATCAACACGAAGAGCAGGAAAATGCTCAGCGGGACGATCGCCCGCAGCGCCGCCAGGCTGTTGATCTTCAGCAATTCGACCGCATCGAACTGTCCTCCCCGCATCGCGCTCAGCGCCCGGGCCTTCTCCCGGATCTGGTCTTCCGAGCCGAAGACCCGCAACCGCTGGGCGGAGCTGCCACTACCCAGCAGCCAGCGCTCAAAAGCTTCGGTATCGCCGAAGACCGCGTTCTTGGCGACCTGATCACTGGCGAGTTCGGCCACGTAGTCGTCGAGCGCCCCTGCGTCGCCGCCGAAGAAGGCCAGCCGGGCCTCGGGGCTGCCTTTCTGGAGTACGTAGCCTTTCATTTCCTGCTCGTCAGCGAACAGATAAAGGGCTTTGTCGCGGTTGCCGGGCTCGCAGAATTCGGCGGCGCTGGTCGGTTGGGGCATGTCCGGCAGGAAATATAGGCCCAACCCCAAAACCGCAACGATGGGAAAAGCAGACGCCAGGGTCACGACCCCGAAACCGCCGGCCGCCCCCCCTTCACCGCCCTGCGATGCAACGCGCGAGATGCCGATACCCAGCGCCAGCACCAGCGGCACCGTCACTGGGCCGGTGGTTACCCCGCCGCAGTCCCAGGCCAACCCGGTGAGATGCACGAGATTAGCATCGAAATAGGCCCATATCGACACCGACCCGATTATCGCATAAAGTATGTAGATGAATGGCTTGAGCGACCAGTGGTAGAGAAAGCGGAGCATGCCGAACATCACCGCCACCCCCACTCCGATTCCGACCGACCACACGAGGTAGTCGGCGTGTTTGTTGAGCAACAGAAAGAGCAGCGGCGCGTCCCAGGCTTTGACCGAAGATCCCGCGGATTTGAGCACCGCGATGGCTGGTTCGGCGAAAGTCGCACCCAGGCCGAGGATAAAGGCGAAGAGCAGGATGACGGGCAGTACGGTCTTCTGCGGCAGTCTGATACCACACATCTCGCCTAGCGGCATCAGGCCGAGAAAAAGGCCCTCCATAAAAAAAGCCAACCCCAGGACCACCACCCCGACCCCCAAAGCGACAATTAATGCGTCGGCCACGGGTATATTCAGCACCACCAACTGGAACAAAACCAGATAGGCGACGATTAGCGCCACGGACTTGATCTGCTCGACGATCTTGGCCTGGGCGTAGGTGCCGAGCATCTTCAAAACCTGGCCGAGGGGAAGCTTTACTTTTGCGGGTGCTTGCTGCAACGCCATGCGATACTCCAAGGCTAGTTATATAGTGACTATTTAATACTGAACAGACCTTTTTGCAAGTAGTTCCGACGCCAACGATCATCGGTGTAAATAACGGAATTTGCGTCGACGACGCAGAAGCCCTGGACGCGCAGCGATTGCAGGTATCCCTCAATCTCCGCCTCACCGCCTCGGGGGATCCGTGTCGATGGAATAGGGAAACCGCAATCTATCATCGACACTAAAGGTTTTGACAGAATCAATCCAACCCGTTCAATAAGACGACCGCAACAAGTAGCGTTATAAGATTTAAGGGTCGAACGCCGGTCGAGGCGGGTCGGCCCAATTGCCATCAAGGTCCGTCCCCCGACACAGCACCCCTTTAGCCTGCAAGCTCTCATCGGCGTGCACATCGACCGCGGCATAGCGGATGCCGATCCCACACCGTCTGCGGTCGGAATCGTTAGCGCTTGAGCCGTGCAACAGCAGGCACGAGTGGATGGAGACTTCTCCGGCTTTCAATTCAAGACAATCCGGGGTGCCGTATTGATGCACATTATCTACGGTCTGATTAAGGACATTTTTTTCTTGTGGGTCGCTCTCGCGATACGGCAGCAGGCCATGGTGATGGGCCCCCGGCACCACCTGTATACAGGCGTTGTCCTGGTCCACATCGTCTATGGCCAACCAGACGGTGATCACCTTTGCCTTATCCAGGGGCCAGTAGGTGAAATCCTGATGCCAGGATACGACCTTGGGGTCATGCGGCAATTTGCAGAAGTAGTGGGCCCCGATGCCGACGACATTCGGACCGAGCAGATCTTCGGCCAAATCGAGGATCTGCGGGCTGGTCATCAAATCATAGACCCCGCCATACACCACATGGGATCCGCTAATGGAATAACTGCTCTTGCCTTGGGCAAGGGCATATTCGAGCAGACGATCAAAGTACTTCCGGTTGGCCAAAACCTGGTCTGCATCGAAGATGCGTATCCCTTTCAGGTATCCGTCTCGATTGTAGGTTTCCACCTCTTCCGTCTTCAGGCATTTAAGGCCGGAACTCGTACTCGGGTAAAAAGTGAAGTCTTTTTCCATAGTATATTTGCCAAAGGTGAATACCTGCTCGGACATCTACAACACGTATCCGGGCAAGGGTACCGTTACGGACTCGCCATTCTGCTCTGGGCCGAGTCCAAGGGTGAAAGGCCCTGCGATCGCCACCCATTCCTCCGGTGTTGCCAGGCGAGTTCATCGCCGACGCCGTCGATGACGATCTGCTCAGCCGTGAAGCGGGCATCGTAACTTCGCGCCCACTCCGGCGCGGAGTCGGCAGTAGCCGCGCAAACAGCCAGGGTGGATAGAACGACAGATCTGAACAGGAATGGGGTCACAGAACATACTCCGAACGGGGTACCCCGTCTGGAAGGCAGCCAGCGCGACAGCTCAAGAAGCAGCGGTAGCTCCGTCAGACAAGAAGAGTGTATAGGGACAACATAAAGGGCCTTTTAGGGGAACGGGTCAAGCTGTGCAGGTATTTTACCCCCTCTTGCTGAGTGGGATTATAGGTGAAATAAGTGGCGTTGGCTCGGTCGTCACTTGTCGGAGAGCGGCGTTTTTACATACCCTATACACTCATCGGAAAGAGCGATCTTGGGCATAAGGTATAATCTGTCTTCAAGTCGGTATCCAGGAGAATTTTGATGCTAATCCATATCCAAACCCCCATGGCCCCACCGCATTGGGCCCTGCTCGAACGTCAGTTACTCAAAGCGCAAAGCGAGGCCTGTAAGGCATTTTTCGGCCATTACTTCGACGAGCGCGGTTATTTGCTCTGCGTGCCGCGCTGGGGCGGCGACGATGGTCCGGACGACGCGGCCGAAAACCAACTGAACTGGACGATGCTCCATGCCTTGGGCGGCGACGACGAGGTGCTGGCGCTGTACAAACGCGGCTGGGAAGGGCATCTGCGTCAGTATACCGAGGCCAAAACCGTCGAGGTCGACTTGGGTCGCGAGGGCATGTACTACAAAGAGTTCCCCGTCATGTTCGACTGGTTCCACAACGGCGAGGGCTTTTCTGCCTTCAATCTGCAAGGGCTGTCCGATCCCTACGACCGCGCCCGCCATATCCGCGCCCGGCGCTATGCCGGCTTGTACATGAACGAAGACCCGCAGGCGCCCAACTACGACTCCGAACACAAGATCATTCGCTCGTGCTTCAACGGTAGCCGCGGTCCACTTTTACGCAAAGCCACCGGCCTCGACTGGGCCGGCGACCCTATCGAGATCGAAGGGCGTTTCCGCCTGGGGCACGGCGAGCACTCGTACGATGAGATGGTGGCCCATTTCAAGGACTACAACGATATCGTCGGCGATAATCCGATGAATCTAGCCACCACGGTGCTAGCCCTCAACGCCTACATGCTGCAAGGCGAAGAGAAGTACCGCGCCTGGGCCCTCGAGTACATCGACGCCTGGTGCGCACGCACCGCCGAAAATAACGGCATCATCCCCACCAACATCGGCCTCGACGGCACCATCGGCGGCGAGTGCGGCGGCCGCTGGTACGGAGGCATTTACGGCTGGGGCTTCACCGTGACCGTGCCGCAGACCGGCAAGCTGGCCCATCGCACCTACTCGCACACGCGGGCGATCAACGGTTTCGGCGTCGGCCTGCTACTGAGCGGCGACCAACGCTATGTCGATACCTGGCGCGGTGTCCTCGACGCCATCAACGCCAACGCCCGCCAGATCGATGGCAAGACCATGTGGCCCAACGCCTACGGCGACCATTTCGGCGACGAGGACTGGTACGACTGGAAGGAACAGCCGTTTTCGTCGGGTGCCATCGAAGTATGGTACTGGTCGATGCGGCGCGACGACCTCAAGCGCGTTGAACAAAATCCGTGGGTGCAGTATCTCGAAGGCGAGAACCCCGATTATCCGACAGCCACCTTGCTGGCCGCTCTGGGGCGGGTGCGCCAAGACATGGCCGAAATGGCAGCCGACACCTGCACCCCGGACACGCGTCTGTCCGACGACATGAACCACATCAACCCGGCCAAGACCGAAGCGCTGACCCAACTTATGCTGGGCGGCCTGCCTACCGGCCGGGTCGGCTCGCCGCTCTATTGTCGGCTGCGCTACTTCGATCCGGCTCGTCAGCGGGCCGGTATCCCCGAAGACGTCGCAGCCTTGGTCGAGCATATCGCGGACGAGACCGCGACGCTGACCCTGGTCAACGTCAACTCGCTCGAGGCGCGGACCGTCATCGTCCAGGGCGGTGCCTATGCCGAACACCAAATACTCAGCGCAGCTGTGGCAGGAGGCGACGCCGTGGCTATTGGCGACAGCGCTTTTGCCGTCCGTATAGAACCCGGTTGCGGTGCCCAACTCGAACTCGCGATGACGCGCCACGCCCACCGGCCGACCCTGACCTTTCCGTGGGACCGAGCACTCTAGGTCGCTCGACGGATAGCCGCAGCCCTGGCCGATGAACATCGGCGACCGCAAGCGGGTCATGCTGACACCGCCCTCTTTGCCGTAGAGCGCAACGTTACGCTTACAGAATACAGACTCCATGACACAGGAATTAAATAATGAGTAAAATCAAAGCACTTGTTTTCGATGTAGGTGGAACTGTTTTCGACTGGCGAACGGGCATAACGAAAGCACTACGGGAATGGGGTTCCCAAAAAGGAATAGAGGCTGATTGGCCAAAACTCGGCGTAGGGATCCAGCCGATCGTGATGTGTTGGTTGAGGGTTGGCACAAGCTGCCAGCCTGGCCCGACGCCTTGCAAGCCTGGCCAGCTTTACACAAACGCTATATCCTATCCCCCTTAACCGTCTCTTCTATTTCCCTCGTAGTAAATTCATCCCGCTACACCGGGCTTGTTTGGGATGCAATTATCTCGTGTGAATTTCTCGACGAGCATAAACCCCAACAAAGCGTGTATGATGCTGCACCGCGCTTACTCCGATTGAAGCCCGAAGAGATCCTGATGGTTGCAGCCCACAATTTCGATCTTCTGGCGGCTCAAACCACCTAGAGCATCTCGAGCGCGAAACGCTCTCTTACCAGAGTCGCGAGCCTGAGAAAGATCGCCTATATTTAGGTCGTCAATACCTTCTGCGCCACAGGCCTATTCCACTGCCCGGCTCGATCCCACTCCCATTCCCCCCCAACGGAGAACTCTTAAAAATGTCCAAACTGTTTATTGCATTCGCCACCGGCGCAGCCCTACTCTTGGGGTCTTTGCTCTCCGTCGCCGAGGCCGAAACCAAAACCTTTTATTGGATCTCCCACGGTTCGCCAGCCGACCCGGTCTGGACCTATTTTCTCGCCGGTGCCAAGCAATGGAGCCAGGATACCGGCCACGAGGTCAACACCTCTTTCCACAATGGCGATGTCGCCTCGCACCAAGAAGCCGTGCGCATCGCCATTGCCGCCGGCGCCGATGGCATTGTCTCCAGTAGCCCCGACCCGGGCTCTTTGGTCCAGGTCGCCAAAGAGGCCAACCAAGCCAATATCCCAATCATAAACATCAATACTCCAGATCCCACCGCCAGTTTCGACGCGTATGTCGGCGGCGATTTGATTGTAGTCGGCGCCGCATGGGCGCAATACCTAGTCGACAAAGGCCTGGTAAAGAGCGGAGACTTCGTCTGGATGCCGGTCGAAGTACCCGGCGCCACCTACGGCGTCCAAGAGGAACAGGGTATTGCCAGCGTCTTTGAACCCCTGGGCATTACCTGGGAAGTCACCGACACCACCCTCGACCAGGCCGAAATAATCACCCGCATGGTCGATTACATGACAGCCAATGGGCACAAAATAAACGCCATCATCGGACTCGGCGATCTAGTCACCGGCAGCATCAAGCGGGTCTTTGACCAGGGCGGGTATGCCCCTGGTGATATCCCCGTCGTCGGCTGGGGCAATTCCCTCGACACCACCCAAGAAGTCCTCACCGGCTATGTCAACGCGGCGATGTGGCAAGACCCATTGGCGACCAGCTACGTCGGCCTTTCTTTAGCAGCCATGGCGGCCAGCGATATCCCACCGGGCTTCGATGTGATCACCGGCGCCCTGTACGAAGCCGATAGCGCTCAGTTCTACGACGATATCCTCTCGAGCAAATAAGGCCTTTCAGCCCCCCGCGCCGCACGGGATCGGAAACGGATTTAATGCCACCATTTTCAACAGCGATTGAGCACACTCATGCAACAGAGTAGTATCCTAAAACGCTTCATTGCAAGACCCGAATTCGGCCCATTTGTCTTGCTGGCGGTCATGGTCTTCATCTTCTGGGAAATTAATCCCGTCTTTTTATCGGGGCGCAATATCAGCAACGTATTGGCCTTCACCGTCGAGTTAGGCCTGATCGCGCTGGCGATGACCCTGCTGATGACCTCCGGTGAGTTTGATCTGTCTGTCGGCTCCCTCTTCGGTTTTTGTCCCGTGCTAATGTGGACCCTGTACAATACCGGGGTCACTTCAATTGAGGTCTCCTTCGCCATCGCGCTATTCACCGCCATGGCCATTGGACTCGTCAGCGGCCTGTTCGTCACCCAATTAAAGATCCCCTCTTTTTTGGTTACGCTCGGCATGCTACTCGTTGTCCGCGGCACCGCCCTCTTTGTCACCAGTGGCTTTCCCCAACGCACCTGGAACGCCCGGGATCTGCTGCTGGCCGACATCCTGGTCGGGGATGTCAACATAGCCGGGATACGCATTTATATGTCGCTGTTCTGGTTTATAGCCGCCGCCCTGATCCTCAGCTATCTGTTGACCCAAGCCAAGCTAGGCAACTGGATCCAAGCGGCCGGTGGCAACGCCAATGCCGCCCGAGCGCGCGGCGTCAACGTCGATCGCACTAAGGTCAAGCTCTTCGTACTCTCCGCCCTTATGGCGGGTTTTGCCGGGATTATTAGCTCGATCCGCACCGCCGCCGCCAATCCCAACAGCGGTACCGGCTACGAGCTAGAGGTCATCGCCATGGTGGTCATCGGTGGCACGGCATTGACTGGAGGACGAGGTACCATCATTGGAACGGTCTTGGGAATCTTTATCCTGCGCTTTATGCGCAACGGCATCGTCTTGATCGGCGTGCCGGGCTTGGCGTATAACATCTTCATCGGCGCGATCATCCTAGGCATGATGGCGCTGCACTCATGGCTCGATCGCAGACATCAAGAAGGGAGGTGAACAATGGGCGCAGCCCTGGTGCAAATGGAGCAAATCAGCAAGTCCTATGGACCCGTCCACGCCCTAGAAGAGGTTAATTTAACCGTAGGCGAACAGGAGATCGTCGGCCTACTCGGCGACAATGGCGCCGGTAAATCAACCCTGATAAAGATCCTCTCCGGCGCCATACAGGCCAGTAGCGGCCGCATCTTTATCCACGGCACCAAGGTCGAAATAAACAGTACCACCGACGCAATTTCCCACGGCATCGAAACGATCTACCAGGATTCCGCCCTAGTCCCCGAACTCTCGATCGCCCGCAACCTCTTCCTCGGCCGCGAGCCGTTAAAAAAGCCAACCTTCCTCAACCGCATGGACCAGGAAGCAATGAACAGCGCCACCCGCGCCCTGCTCAAACAGGTCGGCATCACCAAGGACATCCCACCGACCACCCCGATCGGCTCCCTTTCTGGTGGCGAGCGCCAATCGGTAGCCATCGCCCGCGCCATGCATTTCGATAGCGAGTTGATCATCCTCGACGAACCGACGAATAATCTGGGGGTTGCCGAAACCCAAGGCGTTTTGCGCTTTGTCCGCAATGCCCGGGACTCGGGCCATTCCTGCATCTTTATCGCCCACAATATCCACCACGTCTTCCAGGTGGTCGACCGTATCGTTATCCTGCGCCACGGCCGCGTTGTCGCCGACCAGATCGACCCTAAAACAACCACCGTCGAAGCCGTAGAGCAGATCATCACCGGCCTCGAAGCCTAACCGCGACCATACCCTCGGTCCTACCTATACGTGGAGAAAATGAGCGCAATCAAGTCAGTTCTCGGAGTCAGAACCATAGAAAGAACGGCGGCAAGCACGTGAAACTTTACCCGGCCGCAATAACCTTCTTTCTACAGAGTCCCTCACGACGGCGCGACCTGGTTGCCTTGCTGCGTTATTTGGGGGTCCTGACCACTCTCATCGGTCTATACAGCGTCGCGTTCCATTATCTCATGGCTCGGGAAGGCCAAGACCACACGTGGTTTACGGGGGTGTACTGGACGCTGACCGTGATGTCCACTCTCGGTTATGGCGACATCACCTTTCACACGGATCTGGGGCGTGTATTTTCGACGGTCGTGCTGCTCAGCGGCACGATTTTTATGCTCGTCCTGCTGCCCTTCGCCTTTCTACGGTTTTTCTGGTCGCCGTGGATGGAGGCGCAGGTGGCCGCCCGGCGTCCGCGTGAGCTCGACCCCAGCATTAACGACCACGTGGTGCTCACCCAACACGATCCCGTCTCGACTGCCCTCATCGAACGACTCATCCAGTTTCACTATTCGTATGTACTGATAGAACCCGATATGACGGAGGCTATTCGTCTGGCGGACGAGGGCATGAACGTCATTGCCGGTGATCTCGATGATCCCGATACGTACCGTCGTGCCCGTGTGACCGACGCGGCCCTCGTGGTCACGGCCTGTAGCGATGAGGTGAATGTTCAGGTCGCCTCTACGGTGCGCATGATCTCCGAAGATACGGCCATCATCGGCACCGCTGATGTGCCGGCCTCCGTCGATATTCTACAGCTGGCCGGAAGCACTTACGTGCTGCAGTTAGCCGATATGCTGGGCGAATCCCTGGCCAGGCGGATTACAGCGGGTGACGCCATGGCGCACGAGGTCGGCAAATTTGACGAACTACTGATCGCCGAAGCCACGGTGACGCAGACCCCGCTCGTGGGCAAAACGCTGGCGGCCACCGATCTGCGAAAAAATATCGGCATCAACGTGGTCGGAGTCTGGGAGCGCGGGCAGTTCCAACCCGCTCGCCCCGAGACCTTGATCACCGAGAATACCGTGCTCGTTCTAGCGGCGAACGCGCAGCAGCTGTACCGCTACAACAGTTTATTCGCCATTTATAACCAGTCGGCAAATCCCGTCATCATCATCGGGTCGGGACGCGTCGGTCGCGCTACGGCGCGCGCCCTGGCTAAACGCGGAGTCGACTACCGGATCATCGACCGAGATTCCGAGGCCCTGGGAGAAGAAAGCAACGCGGTGATTGGTTCGGCGGCCGAACTGGAAGTGCTTAAGATAGCGGGCATCGACAGAGCCCCGGCCGTGGTGCTGACAACGCGCGATGACGACACCAATGTGTACCTGGCGATTTACTGTCGCCAGCTGCGGCCCGACATACAGATCATCGCCCGGGCGAATCTGGAGCGCAACGTCGCCACCCTACATCGCGCCGGCACCGATTTTGTGATGTCCTACCCCTCGATGGCTGCCATGGAGATCGCCAACCTGCTCAAGCGCAGCAATGCGGTGATGATCGCCGAGGGATTGCAGGTTGTTCGCCTGCCGGTACCGGACCGTCTCGCCGGCAGGAGCATCGCCGAATCCGAGGTCCGCCCGCGCACGGGTTGTTCGGTAGTCGCCACAACGGTGAACGGGACCACAGTCGTCAACCCGGAACCGACCGAGGCGCTGCCGAGAAACGGCGAAATGATCCTGATTGCTACCGCAGAGGGAGAACGTGCTTTCCTGAAGGAATTCGGTACCCCCTAACGGGCGGCTCAGCCCCGGATAACCACGCCAGCGCGCGTATGGAACCAGCGTGTCAGGGAATTGTCCCTGGACGCACTCTGGCCGTCCTGTTCGGGAATTGCCTGCGTGAGAGTCCTTTATTATCAGTAAGTGCGAGCGAACGAGTAATTATTATATTTTTCATTCGTCAGTTTGTATTTTTTCACCCAATAAATGGGGCCTCGAGAATGGCTGAGGTGCAACAAGAGGCGGTTGGAGGTTTGCTGCCGACGCGGAGCGGGAACGTTCCGAGCACCGCGGAAGAGACCATACTGGCAGAGCAGGTTGAGCAGTTCCAGAGCCGCGGCTACACGGTGCTGCGCGGAGTGTTCAGCGCGGCCGAGGTGGCGGCACTGCGCGCGCGGCTGGACGAGCGACTGGCCGCGAAGCTGGCGGCTCAACTCGGCGAGCTTGAGGGGAAGCCGGCAACCGGCGAGGAGCTGGCCGCGGCGGGCCACACCATCAGCATTGGTGGCCCCGTCGACTCGGCTTCCATCGGCTTCCCAGGGTTGCTAACGGCGGCGCCGGAAGTGGCCGGGCTGCTAATCAAGCCCTTTCTGCTGAGCACGCAGCTACTCGATTTGGCGGAGCGCGTCATGGGCCCCTTCGTCCAGGGCGATGGCTTCTACGTGGTTGGCACCCCACCGGCTCAGCTGACCGGCCGGGCGACCGGGGTCGCGTCTCGGCAGGAGCTGTTGGCCGAAGCCGCAGGCTGGCACCGCGACACGTACAATCATCACAACATATGGCGAAACAACCCCGGCTATGCCGACGACCTGGCGGACGGGGAACAGCCGTTCACGCCGCCGCTCGCAGCGCACATGCTCTGCTACCTGCAGGACATGGACGGAGCAGGCGGGCCGCTGCTCGCAGTCCCAGGATCGCACCGCTCCGCGTTCGGCGAAAAACCGGTCGGCGCTGGGGAAGAGGCGGTGGTGCCGGTGGACGCCAAAGCGGGCGACGTAGTGTTCTTCCACTGCGACCTGCTGCACTCCGGCTCGGTCAACCACGCGGACTACGCCTGGCGCTACATGGTCACCTCCTTCGTCGTGCGCGCCGGCCTGCCCCACCGCGACGACTTCACGAACCCGCCGCTTGTCCGGGCATTGGTCGCGGAGGCGGAGGCGCGCGGCGACCGGCGCGTGCTGCGTTTTTTCGCAGCGGACACGGCGGATGGCGGCCCACTGCGCCGTGAGGAGGAGCAGTGGCGCGCCGCCATCGACGAGGAACGGCGGTTGCTGCGCCCCGCGCTCTGACGAGCTGCTTCACCCAATCAAGGCGGGCCGATTGTATCTATTCAATGTCACCGTCTGTCCCGATTGCGACGCCGTATAAGGGGCACGAGAACAGTGAAAGCGACTGACTCACACTGAAGTAACTGATAGCAGTAAACCGCGACTACCAGCCGCCCAATGGTTCTCCAAACAGGGCCCGACAGGCCTCAAAGGAATTTTACCATGCCTAAAACTCTCTCCGCCGCCGCCATCGAGCAATATCACACCGACGGCTATTTCTTCCCGCTCCAAGTCCTAAACGCCGACGAGGTCGAAAGCAACCGCGAGCAACTTGAGACTTTTGAGCAATCCCAAGGTCACCCATTAGAGGGCGCCCAGCGCAACAAATCGCACCTGCTGTTCAAATGGGTCGACGATTTGATGCGGCACGGGCATATCCTCGACGCGGTCGAGGATATGATCGGCCCCGACATCCTCTGTTGGAACACGCTGTTCTGGACCAAGGAGGCACAAAGCGAGAGCTTCGTCTCCTGGCACCAGGACCTGCGTTACTGGGGACTCGAGACCGACGGTCTGGTCAGCGTCTGGCTGGCGCTGTCGCCGGCGACATTGGAAAGTGGCTGCATGCACGTGCTGCCCGGCAGCCACAAAGGTGAGTTGATGCCGCACAAGGACGAGTACACCGACGGCAATCTCTTGAGCCGCGGCCAAGAGATTGCCGTCGAGGTCGACGAGTCGAAGACCGTGGCCATGCCGCTGGCCCCCGGTCAAGTCTCGCTGCACAACGGGCGCCTTGCCCACGCCTCGAGCCCCAACCGGTCGAGGGACCGCCGCATCGGCCTTTCGCTGCACTATATGCCGCCGCAGACCAAGCAGGTCGTTGGTGCCTGGGACAGCGCGGCGTTGGTGCGCGGCGAGGACCGCTTCGAGCACTTCAAACGCGCGCCCCGGCCGACACAGGATTTCGACCCGGTGGCCGTCGAATTCCACCGCCAGGCCACCGACGCGGTGCGAGAGATCCTCTTCGCCGACGCCGAGAAGGTCCGCCCGACGCTCTAGACGGAAAACCCTGCTGCCACCTGGATATTGATGAAGTAAGAGAAGCCAACGAGCGAGAAGTTGGTGATGATGGGCACGTCTATGACACCAAAGAGCGCCAGGCTTGAGTTGAGCCTGGCGGGGGTCACCGCAGTGGTGTAGCGCGACAATCCCTGAAGGCTGCCGATAATCATTGGCATCGAGGCACCGAGCCACATCAACTTGCTGCGGAACAGCCCGTTTACCGCACTCGTTCTGCTCTCCGCTTCCACCAGAGCAAGACCGATCTGGGGCAGAGGATACGGCAGTTTTTCTCGTTCCATCCACTGCCGGCGGCGGATAACGGTGATAGAATCCGTGCGACCGTCACGCACCTTGTGGACCCACTCGGCATCACTGATCAGGGACGGCCGGTGGCAACCATGTCGAACTCGTCAGCATCATAACGCCGCTGTAACTCTGTATGACTTTCCGGTCCGGATCCGCAGAACAACTCTGTCGACAGACCCACGTTTCCTACGGTGATCGTTGGGGCACCGGTGATATTTCGGGTCCAGCCCGCTAGGTTGAGATCGCTCCCGGGGAGCTCCGGCAGCCAGAAGCGGCGTGTGCTGGCGTGGAAAATGTCGACGCCGGCGTCGTGCAGGAGTGTCAGGACCTTTTCCAACTCACTGCAGGTGAATCAAACTGAGTATTGCTAAAGGTGTCATACCGGTGAGTATGATTTGTAGCAAGTTGTACCATCCATTGCAAAAACCGCAGGGCGATGGGAAAGTCAGGTCCCAATTGGTTTCGGGGTTCACGGACGATGCCGGCCACATACTCTGTGCGACCTGCGCGGACAAAACTATCCAGCAAGTAGCCATGCGCTGAGTGCAGTTCTATGCCATCAAAGCCCGCGTCTCGCGAGGCGACAGCACCAGCAACGAAGGCATCGACCGTGTCGGCACTGATTCTTGGGACGCCATCATCTGGTGAGGTGAGGCGAGAGAGTGATCGACCGGGCTGCCCTCAGTCACGATCAGTCCGACGCCGCCGGCGGCACGGCGGCGATAGTATTCGGCAACTGTACTTGTGGGAATGTTGTCCGGTGACTGTTTCCGGGTCATGGGGGACCATGACCCATCGATTGGCCAACTTCATTCCCTTTATTTCGTATGGCTCAAAAAGCGCTTCCAGCATCATGTTCCTTTTCAAATTGAAGACAAATCCATTATTGCAGCGCTACACATTTATTGCAGCGCTACACATTGTAGCTTAAGCTACAGTGTGTAATTCTAATATGAAGCCGATGCTTATTCATCAGAGCTCTCTGCCATTGCCATGGAGAAAGGCTGGGGCGTCATCCACCCGATTGATGACGAGGTTTCTGGAGAGACGTCAACTTACGTGATGATCTATGGGGCGCGGAATCAGGATGAGCTCAAGACGGTCTGGATCATCGCGCAGATCTCATATTACCAGGCGCGTGGCCTGAGCATGGAACCCAAGGGCTCAACCGCGGTGCAGCGCACAGGCTGGGGATGGTTCAAGTACGTGGTTGGCAGGTCAGTCGTAAACCAATGACTGCCGTGATCCGATGGTCCCTGCTCGCACCGTTCCTGCTTGCCGCCGTCGTCAGTGCCCAGGATCGTGGCATCCTCGACCTGAACGACCTGGCCAACTACGCAAACCAGCCAGTGCCGACCTACATCACCAAAGACAACACGCCGGCCGACAACCCGCTCACCAACTCTGGCGCGACGCTCGGGCGAGTCCTGTTCTACGACAAGAATCTGTCCGTCGACGGGACCGTCGCCTGCGCAAGCTGTCATCTGCAGCAGAGCGCCTTCAGCGATCCGGCACAGGTCAGCATGGGTGTCCACGGCGCGACGGGCCGCCACTCCATGCGCCTCATCAATACTCGCTTTGCCGCCGAGAGACGTTTCTTCTGGGATGAGCGCGCCGCGTCCCTCGAAGCGCAGGCCACCATGCCCATCCAGGATCATGCCGAAATGGGTTTCAGCGGCGAACAGGGCGATCCGCCCCTCGATTCGCTGCTGACCCGCATGGCCGGCGGCGAGTACTATCGCCGGTTGTTCGACTTCACCTATGGCGATCCAGTGATCACCGAGCAACGCATGCAGCTGGCCATCGCCCAGTTCCTGCGCAGCATTCAGTCTTTCGACTCACGCTTTGATGAAGGACTGGCGCAGACAGGCGACGTGGCCGTGCCCTTCCCCAACTTCTCGGAGCGGGAGAACACCGGCAAGCAGCTGTTCCTGGGGCGACCTGTCTATGCTCCTGGCGGCCTGCGCATCAGCGGCGGTTTCGGCTGCGCGGGCTGTCACACGCCGCCGGAGTTCGACATCAGGCCGGACTCCGGCAACAACGGCTTCACCGTGCGCCTCGGCGGAGGCCGCGACTTCGACAACACGCGCGTGCCCACCCTGCGGGACGTGGTCGATGCCGACGGCAATGTGCACGGTGGGCTGATGCACGCCGGCTCGTTCTCTACGCTGCGTGCAGCCATCGACCACTACGAGCTGATTCGCATCGTCAGCGGCAACACGCGTCTCGACTCGGTTCTGGTGATCGACGGCCGCGGTGCACACCTGGAGATGGAAGGCCGGCAACGGCAGGATGTCGCTGCCTTCCTGGGTACGTTGACCGGTTCGAACGTGTATGCAGATAAGAAGTGGTCAGACCCGTTCGACACGGAAGGCAACCTAGCGGTCATCGGTGGCGCCCCATCGATTCCCACGAGTGTGGCCACCGTCGGCGGCGCGACGACGCAGACCTTTGTCCTGGCGCCCAACTATCCCAATCCCTTCAACCCGACCACGACCATCACGTATCAGGTTGCCCAGACCAGCGTCGTGAGCCTGAGGATCTACAGCGTCCTCGGCCAGCGACTCGCCGTGCCGGTGCAGGGCTTCCACCGACCGGGGGTGTACCGGTTTCTGTTCGACGCCGGAGAACTGCCTTCTGGCATCTACCTTTACCGGCTCATCATCGACGGTCAGACCGTGGAGACCCGCAAGATGTTGCTGAGCAAGTAACCACCAAAGGCGCGCAGCTCACAATCAACTACAACCCATCAACGATCACGGGAGACAGCATCATGGCGAAAACATCGGTCATCATCATCGGCACGGGCGGTATGGCGCGGCATCACATGAGCGTCATGGTAGCCATGACCAACACCCACATCTGCGGTCTGGTGGAAGTCGCAGAGGCGCAGCGCGAGATAACCCGCGATCTGTTCGAGTCGCGTGGCAAGAAGTGTCCTGCCTTCTACGACACCATCGGTGAGTTGCTCAAGGCACAGGGCGCGCCCGATGCTGCTTTCATCAACACACCCCACAAGTTCCACCTGGAGAATGCCAGGGATTGTCTGATGGCCGGCATGGATGTGCTGTTGGAAAAACCCATGGTGATCAACGCCGCCGAAGCAAGACGGCTCATCAAGATCAGGGATCAAAGCAAGAAACTCCTCGTCGTCGCCTTTCCCGGCAGTCTGTCACCGGCCGTTAAGAAGGCCAAGCAGATTATTTCGTCGGGCAAGCTCGGTCGGGTGACGTCCGTGTCCGCCTATGTCCATCAGCACTGGAAGGAGGCCACCGCCGGTCAGTGGCGGCAGGACCCTGTGATTTCAGGCGGCGGCTTTCTGTTCGACACGGGATCTCACATGGTCAACACCGTGGTCGATCTGATCGATCAGGATGTGGTGCTGGTCTGCGCCCTCATGGACAACTGCGGCACACCGGTGGATATCAACTCGACCGTGAGTGGTCGTTTCCGTGATGGGGCCATGTTCAGCCTGGCGGCGGCAGGTGATTCCATGCACTGCACCTCCGAGATCACCGTCATCGGTGATCAGGGCATCCTGCAGACAGGTATCTGGGGGGAGCGGTTGCTGTTCAAGTCCATCAAGGGCAGCGCTTTCAGCGAGGTGAAATATCCCAAGTCCAAGGGCGTTTGGGAGCAGTTCCTCAAGGTGCGGGCCGGCAAGCAGGCCAACCCCTGCCCGCCCGAAGTGGGACTGCGCTTCGCCCGGCTTATGGACATGATCCGCAAGAGTGACATCACGAAGACGACTGTGAAGATGCGGTAGCGTCGCGCACCTAAACGGACGTGATCGGACTGCATGCAGATCTCACAACGAGAAGTGGAAGCGCAGTACCTTGATGAAGACTCCCTCGTCGAAGCCGTGCGTCAGGTACGGGAGGTCGGCTTCGTCGTTCTCGAGAAGACCATGTCTCCGGCTTGGACGGAAACGATGCGGGTGGCGTGGGAAGACCACCTGGAGGGTCACCGTCGGATCTTCTGAGCATGCCCTTCCTGGATCCCCTCGCCATCGCGAATCCCTGGGGCACACAGATCATGGACATCCTGCTGGGCGACGACTACTGGGCCCGGCTCCCCTACCACACCAACTCAACTGCACCCAACTGGCCGGACACGCAGGAAGTCCATCGCGATCAGCGGCACATGTTTCCCGAGCCTGGGCTATCAGTACAAGGCAAGTGATCCGGTAGACGATCGCATACTGGATCAGCTCTCAGAGCGAGCGCAGCGCATCTATCGATTCAGTCGTCCCGAGATCCATGGAACATTGCCATGACGACCGTGTCCATTCTCGGGCAGATCAGACCAAAGCCATCAGGATGGTTGCAGAGCCCCACCCCAGCAAGCGTGGGACTGCGCCGCCTAATCCAATAGACTCGACGCTACCTTGCTACCTGTCCCTCCCTGTCCCTCCCTGCCTCGGATGGGGTACGCCTCAAAGTCCGCCTACCCCCGGCCCCTTAGAAGTTAAAACCCCGCTCGTCCATCGGGCCGGCCGAACCTAAAAGAGGCGCCGTGTAAAGGTGGGCGAACCGGCAGAAAACAGGGCGATAAGACACCACAGCAATTGACCCGACCCCCTAAAAGGCCCTTTATATTTCCTATACTCTTTATATTTCCGATACTCGGACGCACTGCGTACCGCCTCATCGCCGAAGAGCAGGAAGGATGCTGCGGCACCGAAGGCAACGGCTGCAGCAATTCTCCGTGGCGGTTCAGGTGTCGTGGATGCTGTAGTTTCTGACATAGGTAGACATGAGGATACGAAACGAAAACAAGCAGTGCTGCGATGTGCTGGTCGTGGGAGCCGGAGCTGCGGGGTTGTTTGCGGCGCTCGCCGCTCGCGGCGTGTTGCAGGCGGACGGCACTTTGCGCGAGCCGGCGGCAGATGCGCCCCACGTGGTGCTGCTCAATAACGAGGCACGCCTGGGTCTGAAGATTCTGGCCTCGGGTGGCGGGCGCTGCAACCTGACCAACGCGCAGGTCGATGCCGCCGACTACGAGAGTGACACACCAAGAGTTGTACGAGGTCTGCTGCGCGGCTTGCCGCCCCAGGCGGTCCGTGCCTTTTTCGAATCCCGTGGTTGCAGCTCGTACGAGGAACCTCTCGGTAAGGTGTTCCCGAAGAGCAACAAGGCTCGTGACGTGCTCGACACCCTCCTGGGTGCTGTGAACAGCGCGGGTATCGACCTCGTCGCGCCGGTAGAAGTCACAGATCTCACTCCTCCGGATGTTGGCGGACAACTCTGGGGCGTACACACCAAAAAAGGCCCGGAATGGCAGGCGCGAACGGTGATTGTCGCTGCCGGTGGCAAGAGCCTTCCCAAGACAGGCTCCCGCGGATTCGGGCTGACGGAGTTACAGCGCCTTGGACATACCATTGCCGCACCGGTTCCGGCTCTGACGCCACTGCTGCTGAGCGGCAAAGGCCCACTGAGCGGTCTGGCGGGTCTGACGGTACCGGCGGTACTGACTCTGACACAACCAGGCGTGTCGCCAGAGCAACTTTCGGGGGCGCGTTTCCGCCCTCTGGCGCGAGCCGCCGGCAGCCTGCTGGTCACCCACAAGGGCGCCACGGGGCCGGCACCCTTCGACGTCAGCGGTGCCTGCGCAAGAGCAGGACTGGCAGGTGACGACGTGGTGTTGCATGCCGATTTCTGGAGCCTCGTTGCCGACGAAGGTCCCTGGGCAGACTTTCGCGGCTTGGACAAACCACCTGGCGCTGCCTTGCCACCGGCGCTGGCTCCACGCCCGCCTACCCGAGAGGCATTCGACAGTCAGGCACAGGATCTGTTCGGCCAGCGTGACCGCACGCTGAGCAATGCCCTGAGCACACGTCTGCCGCGCTCGCTGGTGGCGGGACTGCTGGGAGCAGCCGGTCTGAATGGGGAACAGAAGGTCAAGCAGCTGAATACGCGGGACCGGGCAAAGCTGTTTCTGGCTTTAACGCAGGTGGATATCGGGCTCAGCGGCACCGAGGGCTACGCCAAGGCGGAGGTCACGTCCGGCGGCGTGCTGCTCGCTGAACTGGATCACCGGACGTTGGAGAGCCGCCGTTTTCCCGGCCTGTATTGCTGTGGGGAAGTCGTCAACGTCACCGGTCGGCTCGGTGGATTCAACTTTCAGTGGGCCTGGTCCAGCGGATACGCTGCAGGAACGGCGGCGGCACGAAGTAGCAGGTAGACCTGAGTTCTCGCTTGAGTCTTGGCCTGATGCGTGGCGCTGAAGCGCTCATGTAGCGTATGTATCCCCTTTATATTTCCTATACTCTTGCTTGCGGATATGCACCCTTGTGAAGCTGAGATAAAAGGCCGGCGACCCCGATGATCGGAGGTCACCGGCCTTTTGCTTTATAGTCTCATGAGATCTATAAGATCTTCCGGCTTTTTGTTATTTCCTCGCCGCGTGATAAGGCGCCGGGTCAAAGCCATTATAGCGCGTCGCCATGCCTTCGGTAAATTTCTCCGTCCACAGCGCGTCGCCAGGCGGAGGGAAACCCAATAGCTCGCGCTGGCGCGGGCTGGCCTCGGCCATAAAACGGTTCATCGCCTCGCCCTTGGCGCCGCTTTTGTAGGTGAAGGTGCGGGCGCCGTCCCAAGGGCGGTCCTTGCGGTTGAAACCCACCCACATCGCCGGGCGGTGGCCTTGGTCTCCGATGAAATCTGATGCGGCATGACGGGTAAAGACGCTATAGAGGCAGACCGAGCCGCCGGGCACGACCATCGGTACGAATTCCTCATCTGGTAGACCGTTCGCCACCATGCGGATCGGCGCGGTATCTATCGTCACGTCGTCAAAGCAATAAAAGCAGGCCAGGTGCATAAAGTCGTCGGGGTCGATTAACGGGCCAAGAGTGTTGTTTCCATAGTCGATATGGAAGTTGGTATTGTGTTCCTGGCCGGCGTATTTCATGCCGAGGTGGCCTTCGCCGAGGCGGATCTCGCGGGTGCCTAAGACGCGTTCGGCGGCGCTGACTAGGTCGGGGTGGGTGGTGACGTGGTTTAGACCCGAGTGGTCCCAGGGGAAAAGCCCTAGCCTCGCGGTGTCGTTTTCCCGGTCGTTGGCGAGCCAGCGGTCGTAGGGCGGGGCGAAGAGGCTGAAGATGCCGTCGTGTGCGGCTTCTTTTTCTTCTTTGCTGAGGAAGTTTTCGACGATCAGAAACCCCTGTCTTTTATACGTGACTAGTTGCTCGTCTGTAATATGCATGTAGTAGAAAGCTCCTATGAGGGATGTCGGGTAACGTGGGGCATTTTTAATGGATATTTCCTTCTATACGATATTATTCGTTCGCAATTATAGCGAACGAGGGAGAGAGAAAGGGACAAACTTTCAGAAATAATTTCCAAATAGTGAACAGACCTTATCGTCGACATCTGTGGGCTCGCGAAGCTAAAACCAGCCCGCTCGTCCATCGAGCGGGCCCAGCTTAAAAGAGGCGCCGCGCAAAGGCCGCATGTGGCAGCAAAGAGGGCGATAAGAAGCCCAGATGGCTTGACTCGACCTCCTAAAAGATCCTTTATAATTCCCATCACATGGTATTTAGCTACAGGATCTCAATTCCCAACGGCTTGTGGTCAGCGATTGCATTCGCAGGCGACCGCTATTTCCAACCTAGATAACTCCTGACCGAAGGTATTATGTCTGAGACAAACGCGCTAAAACCTAACACATTCTTTGTTGAAGTGTCCGCGGCAGGGCTTCCCGAAGTGGATGGTCTGTTCGTACCTTCGACGGCCCCTCCGACGGAATCGGAATCGGGAACGGTTTCCAGTATTGGCTACTGGAATGGCAGGATGGCGTGGGATCGTGCTGATGGTAAATCAGCCAGAAGTCCGTCGCTCTCATACTCCAACAGCTATAAGTCCTGGAGAATCTGCCGTCTCGATGGTCACCTTGCCTACGACATGACGTGCGAAGATGAGATGCCGCCCACCAACAAAGAATGGCATGTTTACAAGAAGGGAGTTGCGCCTGCTCCCAAGGTCGTGCTTCACCATTTCGACCCGAGGCAGCCGTGTCCGGAGCCCAACGTCGTCTTCGTTCTGGGAGGCCCTGGTGCCGGAAAAGGAACGATGTGTGAACTGGCCGAGTCTCAGCTCGGTTGGACTCACCTATCCACCGGAGACTTACTTCGCGCCGAACTTGAGGCGAGAGGGCCGACAGCCCCCACAATTGAAGCGTTCATTACTGCTGGAAAGCTAGTTCCCAACGAGATCGTTGTGACGCTGCTCAAGAACGCGATGGAGAACGTCACCAGAACGACGGGAAAGAAGAATTTCCTTCTCGATGGGTTCCCGCGCTCGCTGTCTAATCTGGAAGGGTGGAACGACATCTTCGGTCGGGAATCGGAACTTCCGAAGATGTTGTATTTTGAGTGTCCCTACGCTGTCCTCGAAAAACGAATCCTGGGGCGCGCCAAGTACACCGGCAGAAGTGACGACAATGTGGAAAGCATCAAGCTGAGATTTGACACGTTCAAGGCAGAGACGCTGCCCACCGTTGAACTCTTCAAAAGCAAGAACAAATGCGTCGAAGTCGACACCAGCCAGGATCGTCAGGCTGTCTACGCTCTCGTCGAAAACAATCTCGCTCAGTACACCGAAAAAGAATTCGTCGCCAAACCTCTTACGGAGAGAGCCGAGATACTTCTGGGCCTTAGGCCTTACCCAAAGGAATAGAAGAAGGATTAACGGTTTTCTGATCGAAAAGCAGACCTGACGCGGCGATCATTGAAGTCTAAAGGTCGGAAAGGTGAAATATGATGATGGACGACGCTATGCGCACCGCCTTCGCACGACAAGGCTACATCGTCGTGCCCGACGTGCTCAATCAACAGCAGTTGGACGAGCTCAATCAAGTCTACGACCAGCACGTCCTTGAGCGGGAGGTGACGCTGTCCACAGCCGGCACCGACCAACAAAACCGCTTCTACATCGGCGAGCGCGACAAGCACGTGACAACGGACCGGCACGGCAACACCTACATGGGGAGAAGGTTCTGGAGCAAGGCCTATATGGACCTGATTGACAACGAGACCATGCTGCCCATCATGGAAGAGCTTCTCGGCGACCCATCGTGGGGCCATGCCCCAGCACACCTGCCGACAGCGCTTCGCCCCTTGCTCCGGCTAGACCATGACAATGTGCACTACAAGCCCGGCCGAAAACCGACAGACGGCGCCGACAAAGGCGGGGGGCTCCACGGCGGCCCGAGCAGCTTTCATATCACGTGTGTGTATGAACTCAAGACCGTCGGCCCCAAGGACGGGGGCTTCGGGTGTGTTGTTGGCACACACAAGCCGGCCAATGAGCAGAAGCTGAAGGACATCGACGGCGACTGGCGGTGGAACTGGTCCGACACGGAATGGACTTCGCAGCTGCCGAACTGGGATCGAGAGGTGCCGGTGCACCGCATCGAGGCCAAGGCGGGGGACTGCATTTTATTCAGTGAGAAGCTCAAACATGGTACTATTCCGTGGGCGGGGAGCACCGAGCGCCGCACGCTCTTCTACAAGTATGTTCCTTTCGGCATGCACCACGGCGACGTCGCCTACGACACCAACGACCCCGAGCTCACGGTGCAGCAGAAACGTATCCTGGAGTTTTCGCCGTGCTGGTTTAACGAGCCCCGGGAGGAAAAAGACTACTCCGCGAATCCGGCGCTCACAAAGCTCCATCCGCTGGCGTGTGTCGAGAGCGACCCAGACGTGCTGTTGCCGGGCATGTCGCCGCCGCACATCCGGCTGACGGACGAGACCAAGGCGTTGCTGCTGAGCGCCGGTGGATTAACGCTATGATAAAAAACAAAAAGGAATATTGAATGGCTGCTAAATCACATATGACGATTGAACCCGGGATGAAGGTCGCGGCGCAGATGGCCGTCGAGCCGAGTGAAGAGGATTTTCAGTTCGTGCGACAGATGGGTGTGGAATACGCCGTGGTTTGGGCTGATGCGGCAAAGGCCAGCGCTGAGTACTATACGGAACGCCGCAAGGATTTCGATCGCCACGGTATTCAGTTATACGGGATGGGCAATTCCGGCGTGCACAATGTGGCGGCGATTACGCTGAACTTGCCCGAGCGCGACAAGAAGGTGGAGGAGTATAAACGGCATATCCGCAATCTCGGTGCGGCGGATATCCCCTATACTACCTATGCACATATGGCCAATGGCGTGTGGAGCACGCCGTCCGAAACGACGAGGGGTGGGGCTCAGGCGAGGGCTTTTGATATCGATAAATTGCAGGAGGGAGAAGGCGGTCTAGGTTTCGGCACGGTGCCCGATTTGGATCGCGACTACGAAGAGGAAGAGTTGTGGGACAATTTCACCTCCTTCGTGCGCGAGGTCGCACCGGTGGCCGAGGAGGCAGGGGTGCGTATCGGCATTCACCCCGATGATCCACCGGGGGTGAAGCTCGGGCGCGTGCCCAGACCAATTTTTAGTTCATTTGCCGGTTATAAGCGGGCGATGGAAATCGCTGACAGCCCCAATATCGGGCTGTGTCTTTGCATCGGCTGCTGGTTGGAAGGCGGCGAGGCGATGGGCAAGGGGGTGGAGGAGACGATACGCTATTTCGGCGGCCAGGAGAAGATCTTCAAAGTGCATTATCGCAATGTCGACAAGCCATTGCCGCATTTTGTCGAAACTTTTGTCGACGACGGTTATTTCGATATGTACCGCGCGATGAAAGCCCTGCAGGAAGTCGGTTTCGACGGCACGCTGATCCCCGATCACATACCGCAGATGGGTGACGATCCGCGTCTTGGCACCGCCTATACTATTGCCTATATGCGCGCCCTGCAGAAGCGGGCCGAGCAGGAGTAAGACCGTAGGGGTGATAAATTGCGCAAAGGTGACTGGCCTGCGCAACGCCCACCGCGGTGCTGTTAAATTTAAGCCAATGTATTGATCCGTCATAGAAACGGGAGTTCCACGTGTCAGAGCCTTTTGCAACCGTTCCATTACCTGAATCTCGCAGTCGCCAGAAACCACGCCGTACTGGCCTGACCATGATGATGGACTGGGGATTGCCACTCGGTCAGCAGAAAGAGTGGATGGATCTCCAAGCGCGATACGTGGACCTGGCCAAGATCGTCGTCGGCACCGCGCGGCTGTACGACGAAGAGTATCTCCGTCGCAAGTTGGACCTGTACAAGCAACACCAAGTGCAGCCCTTTCTGGGTGGCCAGTTCATGGAATATATCTACGCCACCCAGGGCATGCCTGGCGTTCCAGCCTACTGTCAGGAGGCGCATCGGTTGGGCTTCGAAGCATTGGAAGTTTCAGACAACGTCGTCAGCTTGACGCCAGCGTGTCGCGCCGAGCTTATCGGCATCGCGGTTGACTGCGGTCTGCACGTACACGGAGAGGTGGGATCCAAGAGTGACGCTTCCGGCGCACAAGCGCTGATTGCGGACGCCGAGTCTTGTTTCGCAGCCGGCGCAGACATTGTGCTGGTAGAAGGTGCCGAACTCGTTCGGCCAGACGGCGAGCCCAATTTGGCGTTGATCCGTGGACTTGGCGATGGCATCGACACCGAGCGAACGATCTTCGAACTGAGCGGCACCTGGATCGCAGGTACACATGCCTGCGACGTTTACCAACTCAAAGTCATGCTGGTCCAACACTTTGGACCTGATGTAAATCTGGCGAACATCATGCCCGAGCATATCTGGGAGACAGAGGCTCTACGCTGTGGCCTGAGCGTACCCGGTCCAACAAAAGTGAGTTGACGCACAGCGCGAGCCACCGCGGGTTCAGGTCTTCCAAGTGAGCCCCACCAATACAGGGGTTTGCGAATTTCACCTTGCTCGTTGCAAAGATCTGCCTGTGGAGGGACTCCAGTAAAGTGCCCCCCTTGCGACCTTCCGTCTCAAAACCCCCTGGTCGGATAGGACGACACATCTGCTGCGGTCGCCGTTGGAGTTGATTAAAAAAACTAGTCGCCCCCATCCCACCGCCCCGACTCAACCTGGTGCATTATCCTCCTAAAAGGCCCTTTATATAGAGCCTAACATAAACGACTAAAGTTTGATGAAAGGAATGATTTTGAATCGTCCCAGAATGTTTATTACCCGCGAAAAGATCGGAGGTTTGCGTTCACTGGATGACTTGCACGAAGGTATTCAACAAGGATATGCTGCGGAGCTATGGACGCAGCTTGTTGATAAAGTTGAGCAAGATATGCAAGATGCAGCGTGGACGCCTAAAACCCCGTTGCCACAGAGAGACCCTAAACAGGTTGAACACGCAAATAGTGAACACGTGCTGGTTGCCCTGACTGCCAATCGCATTATGGATGCCAGTTTGGTGGCATTGATTACAGAAGATCGTCGTTATGTTGAAAGTGCATTGCAGCAAATGCGGTCGATTTTTGATTTTGAAGCGTGGCCAGAGATTGAAGATTTGACTCATCTGGCGTATGGTGATCATTGTAGTTTGCGTCGTGGGCAGCTTGCTGTGGCAATTGGTTTGAGTTTTGATTGGATGTATGGTTTGTTGACCGAAGATGAACGCGCGGAGATTATTGAAAACTTCGATGTGCGATTTACACAGTGTTTTAAAGCTTCACTTAAAGCGGGTGACCGCTGGGTAAATTGGTTGCATAATTTTTGTTCGGTGATTTATGGTGGTTTTGGCATTGCAGGCATGGCTTTGGGGGAAGATTATTCTGAAAGTGCGTGGTTGATTGAAACGGGCAAAAAGAAGATGGATGAATATGTGGGTGGGTTGTTTGGTGCTGGCGGTGAATTTAATGAGAGCGTGCAATATGCGGCATCTGCGGCATCTATTGTGCACTACTTGATGGCTGACCGTTACTTTCACAAGGGACAAACCCAACCTTTTGAAGCCTATGCTTTTGATGATTTTTGCCGATGGTATATGTATTTTACTTTCCCGCCTGGACGTGTTGCAAGCTTTGGTGATCCCGCCCCTGATTTGCCGCCAGTCGTATTCCATTACAGTGCGCTGGCTTCGACATTACAAGATCCGGTATTTCAGTGGTTTTATATGCAGTATGCCGATAAGACACAAGTAACCCATCGCATACGGTCGCTTGAGTTGCTGTATTATGATCCTAAAATAGAGGCTGTTTCACCCCAAGGACATATGCCCTTGGGGCGTGCTTATCACGAGCAAGGAAAACTCATTAGCAGCCGGAGTTCGTGGGAAGCCAAAAAGACGATTTCGGTGGTATCGTCTAAAGCGGCAAGAGAGTTCAACCACAGCCATGCAGATTGGGGGCAAGTGTGTTTGGATGGATATGGAGAACGGTTGTTAGTTGACTCCGGGGCTCCGCCCGGATCCGGATATCCGGAGACAGATCGGGAGCGGTTCTATAATTATCAGCAATGGGGACACAACGTTTTGGTGTTTGGTAAAAATGAAACGGGGGGGGTTTCAGTAGCTGAGGGTGACCGCGCTGGGGAGATTACATATTCTGAATTTGATGATGCGCTAGGTGGTGCGTGGTCGATGGATTTAACGGATGTGTATGACAATGTGCAACTTGTTAAACGCACGGTTGTGCATTTGTTGCCGCGTGTGCTTGTGGTGGTAGATGATGCCAAATTGGAAAATGAAGATGTGATCAGCTTGCGGTGGCATACGGCTGCACTGCCTGAATTGGGTTTAGAGAGCGGATTTTCTGTGCAAGGGGAAAATGCTAAGTTGGCCGGTTGGTGTGGGCGGTTAGATGGCGATGCGGAAATGCAAATTGGACGCCAGACTTATGAGGCTCCTTATGATCGAGATGCTTTGGGTGAAGTCTATCAGCAGCGGCACGAACCATTTGTAGAGATGTCTATGTCTTCGGATCGTTGTCGGATGCTTTCATTGTTTTGTGTGCAAGGCATTGAGCAAGATTTGAAATTATGGGGACGTGCGTTAGATGGTTGGGAGATATTATCGGAAGAAGGTTTGATTCGCATTTCTATAGAGAATGAACAGCTTGTGGTGAATAATACAGATACGGAACGCAGTTGGCGTGTGGATCTGAGTTAGTTTTTTATTCACGGTGCATATAGAGGGTGAGCCTTATGGATACTTATTTTCCAAGACCTGATTCTGATGGTGGGTGGCTAGTCGTTTACGGGCATTGCGATGGGCATCTTGTTGGGCGAAATGCCTGAGCGATTTCCCGATGGGTCGGATCAGAAAGTGTTTACGTCTGATTATCTATGCAGGCCCGAGCACAGGGCTACACCAACGTCCAGTGCGACTCGGTGACCTTTGTCCAGCGCTTCGGCAGTGCGCTGAATCTCAATCCGCATTTCCACGTGCTGATGCTGGATGGGGTCTATGTCTGTGGCGAGGGAGGGGCTGCGCCGGTCTTTGTGCCGCCGCCGCACATTCGGTTGACGGACGAGACCAAGGCGATGCTGCTGAACGCCGGTGGAGATGGAGGCATCACCATTCAGCATACTATCGGATTATCTCGAGGGACAGGCGTTTTTTGCGATCCCAGTAAAGGGCTCCGGCACCTAGGACTAAAAGGGCGAAGTCGAGGCCGAGCAGCGCGCGCCTAAGGGGCGAGAGCCGGGCCTGGAGCACGATCCGGTTGGAACCCGATTCCAGAGGCAGACAGAGAAAACCACCGGCGGTGCGCAAGGGGGTAACCAGGCGACCATTGACGAGGACTTCCTGCGATGGGAAATAAGTGTAGGCCAACCGAGCGTAACAAGGAGCGGTAACGTGCAGGTCTAATTCGACGCGCTGGTGCCAGACTCGGTGGGAGCGGACTTCGAGATGGGGGTCCGTGCCCAGGTCGCGCGTTTGTTCCAGGTCGGTGATAAAAAAGCGCGCACTACTCCTACGACTGAGGTCGATTCCCATAGCCTCGATATAGGCGGCAATGTGCTCGCCGCGTTCACTATTCGAAGCAGGTTC
>JBLHGI010000005.1:0-47800 GCA_047616505.1 Planctomycetota bacterium
GGAACAGTTAAATCTAAAATGACGAGATCAAAGGGATTGCCATCTTGTATAGCGCTCTTATACACACGCAAAGCAGCCTCTTCATCGTCCATCAACAAGATTCGTCCCGTGCCGCGCGGCAACTCTCTATTGTTTTCGACCGCCTTTCCCTCTTCCCTCTAGGCGGCCGGCAAATAGACCTCAAAGACCGTGCCAATATCAATCTCAGAGCGCACCTTTATATGCCCCTCATGTCTCTGTATAATCGAATGTGTAATCGATAGGCCGAGGCCATGGCCCGCTTCCTTTGTCGAATAATATGGATCAAAGACCCGCGCCACGACTTCGGCTGACATGCCAACTCCCCGGTCCTCCACGCACACCCTAATATAGTTGCCCGCGTCTAAGGGCAACGAACCGTCATTCGCTATTACGAAGTTCTCGGCAGAGATCTTTATAACCCCTCCCTCGGGCAGCGCCTGGTCGGCGTTGAGCACGAGATTTTGTACGACCTGGCCGATCTGACCTTTATCCATATTCACCGAATGCAAATGCGAGCCAAAGTGATATTCGGGTTTTGCATTTGAACCATGTAGAGACAACTCAGTCGTCTCCTTCAGCAAGTCTTCAATAGAGGCCGCCCCTTTGACCGGAGCACCGCCCTTGGCAAAGGTCAAGAGTTGGCGCGTTAAACCTCTGGTGCGCTCGGCTGCCACCATCGAATTTTGGGCGATTCCGTATTCCCTACTATCCTTATCCAACAGCATCTCCAACAGACCGAGACCCCCAATTACTGCGGTGAGCACATTGTTAAAGTCATGGGCTATGCCCCCTGCCAAAACACCCAGTGATTCGAGGTTCTGCTTCTTGCGCAACTCTTCTTCCATCTGCCGGCGCACCGTAATATCTTGCGACACACCCATAATCTTGACTAAATGGCCCTCATCACCTTGAATCGGAATAAAGCTTGAATCAATAAAGAGCGGTCCTCCCTTGCTATCAACTTTGAATTGAAAATGCGATGGCTGGTTGGCCAATGCGCCATCCCATAACGATTCTATCCGCTGGCGATCTTCTGCTGCAACGATATCTAAATAACGCATACCGTAGATACTGGCCTCGTCTGCAACTTCCATCATATCCAAACCCGTTTGGTTCATCGACACCAAACGCCCTTCTAAATCAATCTCATGAATACACACCGAAGCATTATCGACCAATAGGCGATAGCGTTCTTCGCTCGCTCTCAGCGCCAGTTCAGCACTCTTTGCAGCCGTAATGTCCTGGAGCGTGCCGTAGATGCGTATGGGAATGCCCTCTGCGTTGGCGACGACTTCGCCCCAAAGATGAATCGTCTTAACGGCCCGCGTCCCTACGCCCACAACCCTAAATTCCATTTCGTGGTATTTTTCACTAAGAGCTTGTTGGAAACTCCCCTCTGATAAAAAATGTATATCATCGGGATGGACAAACTCGGCAAAACCTTCGGTTGTGGGCATATAGTCTTCGCCTACTTCAAAAATGCGATACATCTCAGCAGACCAGGTGACCTCGCTCGTGAACAGATTCCACTCGTAATTACCGACTTTCGCCGCGCGCTGTGAGTCGACCAAGCGGCGCTCGTTGGCTCTTACCCCTTCCTCTACTTGCTTGCGCTCCGTTATAGTGATGCCACTGCCGACCAGGCGATAGACCTTGCCCGCCGCATCTGCGAGAGGTATCAAGCGGCTAAACCACCAATCCCCTTTGCCCTCTATATCAAGAAAATTTTCAGACTCTAGCGTCTCTCTCTTCTCCACACACTCATCGTAATAGCGCATTATATAGTCAACGGCTTCAGCGCCAATAAGCGGTTCTAAATCACATGGTGCCTTACCGACGAGATCCTCGTTTTTGACGCCAGTTATTCTTTCTTGGGCGGGATTAATGCCGACATAGCGATAGGAACCATCCTCCAAAACATCGACGACAAATACTCCAATCTCGCTATGCTCATAGATCGCCTGGAGAAAGACCTCTTTCTCGCGCAAGGAAGCTACTTCTCGGCGCAGTTCCTGTAATTCCTCGACGAGTTCCGCAGTTGTTTTGTCGGTGTCTTCCATCATTCATGCCCCTTGCATGTCTTGTTATTAGGTCTATTTTCCATACCCACCGCTTCTACAATGCTATTAAAACCATCGCGCTCTAATAGTTCAACTAAGCCTCGATTGATTTTCTGCACCAAGCCAGGGCCCTGATACACCAGCGCCGTATAGACCTGCACTAACGAAGCGCCAAGGCAAATTTTTCGATAGGCATCGGCCGCCGTGCGCACCCCGCCCGAGCCAATGAGCACGTGGCGCGCGCGGTCGATATGCCGATACCAAAATGCCAGCGCCTCGTCTAATAGCATCTGTGTCGGCGCGCCGCAGAGCGTGCCCGGCATAGAGTTTGTCAGCGCAGCGGGCGAACGCAGTGGATAGTCTTTTCCCGTCGGCAAATTAAAAACAAACCCCTTCACAAAATTAAAGCGTTCTACCGCACTCAGCATTGCCTCCATGCGCGTCCCGTCAGCGTGCGCCGTAAACTTCAGAAAGACCGGTGGAATATCTTCAATCTCTGCATACTGCTGCATAAGCGCACGCAATAGACCGGCATCGTCAAAGGGGCTCTTTCCCGCCGTCGTGTTGGGACAGTTTAGATTGAGCGTTATATAGTCGGCACGAGCACAGAACAGCCGTAGCGCCGCCACAAATTCCGCTAATACTTCATCGGCTACCGGCGCACGACCCGTATTGGTCTCGACTATATTGACACCCAAGGGCGCCGCCGTGCTTTGTTGATTGATGCGCCGAGCCACCGCCTCTGCGCCATCGTTGGGCACGCCGTAGTTGACGACGATAGCCTCGTCGATTGGCAGGCGAAAAAGCCTGGGGCGCGCATTGCCATCAGACGCGTGCGCCGAAACCGAACCAATTTCGACAAAACCGAAACCCAGTGCCGAAAGCGCCCTGATGGCACGGCCGTTCTTATCAAAACCAGCCGCCAAACCAATGGGGTTGGCAAAATCTATACCCGCGACGCGGACTGCGAGACGATCATCTCTGTAAGCAAAAAGCGCGCGCAAAAGCGCGCGGCCAGGGCGCAGGGCCCCTAGCGCGGCTCCCACGTCCAAGGTGCGATGGTGTATCCACTCGGGATCACAGCGGAAAAGTAGCGGCTTAGCCACATCCTGGTATAGATTCATGCGCACTAAGCTACCACGCGATTTTCGCAGCGACAAATGCCGTTTTTCACCACACGCCTATTCTCTTATTATAGCGGGTCTATCGAGAGGATAAATACATGCTAGGACTTATCGGGTTGGGGCTGGTCGGCTCCGCTCTTTTTGCACGCTTCAAGCAAGCAGGTTTTACCGTTTGCGGTTTCGACACCAATGCTGCAGCCCTCGCGCATTTAGCCTCAGATGGCCTACAACCGTGCACTTCTCCGTGCGCCGTCTCTAAACGAGCTCGACGCATCGTGCTCTCGTTGCCCGACTCGGCTAGTGTAGACGCTGTGGTCGAAGGCGAGAACGGCCTATTAGAAAGCGCCCAGCCCAACGACCTAATCATCGACACGACGACCGCCGACCCCCTAGCCTCGTCCGCACTAGCCCAGCGACTGCGCAGGCGCGATATACACTTTGTCGATGCGACGATTCTCGGCTCCAGCCAGCAGGTGCGCACAGGTGAAGTCCTCATCATGGCCGGCGGCCGCCAGGTCGACTTCACCGCCTGTAGCGACCTCTTTGCCGCCTGTGCTCGCAAAGCTTATTACATGGGAGAAAACGGCAAAGGCGCCGAGGCCAAACTCATCGTCAATCTCGTGCTCGGTCTCAACCGCCTAGTGCTCGCCGAAGGCTTAGTGCTAGGCGAACGCACCGGTGTCGATGGCAACGCGCTACTCGACGTGCTGCGCGACGGAGCTGCCTATTCGCGCGTTATGGATGACAAGGGCGAGAAGATGCTCAGCGGCGAGTTCAGTCCCCAAGCCAGACTCGCTCAACACTTAAAAGACGTCGGTCTCATTTTAGAAATGGGCGCGCGAGAAGGTGCGCCGTTGCCGTTGAGCACTCTGCATGCGCAGGTTTTACAAAGGGGAGTCGAAGCGGGGTTTGGCGAGTTGGACAATGCGGCTGTTATTGAGGCGTTGCGTTTGTTCGGTGAGAGTGGAGAGGAGGAGGGGGAGTAATCTTTAGCTATGGAGCAATGGGTTGGGGGTCGTCTGCGGGGCAAAAAAAGACTGGCCTAGGGCAGCTTGTGGTGGGGCGAAGAGGCGCCGTGCCTTCCGGCACCTATATCCGATCTTGGAACGGGTGGGGAGACTTGCGCGGTTGGGCCGACGTTGTTTTTTTACCCCTTCAGCAAGACGACCCCAAACCCTTGGGCTAGTTTGGGAGGATGGGCTATTATTCCTAAGTTTTAGTGGGAAGGGATATAATCCTTAGAGTGATGGAATTCCCCCCCCCCTTGCTCACCTGTCCTAGGGCCGGGCATGATCCCAGAGGATCTTTGCCCTGGGGGGATGAGGGGAAAAGGCCGCGTGGGGTGGATTTGGGGAGTCGGCACCCTCCGGGTGTAAAAGCGCCAGCGGAGCGGTGGGTGCAGGCCCGGTGGCTTTAGGGCAAAGACTCCGTCGGGGCAATGACCGGACTGCCCCATGACAGCATTACAAAAAACAACAAACAGGAAACCAACATGACGACCCCATCCGCAGGCACCCGCTTCCGCCAAGCCCTCGCCGCAGAGAAACCGCTGCAGATCGTCGGCACCATCAACGCCTACGCCGCTATCATGGCCGAACGCGTCGGCCACAAAGCACTCTACCTTTCCGGCGGCGGGGTCGCCAATGCTTCCTATGGTCTACCGGACCTGGGCATGACCTCGCTGGACGATGTATTAGAAGACGTGCGCCGTGTAACGGGCGCGTGTGAGATACCTCTCTTGGTCGATATAGACACGGGGTGGGGCGGCGCTTTTAATATCCAGCGCACCGTCAAGGAAATGGCCCGAGCCGGCGCCGCCGCCGTCCATATCGAAGACCAGGTAGCGCAGAAGCGCTGCGGCCATCGCCCCAACAAAGAGATCATCTCCCAAGATGAAATGGTCGACCGCATCAAGGCTGCGACTGACGGCAAGATCGATCGCGACTTCTTCGTCATCGCCCGCACCGATGCGCTGCAAATGGAGGGATTAGACGCGGCGATAGAACGCGCCGGTGCCTGTATAGAAGCTGGAGCCGATGGCATTTTCGCCGAAGCAGTAAAAACATTAGATGAGTACCAGTCATTTAGCGCCGCCATCGAGGCCCCCATCCTAGCCAATATCACCGAATTTGGCACCACGCCGCTCTTTAACAAACGCGAGCTATACGAAGCTGGCTGCGCGATGGTGCTCTATCCTTTGAGCGCATTCCGCGCCATGAGCAAAGCCGCCCTCGCCGTCTACCAAAACATTCTCGAACAGGGCGACCAAAAACAAGTCGTCGATCTGATGCAGACGCGCACGGAGCTATACGATTTTCTCAACTACCACGAATTCGAGCAGAAACTGGACGAACTATTCGCCGCAGACAAGAACAAATAAGTGCGAATAGAGGTGGGGAGCCGGGGCAATAATAAGACTAAACAACAAGGAGCGTCCCATGTCTAAAACACAGAACACGAAGGGGCTGCGCGGGCAGACGGCGGGGACAACCGCGCTGTCTACGGTTGGCAAAAGCGGTGCCGGCCTGACCTATCGCGGCTACGACATTGCCGAACTGACCGAAAAGGCCGCATTCGAAGAAGTCGCACACCTACTGCTCAAAGGCGCGCTGCCCAACCAGACCGAATTGGACGCCTATATCGCCAAACTAAAGAGCCTGCGCGGCCTACCTACCGCCCTAAAAACGGCGCTGGAGCAGATTCCCGCCTCGGCTCATCCTATGGACGTTATGCGCACGGGCTGCTCCATGCTGGGCAACCTCGAACCAGAGCGCGATTTCTCCGAGCAGCACGACCGCGCCGACCGCCTCTTAGCGGTACTGCCCTCTATTATCAACTATTGGTATCGCTTTAGCCACGACGGACTGCGCATCGAAACCGAAACCGATGACGATTCCATCGGCGGCCACTTTCTGCACCTACTCAAAGGCGAAAAACCGAGCGACCTGCACACCCAAGCCATGAACACCTCGCTCATCCTCTATGCCGAACACGAATTTAATGCCTCGACCTTTGCCGGCCGCGTCTGCGCCTCCACCCTATCGGATCTCTACTCCTGCATCACCACTGCCATCGGCACGCTGCGCGGACCGCTGCACGGCGGCGCCAACGAGGCGGCCATGGCAATGATCGCCGGCTGGCACTCACCCGAGGAAGCCGAAAGCGCTCTCCTGCAAAAACTCGCCAACAAAGAAATGGTGATGGGGTTTGGCCACGCCGTCTACCGCGAGTCCGATCCGCGCAGCAACGTGATCAAGGAGTGGGCCAAGCGCCTCGCTGCCGATGTCGGCGATACGCAGCTCTATCCAATTTCCGCACGCTGTGAAGAAGTAATGTGGCGCGAGAAAAAGCTCTTCCCCAACGCCGATTTTTACCACGCCTCCACCTACCATTTTATGGGTATCCCCACGCCGCTCTTTACGCCGCTCTTCGTCTGTTCACGCCTGACTGGCTGGGCCGCCCACGTATTCGAGCAGCGCTCCGACAACCGCATCATTCGCCCCAACGCCGACTATATTGGCCCGGAGCACACCGCCTTTGTGCCGATTTCAGAACGCCCTTGAGCACACCCTATTCCATCTACCTAGGTAAACTATGAGTGCAACTTTCGACCTCAACAATCGCCCCGACTACGATAGGGAAATCCAAGATATAGCCGACTATGTGCTGGACTACAAGATCGAGTCTCCAGAGGCCTGGAACACCGCGCGCCACTGCCTGATCGACACCCTCGGCTGCGGCCTGTTAGCCCTGCGCTTTCCCGAGTGCACAAAACACCTCGGCCCCATCGTCGAGGGCACCATCGTGCCCAACGGGGCGCGCGTGCCCGGCACCCAATTTCGCCTCGATCCGGTCAAGGCGGCCTGGGACATCGGCTGTCTGATCCGCTGGCTCGACTACAACGATACCTGGTTGGCCGCCGAGTGGGGCCACCCCTCCGACAATCTCGGTGGCATTCTCGCCGTCTGCGATTTTCTGTCCCAACAGCGCGTAGCCCAGGGCCAAGAACCGCTGTCCATGCACACGGTATTAGAAGCCATGATCAAAGCCCACGAAATTCAGGGCGTGTTGGCGCTGGAGAATTCCTTTAACCGCGTCGGCCTCTGCCACGTATTGCTCGTGCGCGTGGCCTCCGCCGCCGTCTGCACCTGGCTAATGGGCGGCGACAGAGAACACATTATGGCCGCCATCTCTCAAGCCTGGGTCGACGGCTCGGCGCTGCGCACCTACCGCCACGCGCCCAACGCCGGTTCGCGCAAATCGTGGGCCGCGGGCGATGCGACCTCGCGCGCCGTGCGCCTCGCCGATATGAGCCTGCGCGGAGAGATGGGCATTCCCGGTGTGCTATCGGCACCGCAGTGGGGTTTCTACGACGTGTCGTTCAGTCACACCAACAAGGACTTGTCGCTAAAAGACCCTTCCGAGCGCGCATTTAAGTTCCAGCGCCCCTACGGCTCCTATGTCATGGAGAACATACTCTTCAAGATTTCATTCCCCGCCGAATTCCACGCCCAAACAGCCTGCGAGTGCGCCGTCGCCCTGCACCACCAAGTCAAAGACCGGCTCGACGAGATCGACAAGATCGTCATCCGCACACACGACTCGGCCGTGCGCATCATCTCTAAAGTCGGCCCGCTGGCCAACCCGGCAGACCGCGACCACTGCCTGCAATATATGAGCGCCGTGCCACTGATCTTTGGCGACCTGATAGCCGAGCACTACGAGGACGATTTCCACGCGAGCCACCCGGAAATCGACGCGCTGCGCGACAAGATGGAAATCGTCGAAGACGCAAACTACAGCGCCGACTACTACGATACCGAGAAACGTTCCATCGCCAACGCGCTACAGGTCTTTTTTACCGATGGCAGTTCGAGTGAAGAAGTAGCCGTCGAGTATCCGATCGGCCATCGCCGTCGCCGCGGCCAGGGCATTCCACTCTTAGAAGAAAAATTCAAACGCAATCTCGCCACTCGTTTCCCCGCTGCACGCTGCGCGACCATCGACGCGTTGTGCCAGGATCAGGCCCAATTAGAAGCGAAGCCTGTACACGAATTTATGGACCTCTTTGTCATCTGAGAAAGCCGAGAGAATCTAGTTCATCACATAACAGCCGATCCAGCCAATAGCTCTCTGGAGACCTGCCATGCATTCTCTTTTCGCCTCCGCTCTCTTACCCCTAACCGCCTTGCTCATCGGCTGTGGCGACCCGTGCGCCGAACAAGTAGACAGCGCGTTCTTGGCCGAAGCCGCCGCCGCACCCGGCGCAGTACAAACTCCATCCGGCCTCATATACCAAGAGCTAAAAGCCGGCGATGGCCCCAGCCCTCTGCCCACGGACCAGGTGCTCGTGCGCTATACCGGCATGCTCACCGACAGCACGGTCTTCGACTATACGACGACCTATCGCAGCCCGCGCAAAATTTCTTTGGAAAAAGCGATTCCCGGCTGGATCGAAGGGATACAAAAGATGAAGGGAGGAGGCAAAGCGCGGCTGACGATTCCACCGCATCTGGCCTATGGCAAAAAGGGCAAGAAATTTGATATTCCGGGCTGTGCCATCTTGGTCTTCGAAATCGAATTGCTCGGCATAGAGTCGACGGCGAGTGCCGTTACAAAAGAATAAGGCCTTCGCTGAAGCATACCGACAGACGTATTATGCCGATGGACAGATAGACAGACCGAACGAGGGGATCTGGCGACCGCTAGCGCTGATCGGACGTCGCGCCGAAGGTATCCCAGGCGAACTCGACGGTGTGGAAAAGCAGGTCGCTAATGTGCTGCGAATACACGGCGAATTTTCGTGAGTTGTGCACAGACAACTGCGATATCAATTCCTGTTGTCAATGATTGAAATCATGCCCGTCGCCACTTTGTCAGCCAAGGCGCGCGCTTCTTCCGTGGGCAGGTTGCTGTTGTCTACAATAAAAAAGTCCGCGCCAATATTGACGAGACTATCCAACGCGGTCAACGTCGACAGCTTGTCATTATCGTAGATATTGAGGTCTTTACCAACCTGCTTTAACCCCTCTAAACCCCGCAACTGGGTCAATTTCTCGTTGTTGTAGACATTGAGATTACCACCCACTTGCTGCAGGTTGGCCAAACCCACCATGCTGGTCAAACGCTCGTTGCTGTAAATGCTCAGATCTTTGCCGAGGCTTTCTAAGCCCAGCATATTCTCGACCCGATCGAGCGTAGCATTTTGGCCAATGCTCAAATTTTCGCCGACGCTGCCCAAACTCGAAATATTCTCTATCACTTCTAGCGCAAAGTTGTTCTCAACGACAAAACTGCCGCCCACGGTCGCCAAATTCGATAGATCCTCTATCAGCTCTAGCGACGGATTAAATTCCAAGCGCAAACTGCCCGCGACGAGTACGAGATTAAAAAGCCCCTCGATATCGGCCAATTTATTATTGTTGCTAATCTGCAAATCGCCACCGACGGTGTTGAGCTTCGACAGACCATCTACTTCGAGCAATTGATCGTTGTTGTAAACCCTTACATCTCCACTCACGGCCTGTAGGAACATACCTTCAAAACTCGTCAGTTCTTCGTTGTCGTGGATATAGACGTCACCGCCAACCGTCGTCAGATCGACTAACCCTTCAAAACTTTCTAGCTCTTCGTTTTCGTAAATTCTTAGGTCACCGCCCACCGCACTGAGGTCTTCTAACCCTTCCAACACGCGCACGCTAACTTCCGTTATTTCTAGATCACCCGCGATCGTATAGCTACATCCACCCGCTCTCTCCAACGCGTCGACATCGCGCGTTGTGCGTATGATATAGTCGCCGTTGAGTATTTTCGTTTCGCAATCACCGCTCGCACGATCGTTGCCCAAACCATCATCGCCTCCACAACCCATCCAGACAAAACCTAGCGCACTCAAAAGAATAACCCACTGCTTCATGGCAAAGTTTTCCAATAGTTAAAAAGATGTTTTTCCTATAAACACAGAGCAGCCCGCTCTAGTCTGCCGTGGACAACGCCGACTTTTTTTCCAGCTCTATCGCCAGCCAATCCCGACTCTCGCAGGCGCGAATTTCCTCATCGCTCAACAGTGGTGTGCGTCCTTTTACGATTATCTTGCCGTTGGTTTTATCGATAAACACATTCGGACGAAAACACAGTACATATTCTAGTGGCGGCATGCGATCGTGCGCCATCTGCCTAACTTCTAAAACCTGCGGGCTGCGCGCAGTCACCCAGTCGTTGAGCCCTTTGAGGTCGATAATAGCAACCTCCGGCATATTCCAGCTAGGCACGCCTACCGACTGTATAATCGCAACGGCTCGTTCGGACCAAGCGACCTGGCTACCCAACCCGCGCTCGGGCCAAAAACCGACCTGCTCTTGCCAAAATATTTTGTGCTCTTGGTGGCGCATACCGACAGAGTGGCTGATAAGCCATGCCTGCCACCCATCCCAATAGGCGATCAGCGGCTGTAGTGGTTGCGGGAATCTTTGGGCAATAGGCTTAATTAGATAAGGTTCGCGCGTATTTATTTCGTGCGTCTCTTGCCAATGCAGCCAAGGGATCGGCAGCGACAGAAGCCAGAACAACGCCATGCCTGTGTGCAGAGCCCAGGACGAACGCGTCAGGCGCACTAAAAACCAAACCGCAGAAAGAAAAAACAGTGGAATCAGGTAACTGAAAATGCGATACTCAAAATGATCCCCACCAATCTTCAGCGTGTAATAAGCAATATGGGCGAGAATGGCTCCCAGTACCAGCAGCGCGTGATGGTATCTATAAGCCAATTCGACCCAGCGCGCATTCCTGTCACGAGCAGCCCGCCATAACCACCACAGCGCAAAAATACCCCAAACCCACAGTCCGTACTCAACGACAAAAGACGCCAAATAACGGATGCCACTTTCGGGCCATGGAGAGACGTATTTGGCGTAGTAGGTATTGGGCAACCACTCCCCATATTGCGCATACCGCCACAATAGGTGCAGAGGGATCGCCAACAGGGGAATGGCCTGTAACAACTCTCTCCAGCGCACGTGTGTTCTTTCCTCAAAGCGCACCACATGCAACAACAATAACAGTAAACTCACCATCAGAAAGAGCAGGCCATCAGGGCGCGTAAGCGTCGTACAGGTCACGCTCAGACTCAGGCCCAATACCCAGCGAGCCCCGCGTTTGTCCATCGCCGCAAAGCCGCAGTAGACCCACCAGATAAGGAAAAAATTAAAGCACGCCGTCTCCAGCCCTGAACTCAGCCACGCCAGAAAGGTGCGATTGCTCAAAACTCCTACCAACACCCACACCAATAGAGCCAGGCGATAGCGCGCCATAGCTACCGGTACGTGCATGCGCTTGAGAAAGAGCACACTCAGCACCAACGCGCCATAACCAAATAACAGGGAGACGATATTGGCCGATTCTGGCGGCATCCACCCCGCAACGCGCCAAATGCCCTCCAAGAGCAAAATCCACAGCAGGCTCGTGTAGCCTTCGACCGGCCGAAAAGGCGGTGGGTTCCATACTAGACCGTAGCCCAACATGTCATTGCTTATATAGCGGAAAGCGATAAAAGCATCGTCCGTTAGAAACCAGAACAGTTGCCAACCAGCCCAAGTGCCCGCTACTGCCGCTAAACAAATGGCAAGAAACAAAGGTTGGGCGGCCAATTCCCGCCAACTCATTTCAGAAAAATTGTAAAGCCGCTTCAATATTGCTTTCTTGGCAAAAATTATAGAAGCCGTATAGGCATCCGCCGCGATCCCACCTAATATATACTACAAAGATAAGTTTTACCTCTATCTTAGAATAGAAAATGAAAGTTCAATCCCTCGACTCTCGTCTTTATCGCGTGCCGTTGCCCGAACCACTCGAAGACGCGCGCCACCCCACGCACACGCACTTTGAGTTAGTGACAGCCACCGTGCGCACGAGCGATGGCGTCGAAGGTAGCGGCTATACCTATACGGGCACGCCATACTACAACTACTCATAAAAAACAGGCCCTGCGCGCAGCGGTAGGCGGCGCGCATGAATCGGCCCTGACCTATGCCGGGGGCATCGACCTACAGTTCCCCCTACCCAAACTACTGCGCCAAATAGAAGGCTACTTAGAACGGGAATTTCACGCCGTCAAAATCAAAGTCAGCCGCGAAGATGAGCGCGAAGGTATCGAACGGGGCGCCGCCGTGCGCAAGCTAATCGGCGAAGAAGCCGTCTTTATGGTCGATGCCAATATGAAGTGGAGTGAAAAGCAGGCGATCCGCATGAGCGAGGCATTCGCACCCTACAATATCTACTGGCTTGAAGAGCCAACCATTCCCGACCACTACGCCGCCTATCGCCGTATCAAAGAGCAAGGTGCACTGCCCATAGCCATGGGGGAGAACTTGCATCTCGTAGACGAATTTGCGCACGCACTGCCTATCGCCGACATCGATTCCCCCCAGCCCGACGCCTCTAATATCGGCGGCACTACCGACTGGATGCGCGTAGCCCGATTCTGTCGCGACCAAGGACGGCGCGTATCGACACACGGCATGCAGGAGTTACACGCTCATCTATTAGCGGGAATCGAAGAAGGGCACTATCTAGAGTGGCACAGTTTCCCCATCCAGGACTATACGCTCAACCCGCCAGCCATTCGCGAGGGCCGCGCCTGGCCCCACACCGAACCCGGCATAGGTGTCCGCTTCGACTGGGACAAACTGAGTCGATACCTGGAAGCGGGCAAAGAACCGACTCGCGGCTAGACCAGGTCGCCAGCGCCACAATTCCCCAAGCCGTTCTTTCACAACCCATAGACCCTTATATAGTCGGCGTGCACGGCATCCAACTTGTCGTGCGACGCCAACACCCGCCTGACCTCGGCCAGCGCCTTTGCCATATGCTCGCGCGGGCTCAAAGTCTGTGCGATAACCAAGGCGGCATACATTTTACCCGTTTCACCGCGGCGAGCATGATAGCGAAACAGCCGATACAAAACCGACCCTACGACCATAGACGCCTCCGTATCGGCAGCCCAAATCTTTGCATAACGCGCCAGCGTCCGCGGCTCTTCTATGACCTCAAGGCAGGCGGCGACTAATCCTATCCGCTCATTGTCCGGATATCTCGTGCGGGCGAGCGCGAAGAGAGAGTCAAAGTTATCGACCCGACCGACGGCCAGTATCAGGGCATTCTCATGCGCCCCCTCTATATACTCCGGCGGCAATAGCTCGCTTTGCCACAGCGACTGATACAGCACTAACGCTTCTTCTTCGTGCCCGTCGGCCGCGGCCCAGGCGGCAGAGGCTCGCGTCAATTCCCGCGCCTCTGGCCATGAAAAGAGAGAAACGACCACGCCCATACCAATACAGAGCCCGAGCCAGCGTTTTCCCAGCGATTCCAGCAGCGTTAGAGCAGCGACAAAAGCAAAACCGCTGCTGAAATACACATATCGAATCGGCCCGGCAGTGAGTCCAGCTAAGAACTCGTTTATCAGCAGAGCAAAGGGAAGACATAGGACCACCGACCCTATAGCCCAAGAGAAAGCAGGATGCCGCCGGTACCCTAACCAAGCAGTTGTCAACAGCCCCCCCAACCCCAACCCCACCAAAACATTCGATGGGCTGTTGGGCGGGAGCGGAAAGAAAAAAGCGAAAGCGGCCAGACGCCCGAACAAGCCGATAAAAGACTGGATGAGTTCCCACGCATATTGCCAGCTTAGCAGGGCGCTAAAAGCCGTCGCCGCCCCTCCCCCACTCGTGGATGCGGGCAAGGAAAACCACAGGGCAAGCCCCGATCCTCCCACCAATACAGCGGCCAAAACCCCGGCGCGCCACCGCCCCCAATACACCGCGTGCCAACAGAACCCAGCGAAAATAACCCCTGCCTGATGGCTCAACATCGCACAGAGTAATCCCAGTACCACCCATCCATCCCATGCGCGGTTGGCCACCGCTCGCGAGAGTGCCCACAGACCAAAGAGCGCACACAGGATATAATCGACCGCGGAAATATGGTGGATCACCTGATAGTGACTAGGCGTCACGAGAAACCACAAACCGGCCCCATGGGCAACGAGCGACGAACAGCCCTTCAGTAGCGCCAAACGAACGAGTAGCGCCGTAACGGCCCCGTGCAACAACAAGGCCAGCAACCTATAGGCGAACGGAGAGTTCTCCCCGATTAACCAATAGACGGCCAGCTGATAGGCATTGGCTAACCAACGCCCGTTGTACTGTGCTTTGTCGGCGGAAAAAAAGAAAGACGGCTCGGCGGCAATGCGCTCGTGGTCGGCAAACATCTCGCGATCGTGAAATTCCAGCGGCAGTGCTGCATTGCCCTGCCAAACCAGGGCCGCCGCAATTAGATAGACCAAGACCAGACCCGTCTTGATAACTGCTATAGGTTCTTTATAATCCATATGGAAAACATAAAGCGCCTTTTTGCGCACAAGGTCAACCCGCGGCACGGTGCAGAGCAAAGGCCGACGCTTAGCCGTACTGTGGCTTCGCCTTTTTGCACCACTCAACAAAACGGTGAAATTGCTCGAGGTGCTAACTAGCTGGCAGGTGGAGAGCGACAACCTCCTGCGCGACCCGGCCAAGCTGGCCCTACTACAAGCGGAGGACCGCGCCGTCGGGCTGACCCAAGGCGGGCAGCGCAAAGACGATTTTAGCTGGCAGTACGTCGATTACCTGTACCGTTCTTAATGCTGGAAAACTTCGCTCCTCTGGGCAATCGAAACTACCGCTTGCTGTGGTTGGATTTTTTAGTTTCGACGACGGGAGATGTCTTGTTCCGGGTGGGCATCATCGTCACTATTTTTGAGCACACGGGGTCGGCCCTGCAGACCGTCGGGGTGACGATTGCGACTTCTCTACCGGGATTTTTCTTAGGCCCCTTTGCCGGGGCCTGGGTGGACCGCTACTCGCGGCAGCACCTTATGATGGCGGCCGATCTCTTTAGTTCACTACTAGTCCGCGCGAGCAGTTGGTCTCGGCCAACAGCCTAATGCTGGCCACACAGCAGGCCGCCAGCGCCCTGGGTTTTGCCGCCGGTTGCATCTGATCCTCCAGCTGAGTCTTCCCACTCTAATCGCAATCAACACGAGCAGTTTTATATTGGCCGCCATCGCCGTGCTCTTAATCAGCTTACCAAGCGGTGAAATAAAACGTGCACAGCGCACAAATGAACCCCTGTGGCAATCTATTCGCGCAGGACTGCGCTACCTGCGCGGGCACGCATTGGCAAGGCCTCTCGTCGTGATGGAAATACTCGAACACGTGCCGCACGGAATTTGGAATTCGGCGCTGATGCTGGTCTTTACTCAACAGGCTCTCAACGCCAACGCCGATGCATGGGGATACCAGAATGGCGTCCATTACGTCACTACTATTTTATGGGACGAGTACAGGCAACGCGTTCCATGGCGACTCAACTCGTTTTTATGGTGGCAGGGGGGCTCTTTTCCTATGATGATTTTTGTTGCATTAGACTTCCATCGTCCATGCAAAGGGTGGTGATGCGACAAGGCCCTGCGCTCTAGCCCAATCGACCAGCGCATCGCACGATCCTCCCAATAGCTGTTTGCCGATATCGTCTACTTGCTCCAGCACATCGCCGTCCGGCTGCACCTGCGCCATATGATCCTTTCGCCCCCCCATCCAGCGATAGCTATAACCAAATATAATGACCTTAGACGTCCGCTGACTCAGGTTGGCAGCAGCCGTGTGAAAGACGCGATTTTCGAACAGGAATGCATCGCCGGCCTTGAGACAGAGATCCACCGCATTGGCCGGATCGACTTCGCCGCGAGGGATTGGCAGCGGCGTCGGTATCCGGTGCGAACCAGGGGCAAACACCGTAAAACCAGACTGCGGTTGGTGAAAATCCGTCAGGCAATAGCCCACTTTTATGCCGGCGCGGACGACGCCCTCATGCCCGAGGTCCTCCGTCATGCCAATATCGCGATGCCAGCCTCGAGGCCCCGCTCCTGGATCGACCTGGGGATACTTATAAATGATCGCCGTAGTGTGCAGATGAATATTCGGCGAGAGCAGTTGCACCACTAAAGGCAGAGTCGAAGGATGCGCCAGCAGCGGATGAAAATCGCGGTTCTGTACTATCCCCGGGCGACACTGCACATAGTGCTGGTCCTCCTCGCGCTCGAAAGCCTCAATCATCCGATCACTGCTAGCCGTCCATTGCGCCACCTCTTGCGCCGTGAGTGCATTGGGTACGACCAGAAAACCATTTTCGTCGAAAAACTGGCGCTGTTCCTTTTCCAATAACGTGCACTTCATCTTCTATTTTCCCTTCATATAAAAGAGCGAATAACAGACATTTTAAATGACACCACTTAGCCTATTATATATGTGGAATAACGCCCCAACTCGTGTGTTCGTCGCATCAGGTCGAAACAGGCGCAGCATAGATCTCGGCCATATCGATCATACGCCGTTCGCGACGAGACTGCTCTGCGGCAAATACGATGCTGTGCGTGCGCAGGGATTCGTGCACATCCGTCGTCACGAGAGATGGATCCCCAAGGCGTATTGCATCTAACCACGCGCTGACGACGCGCTTGTCGCCGCCGCCGTGACCGCCGACCTCGGCACCGACTGCGATGCGCTCGATATTGTTGCTGCCATAATATTTAATCGCAATTTCGCTCTCGTCAAAAAGCAGTTCCCCCACGCTACCGTGAACGCGCAGCTTGCGACCCCCGCCCTGGGTGAATGCCGTCATGGTAAAGGTAGCCGTGACCCCAGCGTCAAAGTGCATCGCCACTACCTGGTGATCGACCACATCATTATCGCAGCGGTACACACAACGGCCATAGGGCCCCGTTTCGATTGCCCGCCTATGCGCCTCGCGCGTGTGTTCATGTGCACACACGTTGGCCGGCCATTGGTCTAGGTTGGGGCTATCGACATAGGCTTTGATCGCGGAATAAGGGCACGTCGCTTCCACGGCACAGCCCCCTGTACAACGCTCGCTACTGCCCTCTGGCGCGTTAGCCGCGGTAAAATGGGATAGCGAACCAAAGGAACTGACCTGCCGACAGTCTCGGCCAGCGAGATAGGAGATATAGTCGATGTCGTGACAGCTCTTTGCCAGCAGCATAAAGGTCGAGTTCGCTTCGTTGCCCCAATTGCCGCGGACAAAACTGTGAGCTTGGTGCCAGAACCCCACCTGCTCAAGCTGATCAATTGTAATAATCTCTCCGAGTTTGCCGCTGTCTATAAGGTCCTTTACCAAAGCGAAACCCTTGTTGTAGCGCAGGGAATGGCAAACGGTGGTTATGACCTCGTGCTCTTTCTGGGCGGCGGCGATTTTTTGACAATCCTCTAGGCTCGTTGCCATCGGCTTTTCGAGCATCATGTGATATCCCAATTTTTGGCAGGCAAGCGCTGGGCCGACATGTTCCTGATCCATCGTTGCAATAATCACCGCATCGCAGATATTCTCCACGGCCACCAAGTCGCGCCAATCCGTAAACACCCGATTCTCCGGCAGATCAAATAATTGCCTTATGTCTTCGCGATAGCTCTCGCGCGGTTCTGCAACGGCAACAATCTCCGCAAGGTGTGACAAATCCTTGACGGTCTTGGCGAAACCCGTGCCGCGTCCACCTGCCCCGAGCAGGGCAATTTTGATGCGTTGACTCATAGGTTGATCCTTTGTTTAAATATGCCGCATGGCATGTCGCAATTCGTTCCAATTCAAATGTGCAGAAAATAGCTAGGGACCGGGGATTCGACGGGACGCACTTCCGTCTTTTTATTTAGGGCAATCTATGGCGTGTCCGTATAGGCCGATGCCACTATCTATTACAGCCGATCCTAAACATTTCGCATACACCATTATTTCCAAGAGATAGAAACTTATTATGAAGCAAAGCATGGAACAACCCGAGCTAAACAAGCGCCTGCAAGAGTTATTTGGCACGGCGGCGCAGAGCGAAGGCCCGCTGGCGGCCAGTGGGGCCGGTCTTCGTCTTAGAGGCCTAGACTTATGCCGACCACTCAACCTCGATCAGGCGGGCTTCCTGCTCGACGCCTTAGCTCAGTTTCGCATCGTCAGCATTGCCGGGCAGGACCTAGCGCATTTTTCCCTCGCCCACTTCGAACGCTTTGCCAACCACTGGGGAGCGCCCGTGCCGCACCCCAACAATTTTATGCGCGGCGGCAAACCAGCTCAATCCGACGGCGCTAGCGATGGGCCCTTCGAGCTTACCCCCTTTGCAAAACGCAGCGTCTCTGCCGTCAATACCACTTTCCCCAGTCAATTACAGTGCTTGCCACACGAATCGCCCACGGTGTTAGTAACGGCCAATTTTCGCGGACCGGCCAAAGAGGGTGCCCCCGTGCGGGTGGGGAGCGGCGGTTCCTGGCATACGGACATCGAATACGAACCCCTGCCGATCTATGTCTCGATGTTTCTCGCCCACAAGTCGCCCACCTCGCGCGATGCACCCGGCGGTTACTGGGTACAAGATTCAGACGTTGGCGATGCGCAGCGCTTCGGTCCCTACTTCGAGGACTCGGACGCGGAACTCATGCGGCTGCGCAAAGACCTGCCCCTCAACGGCGAAACGGCGTTCGCCGATACCGCCGCAGCGTTTGCTGCTCTGCCACCAGCGGAGCAAGCAGAGTTAGAGCACTTACAGCTGCGACGGCGTTTGAACGAAGGAGACGAGGGCTGGCTGGCACCTTTAGTGCGCACGAACCCGCGCTCTGGCATTAAGTCGCTGCACAGCCCCATCTGGGCTTCGCGCCCCAAGGTGCGTCCCCCCATTGAGGTCGAAGGCATGTCGATGGAAGCATCGCGTACGCTCTTGGACCGCTTAGAAGCCCACGTGCTGCAAAAACAGTTTCGCTACGACCATTTGCACGCACCCGGAGACGTGACGATATGGGACAACTATATGACCTTGCACAACTCGCCGCCGATCAAAGCGGATATCAACTCTATCGACGATGCCCGGCTGCTCTATCGTCTGAGCTGCAAGGGCGAACCAGCCCTAGCGCTGCCGCGGCGCGACGCACCTGAATGGCTCGAGGCTCATATCCCCGGTGGTTATACGACGCCAGCGGAAATCATCGACCTCTAAAGCTCCAGCTTATTTTTCCTTGAGCTGGGCACCCGGCCACTGGTCATCGCTCGAGGTCACGTCGACTGTGATGCCGTCGGGGTCTTCGACCTTAAAAGCTCCTTCGCTGAGATTGTCAGAGCGGAGAGGGATCTTGCCCGCCAGACCATCGGAGAAAATTTCGTAGCCCATATCCAATAGGCGCTGAGCGGCCGCCTCGAGGTCCGGCACCAAAACGCCAATATGCAAATAATCGAGCATACCGCTAACATGCGCGGGCCGCGCCAGGCCATCGTGCTGGAAGACGCGGAAGTTGTGATAACCGTCGCTCAGGTCATAACAGTTTTCCTGCTCGGAAAAGACCGGCAGCCCCAAACCGTCGCGCCAGAAGCGGATCGTCTTTTCTAAATCGCTGGCGCGCACGCCGACATGCACTAAGGTAGTAGACATGCAATTCTCCTCGTTTATTATTATTTGCGAATTTTGGCAAAGATATAAAACGGGCTTCAAACCATCAATTTAGGAGCGCGGTGTCGGCAGCCGCACCGCAAGAGGGAGAGCTATGGGAAAGAAATACAGGGCCGCGATCATCGGCCATACGGGGCAGGGCAATTATGGCCACGGGCTCGACGTGGTCTACGCGGATATGCCCGAGGTCGAAGTAGTCGCCGTCGCCGATCCCGACCCAGAGGGTCTGACCGCCGCATGCAAACGGACCGGCGCAACTAGATCGTACGCCGACTATCGCGAAATGCTAAAAAAAGAACGCGTCGAACTGGTCAATATCTGTCCCCGCATAGTCACGCTACACGCCGAGATGGCCATCGCCGCCGCCGAGGCCGGTGCCCAAGGCATCTTCTGCGAGAAACCCGTAGCCGCATCGCTAGCAGAGGCCGATGCGATATTGGAAACGTGCGCGCGGCACAACACAAAAATCGCCGTAGCGCACCGGCGCGCCAACCCCTACGAGCAGCACGCTAAAAGACTGGTCGATGCCGGTGAGATCGGGCAATTGCAAGTGCTCAGGGCACGTGGCAAGTGGGACCATCGCGCCGGAGCGGAGGACCTCACCGTATTAGGACCACATATGATGGACAGCATGCGCTATTTCGCCGGAGCCGACGTCGCCTGGGCGCACGCTCATATCGCGCAGGACGGCTGCGAGATCACACTCGACGACGTGCGCGAGGGCAACGAGGGCATCGGTCCAATCGCCGGCAACAGCCTAGCGGCCTATTATGTCTTCACCAACGGCATCACCGCACATTTTGAGTCGCAGCCAGGTGATACCACCGCCAGGCTCAACAGCCGTTCTTTTGGTTTCGAGGCGCATGGCAGCGAGGGGATTATCGCACTGCGCAATTCGCCCAACGGAGAAATGTATATCCACCGCCACGGCCTATTCATTCCCGACGGCAAGGTACCGTGGGAGCGCGTATTATTAGACGAGTGGGAAGCCATCCCCGAAAACGAGCGCACGCACCACAGCAATATGCAGATCGCCCGCGAGCTGATCCAAGCGATAGAAGAAGACCGCGATGTCATCGAAGCTTCGAGCGGCAAAGACGCGCGGGCAGCGCTGGAGATGATCATGGCCGTACACGAATCGCAGCGGCTACAGGGCCGAGTAGCATTTCCCATGGCCAATCGGGAAAACCCCTACGAAGTCTGGCGGCGGGAGTCCGCTTAAGCTGTAGAGATATAAAAACAACCCTTGACGAGCATGATCAAATTTGGCGGCCACTGCCAGAGCGTCACGGCGCATGCGACCACGCGCGTGCGCCCCATTACGCCGCACGACGTCTTGCCGGCACCGCGCATTAGACGAGGGACGTCATGTCATCGAAATTATCACGGGCATCTTTGAATCCGCAGCCTACGGAACGCGCGTAGACCTACCACAGGCCAACCGCGAACACCCGCTAATGCGCTGGCGCAACGAAGCAGGGCTCGGAGAACCAGACCCCATGCCGATGGCCGATGCCGATTGGCTCGCAGAAGAGGAGAAACGCTTGGGCACTTAGTCGCTTCGGTTCACATGCTGGCCAACAAAAAAATCTGACCGATACGTTAAACACTGCCACTTGCGCAAAGGATTATCATGACTTCACTAGAGCAACTCCTAGCCGATTACAGCGCCCAAAATCCGCGCTCCTACGAGCTATTCCAGCGCGCGCAATCATCGCTACCCGGCGGCAACACGCGCACCGGCGTATATGTCAATCCCTTTCCCATCTACACTCAGAGTGGTGCCGGCGTGCACGTCACGGATGTCGATGGCAACACACGACTCGACTTCGTCAACAACGCCACCGCTCTGATCCTCGGACACGCCCATCCATCTATCATCAATGCCCTTAGCGAATGCATACAGCATGGCACAGCTTTCTTTGGCCCAACCGAACTAGAGATTGAACTCGCCGAGCTTTTGCGCCAACGCGTGCCGTCTATGGAGCGCATCCGCTTCTGCAGCTCGGGCACGGAAGCCGTTTTAAACGTGATCCGAGCGGCCCGCGCCTTCACCGGCCGCGGCAAAATCGCCAAGTTCGAGGGAGCCTACCACGGCATCGACGACCCCGCTATGATTAGCTATATGCCTCCCGTCGACGCGTCACTCGGTCCAATAGATCGTCCCCATTCCGTGCTCTCGTCCGCGGGGCTCGCGCCCGGCACGGCCGAGTCCGTCGTCGTGATGCCCTTCAACGACACCGCCGCCAGCGAGGCGATCATACGGGAGAACGCCGCCGATCTCGCCGCCGTCATCATCGACCCCCTATCGACCGCGGCCGGTTTGGTCCTGCCCGCTCCCCAGTTTTTGCAGATGCTCAGCGACGTCACTCGCGAGCTGGACATTCTCCTGATTTTCGACGAAATCGTCTCGTTCCGCTTTTCTTCCGGCGGCACGCAGGGAGCCTTCGACATTCGCCCAGACCTCACGTGTCTGGCAAAAGTGGTAGCCGGTGGCACGGCGGGAGGAGTTTTCGGCGGACGCGAAGACGTCATGGCTTTATACGATCCAACCAAGGGCCCACCCGCCATCGCCCAATCCGGCACCTATAATGGAAACCCCATAGCAACCGTTGCCGGACTGACTTCTTTGCGTCAAATGACAGAGCCAGCCTACGCGCAGCTGGGCGAGCTGACGCGCACTCTTGGAACAGAGCTCGAAGAGACGTTCCGCTCCGCCGGCGTCAAAGCCTGCGTCGTCGTCGCCGGGTCGATCTTCCGCATCTACTTTCTCGACCCACCTCCAGCTAACTACCGCCAAGCGGCGGCCGACTCGGGCGAAAAGCATCGCTGGTTTTCCTTTTGGATGTTAAACCACGGCATCGCCACTCGTCAGGGTGGTGCCCCCTCTCTGCCGATGACGACGGAACACGCCCAGCAATTCATCGACGAAACCCGCAATGCTCTCAAGGAGTGGCCCTTCTAATGGTAGAAACAATTCCCGATGGCCTCGTCTGCCTCACTTTCGACGACGGCGTTAAATCGCAGCACCACTTTGTCGCACCGCTCTTAGAGGAGGCCGGGTTCGGCGCGACATTTTATATATCCGAGGGACTTAGGTTTCTCGATGACAAAACGCGCTATATGACGTGGGAAGAAATAGCCGACCTCGACAAGAGAGGCTTCGAAATCGGCAACCATACGCGCGCGCACAAAAATGTAACCACCCAGTCCGACGCAGAGTTACTCGCGGACATTCACTACATAGATGCTCAGTGTCATACATTCGCAATCCGCAAACCCACGACCTTTGCTTATCCCGGATATTCAAACGGCCCCGAAGCAGTCGCCGTGCTTCGCCAGCACGGCTTTGAGTTTGCACGCCGCGGTCCAGACCCGGAGTTTACTCGCGATAACGAAGGAGGACGCGGTCCGGCCTATGACCCGCAGCAGCACGATCCACTGCTGGTCCCAACGACGGGAGCCGCGGGGCCGAAGTATTCAGAAGATGATTTTAAGTGGTCAGTCGACCAAGCTACGGACGGGAAAATATGCGTGCTGACGCTGCACGGCGTCCCCGACTTAGACCACGCCTGGGTGCACACGGAACCCGACACCTTCGAATCTTACGTGCGCTATCTGCAGGATAATGCCTGCACCGTTATCGCGCTGCGCGACCTCAATCACTATGTCAAACCGAGGCCATAATTCTATGCGACGAATATTTAGTTTTGGCGCCAGTACCGCTCAAGGAGCCCGCGATACGGAGGAAGGCGGGTTTATTATGCGCATCGGAAAACGCCTCGAGCAGGAACATCTAGGCCACGCGGAAAACTTTGGCATCGGCGGACACACCACCGACGATATGGTTTTGCGTCTAACAGAGATACCCATCCACGCCGAGTCAGACATAGCTATCGTCACCCTGGGCGTCAACGACATAGCACGGACGCCAGATCCTCAACCAGAGAAACGGGTTGCACTGGCAAAACACAGCGCCCAGGTCGAAGAAATCCTCGAATACATGAAGAGCCGCTGCCAAGTTCTCTACGTCACGCAGTATCCCGTCGCCTTTGCCGATCGAGGGCTCGAAGAATCGCTCGTCGTATCCTATATCGATGCCGGTCGACGCATTGCGAAAATAATGGGAATCGATGTACTCGACATCTACAGAGAAATAGACGACGCCAAATACAGCGACTTTATCGCGGATGACGGCATGCATTTCAACTCGGCGGGACACGCCTATATCGCAGAGCGGGTCTGGGCCGTTCTTTTTGCTGATAGTTGATGGCGCACCGTCGAACCTACTACGCTCCTAAATATTCTCATCCCACATGCGTAGTTAAACCACCGTCGACAACGAGATTCTGTCCGCTGATATAGGCGGCTTCTTCCGAGGCTAAAAAAAGCGCTGCATAGGCAATATCTTCAGGCTTCCCCGCCTGTTTTAAGCGCGGGCGCTTTTCGGCAACTACCGGTGTATCCGTCGCCGTTTCTTGCGGCGCTGATACCACGCCTGGATCGTGCGCATAGTCGGGTTCTAATGTGTCGCTATTTTGGCCCAACTGAGTGCTTATAGCCCCCGGGCTAATGGCGTTGATGCGAATGTTTTGCTCGGCATATTCAAAAGCCGCTTGGCGCGTAAAACCAAAGATGCCAGCTTTGGACGTGGCATAGGCGCTGTAATTGGGCCAGCCATACATGCCTTGCACAGAAGAGATATTGACAATGGCACCGCCACCGCGCGTAATCATATGTGGGATCGCTTCGTGGCAGGTGCGATATATACTGGAAAGGTTGACGTCCAATACGCGTTGCCAGCGCTGCGGTTCCGTATCGACCACGCTCCCCGTAATATCTACACCGGCATTGTTGACCAGCGCATCGACACCGCCAAAATGCGCCACCGTTTTGGCAACGAGATCGGCGACAGATCTATCGCTGCTAACATCCGTCTCTACAAAGAGGGCACGAGTGGACGTCTCTGCCAAGGCCGGGCCGTTTTTGCAGTCGCGATCGGCAATTACAACGGCAGCGCCTTCGCGCAAGAAAATTTCAACTGTTGCACGGCCAATGCCGTTGGCACCGCCGGTGATTATAGCAATTTTATTTTCGAGTCTCATGTATTGGCTTTCACATTAATTTGGGTAGGAGCGGTCCCGCCGCTCGCGGTCGGCCTATGAGCTGAGGAACGTAACGATCTAAGAGCAGAGCGAGGGGCACGGAAGCGACTAACGAAAGAATGGTAAATAACGCGATCCAAAACAAGGCGACCGGATGCGAATCGACGAGTGCTACAGCCCTGGCCAGCGGCTTGTTGACGAAGGCAAAGAAGAAACCATTGCAGCCCATCAAGAGCAGCGTGTGGCGACCGACCCAAGAGAACCATTTCCAGTCGGGAGTGAGTAGCGACAGTCCGACAATGGCAAAACAACCGGCCAGCGCCGTAATGGTAAAGTAGTAAGGGTTGCCATGCTGCGAGAGATTGATCAGCACCACGGGTATGATATCGTCAGAGAGCGGGTTGAGATTGAAGGTGCCCAAGAGCAGGGCTGAGCTAAAGAGAAAGAGGGCGAAGCGCGCCAAAAACGAAAGCCCTTCGAGCACCTGCGTGCGGCGTAACAAGAGACCGAGTAGATAGAAGGCATAGAGCAGAACACATTCGCGCGCAAAAAGGATATCAGACCACAGTTCCGCACCGTGATTGATGTAGGCCCCAACGACCCAGAAAGAAATAAGGGCGACCAACAGTCGCAGCGTTGAGCTCAGGAAGCGGCCAACTAAGAAGTGATAGACCTCGACGACGAATAGACCGATGAGGAACCAAGTGGGGATATTGAGTGGGAAACCCTGCGGATAGATAGACGCCATTTCCTCTACTATCATCTGCCAAAAACCTTCCTCACCCGACCATTCGGGAAAGAGCGCAGCCCAGGTGAGCATGACATTGAGCTTGCCGCGTTCCACGGGCGCAAGCGCATCGATGCCGTCTGCGAGTATACTCTGGACGATCCGCGAGTTGGAGATATAGCTGGGATCGCTCAAATCGTAGGGTCCAGCCCCCATCGCCGCATTGAGACCGTCGATGACGATCGCGCGATCCGATCGGCTGAGAGAATCGGCGCGGGCCCCGGCTTGGACCGTCTCTTGGACCTCTGGCGCTAGAGCCTGCCAGAGCTCGGCGCGGGGGCGAGCCAAAGCATCTTCTTTCGTCGAACTGATGCGGCGACAGAGATCGGGCCAATCGTCGAACCAGCGGGCGCGAAATTCGGGCGAGTAATCATCTGCACTAGGCGGCAGGGCATGCTCGATAGCCATCCCAGGAACGATGAGCAGGGAGAGGAAAAAGACGGGCAACAGGCGAGTGAGCAGACTCTTGCGTACAAAAGCAGGTACGGAATCAGGCGTTTGGCGTGCAAAGAAGCCGGATATAAAAAAGAACAACGGCACGTGGAAGGCATAGACGAATTTGTCCTGGAGCAAGGCGGCGTGGTTACCGCCCAACTGGTAGAAACGCTCGGCAATATGGCCATAGTAGACCAAGAAAATGCCATAGGCTTTGGCGGCGTCGAGCCAGATAATGCGTTGGGGTGCGGAGGCGCTCATCACGGACTCCTCTTAGACAGATATGCACCCTATATAAGCGAGCTTCTTATACAGTATCAAGCGGAGATTGACTAGCGCAGCAGACTCTCTCCCACTGATCAGAAGATACGCCGAGTATGCTCGAAGTTTGCGCGCGCGCGGCGGCGGGAGCGGCCGCCGTCTGTTGGCCCCAGCGGTCGGGCAAGGGAACGGGGGCCGTTGTCATATCTTTACTGATCGGCCCCAAGGTGCTCCCAACTGGAAAAAAATATCAGCCGACTACTCCACCGCATACGCCTTGATCGCATCCATGTTCAGCTCGATGCCCAAACCCGGTTTTTCCGGCAACTGCACCACGCCGTCGCGCATCTCAAGCGGCTCGCTGACCAGCTCTTTGCGCAACACCGAGTCGCACAACTCATCCGGCAGATATTCGATATAGGGACAATTCGGCACGGCCGCCGCCATATGGGCCGAGGCGGCAATGCCAATGCCCGTCTTCCAGCAGTGCGGCACAATCAAGCGCCCGCGATCCTGCGCCATATGGCATACCCGCATCGCTTCCGTCAGCCCGCCGACGCGGCCCACGTCCGGCTGCGCGACTTGTACCAGACCGCGGTCCATCAGCTCGATAAACTCAAAGCGGGTATTCTGCCACTCGCCCGCGGCGATGCGCATCGGCGCTTCGCGCGCTAGTATTGCATAACCGTCCAGGTCGTCGATCTGCAGCGGCGTTTCCAAAAAGAACAGATCCAGGTCGTCCCATTTGCTGATCGTGCGCAAACACGAGCGCACATCGGACCAGCGATACTGCACGTCCACCATCATCTCAAAATCTGGTCCAACCGCTTCGCGGCAGGCGCGGACAATTTCCGTCATCTCCTCGTCGCTGCCGCTGAGACCCGAGTGGTTGTAGGGGCCGGCGAGCGTGCACTCCATCTTGCCGGCCGTAAAACCGTATTCCTGTGCGCGCTTAGCCCACGCCACCAGCGAGTCCCCGTATTCCTTTACGGACGCCCCATCCGGCTGTAGCGACGCATAGGGCACAATATGGTCTCTATGCGCACCGCCCAAGAGCTTGTAACAGGGCAGCCCCAACGCCTTGCCCTTGATATCCCACAGCGCCATATCGATCGCACCGATAGCGCAGATGACCGCACCGCGCCGCCCGCTCATCGCCGTATAGGTATAGAGCTTTTCCCACAGCGCACTGGTATCAAACGGGTCCGCGCCGATCAGCAAATCCTTCATGCCCATCGCCATGGTATGGCTGCCGGGTGCCTCGATGGCCGCCTTGACCAACCACGGCCCCGTATCGGTCTCGCCAATGCCCGTAATGCCCTCGTCCGTGTGCACCAACACGACGATATCATCCTGCGACGACGAGGTGGCATCTTCTTTTAAATCTGGTGCGACGACGATATGGCATTCGATGTCGGTAATTTTCATATCCCACTCCCTGCTTGTAGTGTGTTATCTGTCGTTGGGAAGATGCGTCTGATAAAAACGCAGCCAATTTTTGTATAGCACGTTTTCGATATCGGCTTCCGCATATCCACGCGCAGTTAAGATAGACGCCAACTTCTGATAGTCGGCGACCGTATCAATATCTATAGGAGCGCCCTCTATACCTCCCTGGCCGTCCGTATCACCGCCAATGGCCGCGTGCAGCGCATTGCCGGACAGCTGACAGATATGATCGACATGATCGGCCACGTGCTCTAAGGTGATGGCCTCTCGCTCAAAGTAGTCGCGGCGATTGAAGGAACCCGTGCGCGCCCAATCTAAGACCGGCTGCGCGTAGAGCATCCACGTGTCCATCGACACGCCGATAACACCCCCTCTATCTATAATCAGCTGCAGCTGTTCGTCGCTAAACTGACGCTCGCCCGGCACCAAGGCGCGGCAGTTCTGATGGCTGGCCAGCACCGGCCCCTCGTATAGTTCAACGGCCTGCCAAAAGCTTTCGTCTGAGATATGCGTCAAGTCTAAGAGCATGCCACAGGCGGCCATCTCTTTGAGCAGCTCGGCCGCCGAGCCCAAGAGCCCGCCCAGGCTACCCGTGCCGTGCGCATAGGCGCTGGGACCGTAGTGCGTCAGACTGATAACGCGCACGCCAAACTGCCACCAAGCATGCACCTGCGACGGCGACAACACGGGATCGGCGCCCTCCATGCCAATGACCAATCCGACGGGCAGCGCCTCGACGTCTTCGGCTACTTCCCACTGCGCGATATGCTCCGTTAGCGCGCGGCGCTGTGTGAGTAAACGCGCCTCACCGGATTGCGCCAGCATTTCGTAATAGGCCAACTGCCCGCGGGCGGCACCGTAGATCGCTTCGCTGCCGCGCAGACCGGGCAGAACGCTGTCGGGACTCTGTCGGCGCACCGTAAACTTTACTAGCGCGGCGGCCACGCGTCCGCGCCGCATTTCGGGCAGCGAGGCAAAGGGGATATTCTCAGGGCGTTCTTCGGCCGCCCGCACTTCGGCAATCGGGCGCGTTAGGTCTCGGTTTAGTTCGAGCGCACCGTAGGCCATGGGGTAGTCGCCGTCAAAGACCAGCATGGGGGTTTCCTTAGAATAGGGCGAGTGATATTATATCGTTATTGCTTATAAATATTTTACGTTTTGTTGCCCTTCGATCGACTAAACAAAGCCGCGCGTTCTTCTTTTAATTCTTCCACATACAACTCAAGCCAATCCTGAATCGCATCCATCGGCACCTCGCGCCCATCCCACAGCGGCACCGTACGATTGCGGTCAAACTGCTCGCCAACCCACGGCGGAACGACGACTTCTTCTCTTGCGGGCTGTGTTTCCTCAAAGAGCAATTGGTTCGCCGTATCACCGAACAACCCAGCGAGTTCAATCGCAGACGCCTGCGGCTGTATCTCGCGCACCCAGTCCAGACACGAAGCATAGGTCTCGTCGCGCCAGAAAATAACCGGATACTCGCTGCCGAACATTGCGCGCTGCCAGCCGCAGAGCGCAACGACGGATTCGACCCAGGGCACGAAATCCATATGCGGATAAGACTCTTGGCTTCCCAAACCGCCGTGGCGCGAAAAGATCGGATAAAAACGCGGATGACTTATCAGCTCGGCCAGCGGCGAGCTGATACCGCCGTCGCTAACGCAGAGAAAATGCGGGGCCGCCACGCGACACGCTGGATAGCGCTCTAACCAATCTACTAGGTACTCGGCGGCGGCCGAGTTATCGATGATACTGACGGCGTAGATCCAACGACCGGATTGGCCGACCAGCTCGGGCACTGCGGGATATTGCAGTATTTCGCTAGCGCTCAAGCGCAAACCCGCAATACCGGCGCGCAGCTGTATTTCGGCGATCTCTCCCTGCTGTGCCTCGTTTTCCCCGAAGGGAATACCTACGCCGCGCAGCGTGTCCGGATAAGCGGCGATGGCGCGGAACAAGGTCACATAGTCCGGCACCATCGGCCCCAAGACGAGCACGGAGCGCTCGACACCAAAGACCTGGGCAACCGTCAGCGCATCTTCCAAGCTGCCGAAGCGGGGTAGGCCGACATGGCAATAGGCATCGACGATCATTTTTCACCTCGATTGACGTAGCGCTCGTGCAGCCAATCCAGCGGTACCCGGCCCTCGAGGTCGTTGGCGAGGACGACATTCTCTTCGACTTCGGCAACCGTGCGCATCCCGACGAGCGCGACGTTGACGAGCGGGTTGGCCAAAGGAAACTGTATCAGCGCAGGCGTGTAGTTGAACGTGTTTTTCGGGTTTACCTGCTGGATCCAGCGCTGGACAATGCCCGAGGTTGGCGCACGCATCGTCACGACGCCCATTCCCAACTTGTTCGCCTCCAAGATGCTGCCAAAGGGCCGCGATGGTTCATAAGGGTGCTGGTAGATAAAATTATAGCAGATCTGCATCACGTCGAAGCGACCACTCTCGATCAGCGCGTAAACAGCGGCGTTGTTATCCTCGCTGGTAAAACCGACACTGCCGATCAAACCCTCGTTTTTCAACTCGCTCAGCTGGTCGGCGACGCCGCCGCTTTTTAGAATGGCCGCGACCTGTTCGCCGCTAAAGCTAGTTCCATGCAATTGCAGCAGATCGACGGACGAGCGCTTTAAGCGCTCTAACGATTCTTCGAGCGCTTGGCGCATCGTGGCAAAATTATTCGGCGAGACTTTTGTGGCGACAAAGAGACCCTCGCGCCCGGCGAGTGCCTCGCCAAAGATCCGCTCGCTCGCCCCCGCACCATAGCCAGGAGCCGTGTCGAAATAAGTGATGCCCAGCTCTACCGCGCGGTCGATGGCGCGTATAACCTCGTCGCGCGCCTCGACATCGTTAGGCGTGTATTCGCTCACGTAATCGGTCAGGCCGGCGGGAGCACCGCCAAACCCCAATCGCGATACGATCTTCTTCGATGTGCCGAGTGCATTTGTTTCCATTACTCTTTCTGTCTGGTAAGAATTTAGATAAGGCCGACGGCCGAGTTAGGGACCGCGCGCTCCCATCCCTTCAACAATGACCAATTTCCGGTCCACCACTACATCCGCCACTCGGTCGATCTGCCCGCTCGGCCAGCGCACCTCTACTTCGTCCACCTCCGTCGCTGCACCCAAACCAAATTCTAAGGGCAAGCTATTGGTCACACCAAAACCGCTGCCGCCGTTGACCTCGGCATAGCGAAGCTGCCCTGCAAACTTCACAGTCACCCTCGCCCCGATACCATCTCGGTTGCTCTCTCGTGAGGACGCAGCGCTCGTGCCCGCCCGACCGACGAGTTCTACAAAAAGCCAGTGGTTCTCGTTGCCCTCATTGCGCAGAAGCAAGTTCTGCTGCGCCTGGCCCGCATTGCCGCCGACGCCCCCCTGCGGAGAATAGATATCCAGATCGCCGTCGTTGTCGTAGTCGGCCATCGTAGTGCCATGCCCTTTACCAATGATGTGCAAACCGACAACTTCACTTATATCGGCAAAGGTTCCATTCTGATTATTGAGAAAGAGACGATCCGGCTCAAAGCGATCCATAGCCGGCCCGCCGTTGGCCAAGTAGAGGTCTGGATAACCATCGTTGTCGATATCTCCATAGGTGGCCGCCATCGTGCCCAGAGTCCGCCCCAGCCCAGACTCCGGCGTCACATCCTCAAAAGTCCCATCCTGGTTGTTGTGGTAGAGATAGCCCCGGTTGCCGGAGAACAGACTCGCTTTGCCCGTGACGGCGCTGTCGATCACTTCCGCGACGGTCTGGGCCGAACTCGATACAAAGAGATCCAACCAGCCATCGTTGTCGTAGTCGAGAAAGAAGGCAACAAAACCAAATAAGGGCCCGATAACTCCCGCCTCTACCGTCACATCAGCAAAGGTGCCATCGCCCTTGTTCTGATACAGAGCACAGGCGCCGCCATTATTCACCGCGTATAGATCGAGCCAACCGTCGTTGTTGTAGTCGCCCCACGCCACACCGATCGTCGCCCGCAGTCCATCGCTGACCCCGGCCTGCTCCGATACGTCCGCAAAGGTGCCATCGCCATTATTGCGATAGAGCGTATTGGGCGTGCCTTTGCGCGATATGCCGTTGCCAATATAAAGATCGAGAAAGCCGTCGTTGTCGTAGTCGCCCCACGCCGAGCAAAAGCTGTCAGCGATTTTATCCAGCCCCGCGTTCTGCGTAACTTCAGCGAATTTCCCGTCGCCCTTATTTTTATAAAGCGAGTTGACACCCACCCCCTGAAAGCCGCCGCGCGTGACGAAGATATCGGCCGCCCCGTCGTTGTCGTAATCGGCCCATAAAGCGCTCCAACCGCCGTGCGGATCGGCCAAACCCACCTCTTCCGCGATATTGACAAAGGTGCCGTCGCCCTCGTTGTGAAAAAGAGCGTGCGAACCGCCATCCTCCACGGCCAGTAGGTCGAGAAAACCGTCGTTGTCGAGATCTCTCCAAGCGGTCCCGCGCCCCATATTTATTAGGGCCACACCAGCCTCTTCTCCCACGTCGGTGAAACGCACTGGCACATGCGCAGGAGGAATAATGGGGGCGAGGTCCAACCGATAGCGCTCTTCTATTACGTCTGGATCGCGGCCCAACTGCTGATAGGAGAGCCGCAAATTCCAGCGCGCCGTCGGGTGCTTGGGGTCGAGGTCAATCACGTCTTCCAAGGAGGGAATCGCCTCGTCAAAGTGCTCCATGCGCATAAGCGTTACGCCTAGATAATAGTGCGCCTGCGTTGCAAATACGGGGAAGGGAGCATCCGTCGTCGCCCGCCGAAACGTCTCTGCAGCCTTGGTAAATAGGCCTGCTTTCAGGTCCTGTATTCCCAGTCTAAAACGGTCCATCCACACGATATCTGCATTGACCTGGCGGATATCACTAATATTGTTGCTCAGAATATTGTCGCCGATATCGCGACCCAATTCGGAGCGACCGCTCAGCTGAATCCCGGTGCCGTAGCCCGATATCGTATTGGCAAATATCTGCCCCCCCGCGCCGTCTCCCACCTGAATGCCGACGGTGCCCGTGCCCTCACAGCGCAGAATATTGTCGCGAATAATCGCATTCGTCCCCGCACCGCTAATCTCAATGCCGTTCTGCTTGCCTTCGATGATATTGCCGATCAACTGGCCTTGAGCTCGCTCGCTGACGCGTATACTGCCGCGTACGGTATTGTCCTGCACGAGGGGGTTCGTTTCAGAACCGCCGATCTCTATGGCAACGCCCTTGACCTCTTCCTCGATCGTATTGCCGATAAGTTGACCGCTGGCTCCGGCCCACACCCGCAGGCCTCGGCCTCTTATTATATTGTTGCGAAAGATTGGATCGCTACCCGCGCCGCTAATTTCGACCTGTCGCAAACCCGTCCGCGCCGCATTTTGCGCGAAGTCATTATCGACGATCTCTCCAGCGCCACCGCTCTCGATTACGAGACCGGCGGCCCCGTTGTCTCTTATGATATTGTGGTGCATCGCAACCTGCCCGCCGTCCTTCACCCACACGCCTATTCCCTCATTGCCTTCAATCGCAGATTGCTCAATACGCACCCGCGCATTGCCGCCTGCAATCTCAATAGCGCAAAACGTCTGGCTAGCTTCAATGCGGCAATTTTGCAGCACGAGTTCGGCTTCAAATAATGAGATAGCCGCAGTCGTATCGCTGGCCGAATTTTTCAGCGTCAAATTCTCAACCGCTGCCCCACCGATACGCGACGCCATCAAGAAGCTACCCATAAGGATCGTACGCGACGAATCTACTCCCCTAAGCATGACCCCTTCTCTAAGCTCTACGACCTGGTCAGCATAGGTGCCCGCCGACAACTGCACGATATCGCCGGGCTCTGCCCTTTTCATCGCAGCGGCGATATCGCCGCCAGCCTCCACCGCGATTGGCCGGCGCACGACTTCGAAATGGAGCGTGGTATCGGCACCGAGCGATATTCCTGCGCGCGAAAAAACTTCGATGCCGCTGCCTTCAATGCGCACGCTATAAAGCGCCTGCTCTGCAGGTTGAAAAACGACGGCTTTGCTGCGAGCACCGCTAACGTGAATAGATGTCTTGGCACCGTCCAACAAGAGCATTTTCTGCGAAAGGGCCAAACCTTCCGCCTCCATCCGAACTATATATAGGCCCGCTCCCACTCCTTGGCCACCGTCGCTGCGCCCGTCCCATTCTACCACTTCTGATCCCGCCAAATGTACCCGGTCGACCAGCGTGCGGATCGGCTGCCCAAGCAAGTTGAAAATTATTAGGCGCACGTGCGTCGCTGCCCCGACCTGATAGGGGATCAACGTGGAAGGGTTAAAGGGATTGGGATAGTTCGGCAACAGCTGAAAGGTATTCGGCAACAGCGACCCTTGCAGCACGGCGGTGGATGCATTCAAGAGGACGCGATACGTTCCATCTAGCTGGGTAGAATCGGAAAACTGCTGCGAAGGATTGGCCTCATTGGCAAAGGTGATGGCAGCTCCAACTACTGGCCTGCCGCCGCCATCTGCCACTTCTCCCAATACCGTGAAGGCAGAACTCGAAGTGACGGATAAACCAACTAGCAGCATTATTATCAACTTCACTCGGCAACCCTCTCCTTTGTATTTATCACAGCAAATAGATGCAACCTATCAGACAGCGGTTGCTTGTAATTCTTCCAACAAACGGCTCACGACCTTTTTCCGTCCCTGAAAACCCATCGGCTCCATCAGTTCGACGAGCTCATCCGGAAGCATATGGGCATAGTCTGGCTTGGGACCATAACCAACGCTCCACGAGGCATACGAAGTTGAATAGCGCGTATAGAGCACCATGCGCGGATCGGGCTGGGCCCAACTGCGCCCGCCGTGGCGCAGCAATTCCGTAAAGAGGACGACATCGCCAGCATGTAAATCGGGTGCAACGACCAGCGGCGCCGCTGTATCGACTGTTATATCGTCGGGGCAGCGGAAGTTGGTTTTGTGGCTGCCCGGAATACAAACAAAACCATCGCCCGTAAGAGCGTCCGAAACGCAGACGCCGACATTGAGGAACGTCGCAAAGACCTGGTCGCCGGCTGCCTGGTAATAATTGGCCGGGTTGTGGATGCCTCCCTCGCTACCATTGTGCAAACCACCGGCGCAGCTGTTCGTTGGATATATCTGTAAACTCGACAACAAGACCTGCGGCGAGTTATCCGTCAGCGCAAGCACCACGCGCATGATCTCTCGGTTGAGCAGCGCGCGCTGAAACACGGGCTCGGCGTATTCGACAAAATTGATCGGGCGAATTTTGCTCGGATCAAAATCCGCTTTGCCATACGTCGCCAGCGGTGCGGGCAGCTCTTCATCGGGTTTCTGTGCCCACTGCAAACCCAGCGCTTTCATGTCGGCTATATCATCTGCCGGAATGACCTGGGGCAACACGATATAACCCATCAAATCGAAATGCCATTTTTCGTACTCAGTCATCATCTGTATACCATCCTCCAACCGTCTATTTTAAACGAGAAAAAAAGGGGCCTACGCTTCAAAGCTCGCACTTTTGTTGCGCTTGATACCCATGCTAGCCATCCGCGAAGTCAGCGTAGAGGGGTTGGCACCTAGCCGTTCGGCCGCCCCTCCTTTGCCGGTGACTTTGCCATTGGCCGCTTTGAGGGCTTCGATGATCATGTTGCGCTCAAGATCTTTCAAATCGACATAGGTCTTTACTGCAGGCGATGGCTCGTCCTCTGCACGGTCTGTTGACCGGCTGACTGCTGCCGCCGCAGCAGGGGCCGGTAAATCAAACTGCAAAACATTGCCTTGCGAAACGATCGCCGCTCGTTCGATCACATTCTGCAACTCGCGAATATTGCCGGGCCAATGATAGGCTTGTAGCTGGTTAACGTGTTTTTGTTTTAGCGCCAAGGGAGGATACCCAAGCCGCTTACAAGCGGACTCAAGGAACTTGTCGGCCAAGAGCGGAATATCCTCCGAGCGCTCCCGTAGCGAAGGCACTGCGATGGGAAAAACGCCTAATCTATAATACAAGTCCTGCCGAAAGCGCCCCGCTTCGCATTCTTTTTCCAGATTGCGATTGGTCGCGGCAATAAGGCGCACATCCGTTTGCCGCGAGCGCTCATCGCCGATGCGCTCAAAGCTACCCTCTTGCAATGTGCGCAACAATTTGCTTTGCAGTTCGAGGGGGATCTCACCGACCTCATCGAGAAAGAGAGTGCCTTTATCGGCTAGTTCAAAGCGGCCACAGCGATCCTTTATCGCCCCGGTGAAGGAGCCTTTTACATGACCGAAAAATTCGCTTTCAAATAGCTCATGGGGAATCGAGGCGCAGTTTACCGTAATCAGTGGCTGCTGGCTGCGGCCACTTTGCTGGTGTATCCGACGAGCGATCAACTCCTTGCCCGTGCCGGTTTCGCCCTGGATTAAAACGGCAGCCTCCGTCGTCGCCACTAACTCGACTTGCTGTAGGGTATTGTGCAAGACCTGACTGCGACCAACAATCTCACCCCCACCCAATACCGTGGCGATTTCATCGCGCAAATACTCATTTTCCAACTCGAGTTGATTTTTTAAACGGGCGATCTCTTCAAAGGCGCGCGCATTGGCCAAAGAAGCGGCGGCGTGGTCTGCGAAGGTGCGCAAGGCCGACATGTCGGCAGAGGTCAATCTATCGCGACTAAAAATCGCCAATACGCCCAGGGTTTCTCCGCGGAATACAAGGGGCTGTCCAGCAAAATTCGAGACGCCTTCGCGCAGCGCCCACTCGGGCTCTCGCAGCCACTGGGCCGCTGGATCTATATCGACGAGCAGCAAAGGCTCACCCGTCACCCCGATCCGCCCCACCTTGCGCCCGACGTCTAAGGGGAAACGACGATAGGCGCCATCAAGACGCGTCCACTTCGCGACGCCGTCTTGCACGGAAGCTCCATCACTGGCCACTAGGTGCAAGCATGCTTCTTGGTTGGGACACTCCGGACGCATAAGGCACGTCGAGCAAGTATCTCCGGGGCGAATCATCCAGATACGCGCCAGCACCACCCCCTCCTCCGCTGTCAGGCCTTCGACCGTCCGCCGCAACGCAACATCCAGCGCGGTTTCATTGGCAACGGAAAAAGCGATGTGCTGGAGTCGATCTAAATCCACAAAAATCTCCTGATAAGATGCGCTCTAGCCTAAATCCACAAAGCATAGGATAGACAATATCACGAGAAACTCTACCAATTCTCATGATTTCTCGATTTCTCGCAAGTTCCCCCAATTAACCCATACAAGGACAACCGCATTATCCACAGCAACTTACAAATACTCCACCCCTTTGGCACGGGATTTGATTAGAGCCTGCCGTGCCAATCGACAAGAGAAAGTAGAAAACATTCGCAATACGCCTGCTCTCTAAATAATACCAGTGTGGTCCGCTCTTTTTAAGCAGGACGGGCCACATCGACCCCACCACAACAATCGCCTCAAATGAGGAGAAAATCATGCCGCATCTACAAGCCTTAGATCCCAAACAAACCAGCGGAGAAACCAAAGCACTGCTCGACGGAGTACAAGCCAAAGTCGGTATGACCCCCAAACTCATCCGAACTCTGGCCAACGGACCCGCTGCTTTAAAAGCCTACCTGGATTTTAGCAATGCCATGAGCACAAGCAGTCTGCCGGCCCGACTGCGCGAGCAAATCGCTTTGACCATTGCCCAGACCAACGACTGCCAATACTGCTTAGCAGCCCACACGGCGATCGGAAAAATGGTGGGATTGAGCAAAGAGGAAACCCTCGACAGCCGTCGAGCAATTTCTAACGACAGCAAAACGCAAGTCGCTCTGAACACCTTTACCAACTACTTCAACCACGTTGCCGATACCGAAGTAGATTTCCCACCTCGTCGCATATGTTCCGCAATCTGATTCCAGCGCTAGCGGATCGCTACCACGTCATAGCGCCCGACTATCCAGGCGACGGCAACAGTTCCGCTCCTGCTGTCGACGACTTCGAGTATACCTTCGACCACTTGGCTAAGGTCGTCGACCAGTTCACCGACAAGGTCGGCCTAGATAAATACAGCCTCTACCTAATGGACTACGGCGCCCCCATAGGCTTTAGACTGGCGGTCGAACACCCCGAAAAGATCGAGACCTTGATCATACAAAATGGCAACGCCTACAACGAGGGCATCGACAACGATTTCTGGCAACCAATTAAATCGTATTGGCAGGAGCGCAGCCCGGAACGAGGAAACCCCCTGCGCTCCCTACTGACGCTCGGCGCTACCAAATGGCAGTACACGCAGAGAGTGCAAAACAGCGAAGTAATTAGCCCCGATACATGGAATCACGTGCAGCCACTATTGGATCGCCCCGGCAACCAGGAGATCCAGCTGGCCCTCTTCTATAGCTACGGCAGCAATCCGCCGCTCTATCCAAAATGGCAGGCTTATCTACGTAAATACCAGCCGCCGACGTTGATCGTCTGGGGCCAGAACGACCCCATCTTTCCCGCCGCCGGAGCGCATCCCTACAAGCGCGATCTGAAAAACTTGGAGTTCCACCTGCTCAACACGGGACACTTTGCACTCGAAGAAGAAGGCGCGGCTATCACCCACCTGATCCGCGATTTTCTCGGCCGGAAATTAGGAGTGGCCTTAGACGTAAAATAGTTGAAATAAGCAGCGAATTATAAAAAGATCACCGAGTCTGGGAAGCCCCGGGCTTGGTGATCTTCTGTTCTATTCCAGACCGGCATCCAAACGGCCTGCCGCTCACCCGGATAACCTAGACAGGACCCTACGGTTGTATGGACGATTCCGGGACCATAAAAGCAGCGAGCGCTACCTTGATTTTTTCTACTTTCTCTTTTAGCAGTGCATAAACTGCTTCCGCTGTCTCCCAATCCCCCTGGCTCCCCATGGTTTCCAGCTTGAATGCGACCTCATAGGGCTCCCCAACGGTGAAGTTGGCCAGCGAACCTTTGAGAGTATGAGCGGTGCGGTGCAGAGCAGATTGATCTCCGTTCGCTATCGCCTCGCCAACGGCGGATAATTGGGCCGGTGCATTTTCCAGAAATACCGCTATGACTTGCCGCAGCAATTCCCGGTCTCCTCCGACCTTCTCTAGTACCTGCTCTATATCGATTATATCTTCTTCTGACGTAGGAGGTATATGCTCCGCTACCGCAGTTCCGCGCACTGCGCTCTCGATTATTGCGAAGAACTGCTCCCGCTGGATAGGCTTTGAGATAAAAGCATCCATACCGGCTTGCAGGCACTTCTCCTCATCTGCTTTCATTGCGTTGGCAGTCAGGGCGACTATCGGCAGGTGAGTACCTATAGCCTCACTTTTGCGAATGATCACCGTGGCCTCCAAGCCGCCCATTATCGGCATCTGCATATCCATCAGCACTAGATCGAATCGCTCGTTTTCTACGGCTTCTACGGCGAACTGTCCATTCTCTGCCACAGACACTGTGTGCCCGTTTTTTGTCAGTAGGGCGATTATCAAATGCTGGTTGACGAGATTGTCTTCAGCCAGCAGTATGTGCATTGATTTGCGATCCTCAAGAACTGTGTAGCAAGTGACCAAATCAGGAGCAGAGACCGGACTGCTGCATAGGGCCGTTATGGTCGTCAGCAATTCAGCAGGAGGCACTGGTTTAAGCAAATAGGCATCAATGCCGACTTCTCGACAGCGTTCGGCATCGCCTCGTTGCCCGCCCGAAGTCAGCAAAACGAGCTTGGTATGCTCAAATGCCGGATCCTCTCTGATCTGAGCAGCTAGCTCAAAACCATCTTGGTCGGGCATCATATAGTCCAATAATACCAGCCTAAAGGGCGGATCCTGCGCAATCAGAGCAGACATAGCTTGGCGCGCATCTGCTACCGACACAGGCCGCATTTTCCACTCGTTTAAGGTCTCTGTAAAGATTGTGCGATTAGTGGCATTATCGTCTACTACCAGTACGGACAACCCCTCCAAATCGACTAGGTCGATCGTCTTATCCGCAGTCGGTACATTTTCCTGAAGTCCAAAACGGGCCGTAAAATAGAACGTGCTGCCCTGCCCCTCTGTGCTCTCTACCCAGATGCGGCCTTTCATCAGTTGAGCCAGGTTCATAGAAATAGATAATCCTAATCCCGTACCGCCGTACTGGCGGGTGGTCGAACCGTCGGCTTGGATAAAGGCTTGGAAGATCGCCTCCTGTTTGTCTGCGGGAATACCTATGCCAGTGTCGGATACGGCAAATTGCAGTTGAGTTTCCCCATCCGTCTGCGATACCATTTCAACTTCGAGAGTTACTTCGCCTTCACTAGTGAACTTGATAGCATTACCCAGAAGATTGACCAGCAGTTGCCGCAGCCGACCTGGATCCCCCACCAATGCGTCGGGAACTTGGGGGGCGACCCTATAATTAAGTTCTATGCTTTTTTCGTGCGCCCTAATTCCCATGCTTTTCAACGTATCTGCCAAGCTATCGCGCAACCTGAAGGGGATTAGATCTAGATCGAGCTGACCGACCTCGATTTTGGAGAAATCGAGAATTTCATTGATAATGGCCAGCAGGGATTCACCCGAACTTTTCACCATCGTTACATAATTGCGTTGCTCGCGACTTAACTCAGTATCGAGAGTGAGTCCCGCCATGCCGAGAATACCGTTCATTGGCGTGCGGATCTCGTGCGAAACATTGGCCAAAAAAACGCTCTTGGCCTGATTGGCTTCCTCGGCTTCCTGCATGGCTTCGCGCAGCTCTACCGTGCGCTCTTCAACCCTATTTTCCAGGGTATTGTGCGCCTCGCGCAACGAACCATCGCGCCGCTGTATCTGTTCCAACATCTCGTTAAAACCGTCGCACAGCTCACCGAGTTCATCTTCGCTCTCTTTCTGCACGTGAGTGGAATAGTCTCCGCTATGCGAAACCTGCTTCATCACATCTACCAGATAGAGAATCGGACCGGATATGCCCTTCTGCAGCAGCACGGCTAACAAGGTGCACAGCGCCATACAAACGATCAAGACGAGGAAAGCCTCTCTGAGATATTCGTCGATACGCTGTTCCAGCGCCTTGAGGTCCGAGCGCAGATAAAGCATGCCGATGCGCTCTCCGTCATAGACAATTGGCTGAAACAGTTCGACATAGTCATCCGAGAACTCATGCCCCGCCACCTGGACCGCAGGAAAGGAAAAAGCCTCTTTCTCACTTCTGTTATACAAAGCAAAGGGCGCGTCGCTATCGTCGTATATACAGGCGTTGACAATGTGTGTGTCCACCTGTAGCGAGGACAGCGTTTCGCCGGCGACCCGGGTGTCGAAAAAGAGCAGTGCCGAAACAGAATTTGCGCCGATGAGCGCGGCGGTGGTGCTGAGGTTATTGAGCTGTGCTGCGCGGAAGGCGCGGATTTCGCTGTAGACAAAAACGCTGCTGGCCATCGCCAGCACGACAAAGGCGGTGAGCAGTTGGATGGAGATCAGTTTAGTGCGCAGGGTCATGTTAGATCCGCGACCTTTGAATGGGATCGATTCACCGTAGTCCAGAAGGCATAAAAAAGAACGAGGTAGGGCTTGTTACACATCTATGAAATCCTTCACATCAGCTAAGAGACCGTCAAAGCGCTCCAACGTCTGCGGCAATATATCTAACTGAAACATCATCACCTGTTCGGCCAATTGGTCACCCCACAAAACCAGGAGCGGATACGCGTATTCTCGACTCAATTCCCGTGCCCCCACCGCCATGTTTTCCATATCCGTCAGCACCATCGTTCCTACGAGCTCACTGCTCTGTGCGACCAAATCCTCTTCCCCGATGTGTGGATTCAACTCCGAAGTACACCTTTCGCGGTGCGTGAAGAAACAAAGGTCAACCGGTATATTTTCTTCGTCGAATCACCCGCCCCACGAAGAGGAGCTTATGAAGGAGTATACTCAGTTGACCCAGCCTCAAAGGCACGAAATATCCGCATTACACAAAGTCGGTCAGGGTCCCACGCAGATTGCCCGTATTGTCGGTGTGCATCGCACGGCAATTTCACGCGAATTGAGACGAAACCGAAGCACCAACGTGTATTTTCCTCAGGCCGCTCATCAACGCAGCCAAAACGACGTACAGACCGTAGTCGCCCCCTCAAGTGGACCGGCCGCTGTCGCCGTCTGGTCGAAGGCAAACTGCGTCACGAATGGAGCCCCGAGCAAATTGCCGGCTGGCTCGGGCGCAACGAAACGTTTTCTATCTCGCATGAGCGGATCTACCAACATTTCCGCTTTTTTAGTTATGTCTTATTAAAAATAATACAACTCATCAAATTTACATAATATATCAAGATTACATATGGTTTTTCGTGAGCAGTTATATAAAAAGGCTCATTATCCTCCATTACATACCTTAGGGCATCGCACTTCTTGACCCAGTAATCTTAAAAGACCTATATGTCTTATATTCATCTATCTACCATTCACTGGGTATTTTCGATGGATGCAACAGACAAACCTCCAAGGCCTTATTGGGTCGACGTCCTTTTCATTGGTGTGGCCTATTATGTATTTGGTCGGTTGGGGCTTCTCTTGGCTATTCCACCGGGATACGCCACGGCTATTTGGCCTGCATCCGGTATAGCATTGGCTGGGATGTTGCTGTTGGGCAATCGCGTCTGGCCCGGTGTTCTTTTGGGCTCATTCTTGGTGAATATAGGCACGTCACTTGACACCTCGAGCACGCAGGCCATTGGCGTTGTGCATTGGCGGGGGTGCAGCCATTCAGGCCTTAGTAGGTAGCCAACTGATCCGCCGCTATGTTGGTTTTCCCAATAGACTTGACTATGAACTCGACATTTTCAAATTCCTCGCATTCGGCGGGCCCGTTGCATGTTTGCTCAGCGCCAGCATAGGGGTGACCACGCTCTGGGCTGGGGGAATGATCTCTTTTTCCAATTATGTTTATAGCTGGTGGACGTGGTGGGTTGGCGATTCCATTGGGGTCCTTATTTTCACGCCTATCGCTATCATTTTATTGGCAGAGCCGCGTGAAGCTTGGCGGCACAAACGCCGAGCGGTGGCTTTGCCATTGTGTATAACATTTATAGCGACCGTGGCGGTCTTCGTATTTGCATCTAGGTGGGAAGCCAATCGAATTAAGCTCGAGTTTGAGCAGCGCGCATGGACGCTGGTTCACGACTTGGAGAATCGCCTGGGCATTTATCTCGGCGCTTTGCATTCCGTCAGTGCCCTTTATACCAATTCGACTCAGATTGACCGAGGCACCTTCCAAGCATTCACAGAACATTTATTAGATCCTCACCCAGGCGTTCAGGCACTGTCGTGGAATCCCTACATCTTAGATCATCAGCGCAGTGATTATGAAGCGGCAGCGCAGCGGGATGGGTTTGCAGGTTTTGCGATTAAGGAGCGCGATGAAAATGGGCAGAGCATTCAAGCCCCCCCACGGGATGGATATGTTGCGGTGTACTATATTGAGCCGTATGTGGGCAATGAAAATGCGCTGGGGTTTAATGTGGCATCCAATCCCGTTCGCTTGGCAGCTTTGAACTGGGCGCGTGATGAAGGCAAACCCGCGGCAACTGGGCGCATAAATCTAGTGCAAGAGACGGAAGACCAGTTTGGATTTTTGGTCTTTTTTCCCATCTACCAGAACGGATCTTCCATTGAGACTACCCCGCTACGACGTGAAAATCTGCGCGGATTTGCCACGGGGGTTTTTCGAGTTAACGATTTGGTGAACCCGTCGTTGAACCAGCAAGCAATGGAGGGGATTGGCTTAAAGGTTTATGACCAAGCCGCACCGGAAGGCGAACAATTACTTTTTGACAATGCAAAACAAACCTCCGCTGGCAACGCCATTCAAATTGAAGACCTCCGGTGGGAAACGTCTCTGGAGGTTGGGGGCCGCCAGTGGCTGCTGCAGTTTTCGCCAACCTTAGATTATTTGGCGGCGCAGCAGACGTGGCATTTATGGTTAGTACTGGCGATGGGGCTTTTATTTTCAAGTTTGTCGGGAGCATTTTTGCTGGTGCTCATAGGGCGCACGGCACGGGTCGAGCGCATTGTTAAAGAACGCACAGCAGAGCTCTCGCATGCTAACATGGAATTGCAACAAGAAATTATAGAGCGCAAAAACGCGCAAGATGCACTGGTATCGATGGCAGGTGCGGCCGCAACAGCCCAGAGCGCAGCAGAAGCAGCTAATTGCGCGAAGAGTCAATTTTTGGCCAATATGAGCCACGAAATTCGCACACCAATGAATGGCATCATTGGCATGACCGACCTCACTTTGGATACGGATCTTAACTCGGAGCAAACTGAATTTTTAAAAATGGTAAAGCTTTCGGCCAATTCGCTGTTGGGCATTATCAACGAGATTCTCGATTTTTCCAAAATTGAATCGGGCAACTTGCATTTGGAGTCGTTCGATTTTTCGTTGCGTCCTGTACTGACTCAAGTAGTAGCAGAAATGGAGCTTCACAGCGAGCGCAAAGACGATCTAACTCTGTCCTGCCACATCGATCTCGAAGTGCCCGATCATCTTATTGGAGATGCAGAGCGCTTGCGCCAAGTGTTGATCAACCTGGTCGGCAATGCGCTCAAGTTTACCGAGCACGGCGAGGTCGAGATTCGGGTAGAAATGGTGTCTAAAACCGCTACAGATGCCCGTTTGCAATTTTCCGTTCGAGATACCGGCATCGGCATTTTAAAAGAGCAACAGGCACTAATATTTGACGCCTTTGTTCAGGCCGATGGATCGATGACCCGCAAGTACGGCGGCACCGGATTGGGGTTGGCTATTGCAGCAAAATTCGTTGGTTTGATGGGTGGCAACATTGAGGTAAAGAGCGAAGAAGGGCAGGGCAGTACGTTTAATTTTGAAGCGCAATTTCTGTTGCAAAAAAACGAAGCGGCTTTATCTATGGACAGAGATAACGGCAATGCACCGCATGCCGATACAGTGTTAGCGCTGCAAATTCTGGTTGCCGAAGACAATGCCGTCAATCAACACCTCGCCGTGCGCTTGCTGCAAAAACAGGGGCATGAGGTGGTAGTGGCCAATAATGGGCGCGAAGCTTTAGACCTGTGGTCACAATCCAAATTTGATTTGATCATGATGGATGTGCAAATGCCAGATATAGATGGTTTTGCAGCAACGGCCGCCATCCGCTCGGCTGAGCGGGAAACAAACACTCATATAGCCATTGTGGCAATGACGGCCCACGCCGTTGTTGGCGATCGCAAAAAATGTTTGGATGCTGGAATGGACGATTATATTTCAAAGCCGATCCATCCCAATACCATTAGCGAAGTAATTGCGAAACTGTTTCAGCCCAGTCAAAAAGCCAATTGAGCCGTTAATCGAACAGACCCGGACCATTTTTTGTAGACCCTGTGCACACTCCTACCACCGTTAGCTCCTCGACCCAACCTATCTGTATCCATGCAACATAGGATCGGCCATTTCTCGAGAATTCACGCCGATTTTCATGAGTTTTCATGGTTTTGTGAGTTTTCGTGAGTTTCTCAAATTTTCCGCTATGAACGCAATCACATGGAGTGCAAGAGCTTAGCTAAAAAAAACCCTTGGCACGCAATTTGATTAGAGGGGATCATGCCCGCTCGAGCAAAGAAACTCCACACTCTGAGGAATCGACTCATGCTACACTATGCAAGTGATATTGCTTTTACACCAGCAGTCAAGACGATCCAAGAAAAGAAGGGATCGCGCGCTAATTACGCCAAGGTCGAGCAAGGTGAGGGTTGGGAAACAACCGTAACACCCAGGTTAGAAGAGTTTCTATCTGATCTCGATATGTTTTATCTCGGCACGGCCAATGCCGACGGCCAGCCGTATATCCAATATCGCGGCGGTGCGCCGGGCTTTCTCAAGGTCATCGACGAGAAAACGCTCGGATTTGCCGACTTCAGGGGCAACCGGCAGTATATTACGCTGGGCAACTTAGAGGAAAATACCAAGGCCTTTATTTTTTTGATGGACTATGCCAACAGCCGTCGCATTAAAGTATGGGGGACATTAAAAGTCGTCGAAGACGATCCAGAATTGCTCGAACGCCTGACCGACCCAGACTATCCGGGCAAAGTCGAACGGGCCATTGTATTTTCCATCGAAGCGTGGGATCTAAATTGCCCGCAGCACATTCACAAACGCTTTGCTCAGCGGGATGTGGCTCCCGTCATTAAAAAACTTGAATCCCGCATACGGGAACTCGAATCTAAACTATCCCAGTACGAACAGTAGAACGCTAGGTAATTTACGAACAAAGAAAGATTAATATGAAAAATTACGATGTAATCTGGATCGGGACCGGACAGGCTACAAGCACCGTAGTGCCTCGTTTAGCGGACGCGGGTAAAACGGTGGCCATCATCGAAGGCGACCGCGTCGGCGGCACCTGTGTCAATTATGGCTGCACCCCGACTAAGACATTGGTGGCCAGTGCCCGTGCCGCACATATGGCGCGGCGCGGCGCAGACTTTGGCGTCAATATTAGCGACTTCAGTATCGATTTTTCCAAAGTGATGCAGCGACAAAATAATATCCGTCACGGCGGCAGCAAAGGGTTAGAAAATTGGCTAGTTAGCATGGAAGGTGTCGACCTTTACAAAGGCTATGCCGAGTTCGAAAGCGACCACCAGGTGCGCATCGGCGATGAGATCATATCTGGTGAAACCATAGCTCTCAATGTTGGCACCAGCCCCATAACACTGCCCATTCCAGGCCTTACGGACGTACCTTGGCTCGACAACGCTCGCTTGCTCGACCTAGAAGAATTACCGCAAAATTTGCTCGTCGTAGGCGGCAGCTATATAGGCATGGAGTTCGCCCAAGCCTTCCGGCGTTTGGGCAGCGAAGTCACTATCATAGAAGCGATGCCGCAGCTGATGTCGCGCGAGGATGCCGATATTGCCCAAGCGGCCCAGGGAATTCTCGAAAGCGAAGGCATCGAGGTCATACTGGGTGCAAAAGTACAGCAGGTAGCGCAGAACGGCGACATCGAGGTTTCTTACGAATTAGACGGGGTACAAACTACGGTCGCTGGGTCGCATGTGTTAGTCGCTGTCGGACGCGCGCCCAATAGCAGCAGGCTCAACCTCGGTGCAGCTGGCGTCCAGACAAACGAGCGCGGCTTTATCCCCGTCAACGACATCATGCAGACCAATATCCCCCACATCTACGCCATAGGCGATGTCAACGGAGAAGGTGCGTTTACCCACACCTCGGTTAACGATGGCGAGATTTTCTGGGATAACTATAGCGGCGAAAACGATCGCAAGCTCTCCGACCGCATAATCACCTATGCCATGTATATCGACCCGGCGCTGGGCCGGGTGGGCATGAGTGAGAAAGAAGCGCGGGAGAGTGGCCGCAATGTGTTGATGGCCACACGCCAGATGGAAGACATCGGTCGAGCGAAAGAAAAAGATGAAACGGCCGGCTTGATCAAGATCTTAGTCGATGCAGATACGGAAGAATTTTTGGGCGCGGCGGTTTTGGGAATTGGTGGCGACGAGATTATCAACATGTTCACGCCGTATATGTACACCAAACAATCGTATAAACTTTTCCGCAGAGCCGTGCTGACCCATCCCACGGTTTCTGAGTTGATCCCCTGGATCCTAGATGATTTGGAGCCGCTGAAATAACAACAGCCATCATGGCCGCAGCCATTTGCGCAGAAAATCGAGGCTCTTCTCTAGGCGAATTTCGTGTCCACCCTCGTGCAGATCGATTTCTATGCGATCTTCGATCCCGAGACGGCGATAGTGCTCGCTCGTCTCCTCGTATTCGCGCAGCATCAGCGGCCACCAGGCGATGCCGTCTGCCTTGCCCTGCTCTACTAACAAGGGGCGCGGGCAAATAAGCGACGCGAGGTCGCTGTCGCTAAATTCGCGCAGCCAGCCCGGTATCCAGATATGCTCCTCGTCGACGGAGAGAAAACAGGAATAACGTGGGTCGTCTACCGCCATCTTGTAGCGTCGATCGTTAAACCAAGCGCACACGATCCCCGCCCCGATCCGTTTCTCTAGCGGCAGCGTAAACATCG
>JBLHGI010000006.1:0-47057 GCA_047616505.1 Planctomycetota bacterium
GAGTAGGAAGGCCGTGCCCTGCATGGCCGCTTTGCCCGCAGGTTGGACCTGTTCTAATAATAGAGCACCTTCGCCGCAGGCGACGACGAGCCCAACGCGTGGATCGGCTCGTAGAATAGAGCCGGGGGCTCCTTTGCCATCTGCCAACTGAGCGCGGTGTATTTTTAGCGGCTGTCCCTGCCAGGTCGTAAAGGCACCGGGAAAGGGGTTGAGGCCGCGCACGAGGTTGCGGATGCGGCTAGCTTCGTGCTGCCAGTTGATACGCCCATCTTCTTTTTCGAGTTTGGGCGCGCGCGTGACGCCCCCTTGCTTTTGCGGCTGTCCCTTTAGCGAGTCGTCTTCGAGACCGTCGACGGTTTCTACGACCATTTCTGCACCGATGGGACATAGGCGCGCCTCAAGTTCGCCGGCGGTCTCATCCGGGCTGATTGAGACGCGGCGCTGCAGCAAAATATCGCCGGCATCCACGCGCGGGTTGAGCAGAAATGTGCTGATGCCGGTCTCCATCTCGCCGTTGACGATGGCCCAGACAATGGGAGCGGCGCCGCGATAAGCGGGCAGCAGCGAGGGGTGCAAATTGACCGAGCCGAGCCGTGGCACGGCCAAGAGACGGCGCGGCAGGATCGAAAAGGCGACGACGACGAAGAGGTCGGGAGCCAGCGCCTCGACCGCCTCTCTTAGCTGCGGCTCCTTGGTCGAGGCGGGTTGCAGCACGGGCAATCCCAACTCCAGCGCTTTTTCTTTTACCGGCGGCGCTGCCAGCTTGCGACCGCGGCCCTTGGGACGGTCGGGGTTGGTGACGACGGCTAGGATTTCGTGAGGGCTCTCTGCTAACCGCGCCAAGGTGGGCACGGCAAAATCCGGCGTGCCCATAAAAACGATCTTCACTTCTTTTTTTCTTCTTCTTTGTTCTTAACGCGCGAAACGGCGGCGCGCGAGACCTCAATTTTTACATTGTCGGCAATTTTTACGACCACGATATCGTCCTTGATGTTTTCAATCACGCCGTGTATGCCACCGCTAGTGACGATTTGGTCTTTTTTCTCCAACTCGTCTACCAGGCGTTGCTGGTCCTTTTGCTTTTTCATCTGCGGGCGCAAAATGAGCAGGTAGAGCACTACGAACATCAGGGCGAAGGGCAGCAGAGAGGCGATGGGGTTGGCGCTATCACCTTCCGATGGCATTGAGCCCATGGCGTGGGCGGAGGAAACTAAGTCGAACAAGATGAATTCCTTTCTTTGGATACAGAATGATCATCAAATGGCAAAAGAAATAATATAAGGATAAATGCGCCAAAGTCGATTTGTCGAATTGTCGCGGCTGTTGCGCTCGTTATATTAAACACTCACCCGAGCGCGGAGCAAAACATGAGCGAAGATTTGCGGCACGAGTGTGGCGTGGCTGCCCTTTACTGGTTGGACGAGGCACCGCCCGGCGCCAACGGCAAAGTGGCCAAGGGCGGAGAGGTTATGGATGTGGCGCCGATGATGCCGGGCATGCTGTTAGATTTGCAGAATAGGGGCCAGTTAGCCTCGGGTTTTAGCACGTATAATCCAGAGCGGGCACAGCTCCTGGATACGTTTAAAGACGTCGGTGGTGTGGCCGAGGTTTTCCGCACGTCGCACACGGGCAAGAACGATGCGATCATGAGCAAATATGCTGGGCGTGCCAGTATCGGTCATACGCGCTACGCAACCTCCGGCGCCGAAGATGTGCGCTATGCCCAGCCCTTCGAGCGCCATCACGGCCGTCGTTGGAAGTGGTTTAGTTTTGGTTTTAACGGACAACTCGCCAATTATGTCTCCCTGCGCGACGAGTTGCGCGACAAGCGCGGCTATCATTTTTCTCTCGATACAGATACCGAAATTATCATGCACGCTCTGGCCTACGGTCTGCGCTCGCAGCACAGGCCCTCTCTCAAGAAGGTGATGCGCGATGCGGCGGCGATGTTCGACGGGGCGTTTAATATTGTGTTTCTCGATGCCGACGGGCGGCTCTTTGTCGCGCGCGATCCACTGGGCATCCACCCCATGCATTGGGCGGTAGAGGGCCAGCTCTTTGGCGCCGCCAGCGAGTCGGTGGCGCTGGCCAATGCCGGTTTTTCCGATATCCGCACGCTGGAACCCGGCCAGATGGCCATGGTCGACGAGGGCCAGCTGCGCATCGAGCGCTTTGCGCCGTCAAAAAAGAAGGCGCGCTGCTTTTTTGAGTGGGTCTATTTTTCCAATGTGGCTAGCCAGATTGACGGGTTGGGCGTTTATCCGTCGCGGGCGGCGGCGGGCAAGGTATTGGCCGAACGCGAGACGGAAGTGATTGATGAGGATTGCGTGGTCGTCCCCGTGCCGGATACGGCGAAAGCGGCGGCCGATGCCTTTGCTTACCATTTGCGCATTCCCTGTATGGAGGGATTGATCCGCAATCGCTACGTGGGGCGCACGTTTATACAGTCCGGGGAAACGCGCATAAAGAGCGCCAACAGCAAGTATACTCCGCTGCCTTCGGTATTGCAGGGCAAGCGCGTCTTTGTGATAGAGGATTCCATCGTGCGCTCGACGACGCTGAAAGTGCTGGTCGAACAGCTGCGCGTGCGCGGAGGTGCGACCGAAGTGCACGTGCGCGTGGCCTGTCCGCCCATTGTGGCCCCTTGTTTTTACGGTATCGATATGTCTACGTTGGACGAACTTTTTGCGCCAAAATTCCTCGGTGGACGCTACAGGGGGAAGTTGAGCGAGAAAGAGTTGGCCGAGATGGCGAAGGTGCTGGAGGTGGACAGTTTGCGCTATTTGGATGTGGCCGATCTGGCGCCGACGATTGGCTGTAAAGAGGAGTCGCTGTGTTTGAGTTGTGTGACGGGGGTGTATCCGACGGAGTGGGGTACTAAGCTGTTTAAGAAGGCGAAGATGAATTTAAAGAAGGGGGAGAAGGGGCGGACGTATGCTTGAGAGAGTGTGTGCTGGAAGGTGGACGGTCTCTTAGGGAGGTTCCCTTTGCTCATTCTCGCCGCACGTCCTGTGCGGCTCCGAGGTATATGCCCTTACGCCACTTCCTGTGGCTTCAGGGCATATAAATCCGCTACGGGAATCCTCACTAAGAGACCTGCGTTCCCTCTGGTATGTTGGGAGGAAAAAGAAAAGAAGCCCTGCCTTTGAAGATGGGGCTTATTGCCAGGATTTATCTCCCTACCTTCTCAAGGGACTGGGTGTTGTCGCAGGGGCAAAAAACTGTTTATGCCCCAGGGTGTACGTGGCCCAACGGCTAAAGACAATCGGCCCCTCTCAAGTCCGGATACAGGTGCCGAAGGGCATTTATGCCCCGCGGGTACGTAGCTTCCTCGCCTTTCTCAAACTGCTATAGGCCAGCTCTTTTTTGCCCCGAAGGCAATACCCAGTCCCGCCGCTTACGTCACGATAAGGATGGCAGTAAGTGCCAGGCCGACGCCAAGGAAAGCGGCGCGGTCGAGCCGCTCTTGCCAGAAAAAATGGGCGGCGAGATTGTCGAGGGTGACGACTGTGCAGCCCAGGAGCGGAAAAAAGACCGTGCCCGGCACGTGATTGAGTGCGGTCAGTAGGGCGATGAGGGCGATTAAGTTGTAAACGCCGATGAGCACACCCATGCTTATATCCGTTCGGCTGGGGCGGATGCGGCGGACGAGCAAAAAGGCCGTGCCGAGTGCACCGGCCGTAAAGCCGGTGACCATGATGACCTTGAGCAACTGGTCTTCGAGCCCGGCATAGCGTACCCAGCGCAGGCAGGTCATACTGCCGCCTTGGCCGCAGAACACCATAAAAATCAACGCCATCTGGCCCAAGCGGCTCATTTTGCTGGCGGGACCGCCGTCGGCGCGCGTTCGTGTCATTAGCGCCAGGGCGGCCAGCGCTAAGACGATGCCGAGTGCCTGTAGCGGGTTGGCCGTTTCGCCCCATATCAGGACGGAGGCAGCGATGGGTATCAGCATGGCCATGCGGAATGCTGTTAGTACGGTGCCGACGCGCACGAGCGAGAGCGCCGTAGTCATAATGAGCATGGCGATGATAAAACACGTGCCAGTGACTAGGCCTACCTCGAGAACGGCGGATTCAATGGACAGATCGCTCTGGGCCAAAAAAAAGATGCCCAACAGCGTAGACAGGGTCAGATAGTTGACGACGAGCGCGGCCGGCACGTGGCAACCGCGCTGCTGTGCCCATTTGAAGAGTTGGCCAAAGCCGAATTCGAGCAAGAAGGCGACGGGCATCCAGAACAAGGTTTTATCCCCAAATAAAAAAGCAGACTAAGCGCCTAGATCTGAAGCGCAGAGACTGCTAAAGAAAACGCCCTCTGACCTAGTGATCAGAGGGCATTAATTTTCGGGGTCGAGCGCTAGAGAATCTTTGTGTTCTCTGGTGCCCGACCCCGTTTTTAGTATTTAGCGCTCGCCGCTGGCCGCGTCGGGCTTTACTTCGTAGGCGGCGATTTCTACCGGTTCGCAGACGACTTCTACTTGGGCCAATGGATGCCATTCTAAGAGTTCGTCTATGCGAAAGACTTCTACTAAACCGGGCGATAGTTTGACGAAGAAGTCTATACGGGGGTTGATCTGGCGATTGATGCTGATGGCGCTCAAGTCGTCGAACGTTTCCTTGCCGACTTCAATTAGATGCCAAGGCAACCATGCTGCCAAGGTTGGCGCATCGTCCATGCCGTGTTCGGAGTGGAAATCTTTGAGGAAGGGTATAAGAACTTCGAGCAGGTCCTTAGCAGAGTGGTTGCTCTGCAGGTCGATAAGGGAGACCCACTGGTCGATGGCTGCATCTATTTCGGTATAAAGGCCGATCTGGCACTTCATGTGAATATCTCCAGTTGGTTCCGCTGCGGAAAAAGAGTAGCGCACGGTATACCACTAAGAAAAGAAAAGTGCGCGTCTGCGCAAATCCAAACGGGCTGAACTTAGCTAACCATAATAATATAATAAATAAAATGAGTCGAAGTCGCTGTGAGCTAAGTCACCTGTCGCGGTAGTTGGAGAGAAATTCTCGCTGCCACTCGGCAAAATTTCCCGCTATAATAGCCTCTCGCGCCTCGCGCATGAACTGCTGAAAAAAGAAGATGTTGTGAAATGTGGCTAGATGCAAGCCGAGAAACTCATTGGTCTGAAACAAGTGGCGTATATAGGCGCGGCTATAGTGGGTGCAGGTCTTGCAGGCGCAGTTGGCATCGATGGGGGAGTAGTCTTCGGCGTGCTGGGCATTTTTTAGACGCAGGCGGCCGTTGCGCGTAAAAGCGGTGGCGTTGCGCGCGTTGCGCGTGGGCACGACGCAGTCAAACATATCGATACCCAAACCCACGGCTTCGACTAGGTTGTGGGGCAGGCCGACGCCCATTAGATAGCGCGGTTTATGCGCGGGTAGGCATTCTTCGGTTGTGGCGATGATATCGGTCATTTGTTCTATGGGTTCGCCGATGGCCAGACCGCCGATGGCGTACCCCGGCAGATCCATATCGACCAATTGGTGGGCGCACTGTTGGCGCAGGTCCGGATAGACGCTACCCTGCACGATGCCAAAGAGGGCCTGCGGCGGTCGGTGACTGCGCTCTTTGCTCAACTCGTTATGGCGCTCGACGCAGCGCTCAGCCCAGCGCAGGGTCCTTTCCATGGATTTTTTTGCGTAGTCGCGCTCGGAGGGGAAGGGGGTACACTCGTCGAAGACCATGATGATATCGGCGCCCAGCGCGTGCTCGATTTCCATGACCTTTTCCGGCGAGAACAGGTGGGAGGAGCCGTCGAGATGCGATCGGAAATGCACGCCCTCCTCGCTAATCTTGTTGAGGTCACCGAGGCTGAATACCTGAAAACCGCCGCTGTCGGTGAGGATGGGGTGCTGCCAGTTCATAAAGGTGTGCAGGCCGCCGGCGCGGTCTATAAGCTCGTGGCCGGGGCGCAAATAGAGGTGATAGGCGTTGCCGAGTATGATCTGTGCGCTGGCCGCCTCTAGGTCCTGTTGGTCGAGCGTCTTGACGGTGGCTTGGGTGCCAACAGGCATAAAGACGGGTGTTTCGATCACGCCATGCGGCGTGTGTAACAGGCCGGCGCGGGCCCCCGTGTGCTCGTCCTGTGCTACGAGTTCATATGTGAAAGGTGTGGTCATTTTAAAATTTATCCAAAGTTTCAAAGCGGAAACCGCGCATCTCTAAACGCGGCAAAATACTCTCGAGGGCGAGTAGAGTGTTCTCGCGGTCATGGCCAATGGCGATAGCGCTGCTGGTGCGCCCGGCCATTTCTGCGAGGTCCCAGAGCTTGGCCTCGATGGCTTGGCGTTCGTCTATTTCGTCTATAAAGCTATCTCGGCGCAGGCTGGCGACGCCCATTTTCTGCGCCAGGTCATAGGCGATAGAGGCGTTCGTCGTGCGGCTGTCGAGAAAGAGCAACTCCCGTGCTTTGGCTTCCTCTAAGAGTAGGCGCATAACGCGCTCGTCAGCGGTCGCTTTGGAGCCCATATGGTTGTTAAAACCGATGGCCCCTGGGACCTGTTCTAAGGCGTGGCGCAAGTTCTGGCGGACCTCTTCGTCGCTCTGATGCAGCATCACGGCATTGAGCCCGGGGTCCTGCGTTGGGTAGTCCGTTGGCTCCATGGGGAGGTGGAGTATGATCTGGTGACCGCTTTGGCGGGCGCGTTCAACGAGAGCGTCTACCGGGCCCGTATTGGGCAAGATCGCCAGCGTTAGCGGCTGTGTTAGCGCGCAGAAGCGTTCGACTAGGCGACTATCACTGCCGAAATCATCGAGGACAATGGCAATGCGGCCCGTGCGACGGCGTTCTTTGCTGCGCGTTAGTACAATGGAGGTCGTGTGCAGGGAATCAAAGCCGCATTTCATTTCGATGCGTTTGTTCGCGCGGGTCTCTATGGCTTGCAGGATGCGCCCTCCGCGCGCTTGCGCGGCTAGGGCGAGGGATAGATTGATCTCGGCTAGGGGCAGATCGGCGGGAACGCGCACTCTGATTTGATCGATTGTGCCGCGCTCTTTGCGCACGAGTTCGGGCCAAAGGCCGCGCTCTTCTAGTGCGCGATCTATGTCCGAGTAGAAGGCATCGGCAAATTGGCGCGCATCGGTGGCCAGAACCAGTGTCTGCGCCGCTTCTGGTGGAGCCAATTCTGCCACTGGTTCGGGGCGGTCGCGCCATTCGATATAGAGCGCCGTCGCAACGGCGGCTATCAAGACTACGGCAGAGAGGACTAGGTGCCAGGTCGCCGACCGCGGTTTTTTGACCAGACCTGGTCGAGCGGGGCGTCGGCTCATTGCCTTAGGGTGTGCTGTGCTGCTTGGCCGAACTCCAGGTAAACGCCTGGGCTGCGCGTTTGCTGGCGCCGCAGTCACCGCTGAGCGGGTCGTCGATCCAGCGGACAATTTTCCACAGGCCGTCGTCTGCGAGGCGCATTTTGTAGGTCATGATTTGGTCGACGCGGAAACCATCGCCGTTATTGTCGAGCAAGAGCATTTGCACACGACCGCGAAAGACCTGCCAGTCTTCATCCGGATGGCCATCCGGATCGTCTTCGTCGATTTTGGGGAAGTCGGGCCCGAGTTCGACGTTGCGGCGGATGAGCTGAAAATCGTATTCAAAGTTCTTGAAGACATCAAAAATACCTGGCTGGGAGCCGTCGCGGCTGCCGCCGAGAAATTCTAGCTCTTGTTCAAGGCCGTTGGCTAGCACGAGGTCGCCGGTGCAATCCGTCTCCGTAAACCAGAAGCGCTGGTCGAGCACGCCTTCGTAGAGATCCTTGTCGCGGTCGCGCATGGCGCGGGCGAGGTTGTCCATGAGGATTTCCGGCGTCGTTGGGTCGAGTATCGGTTCTACGGCAACGCCGCCGCCGGTTTGTTTTTCCGGCGCAAAGGGGTTGCCGCAGCCGGTGGTCAGCGAGAGGGTAAATAGGGCGATTATAAATAGGGCCGTAAGACGCATTAAAGCGGTTCCTTTGTTGGTCGTTTGTTCGCGTTGTATCTAAGGGCGAAGCTGTTAAATAAGCTGTATATAGATTTTATACACAATCATCTCAGATTGCAAAAAATCAATGTGGCCAAATGTATAAAACATATCAACGCACGAAGAGCGCGCGCAGTTCGCCCCACGAGAACCTTGCCGAAGCGCGGTCGCGCTGGTCGCGCCACTGGGCGATCGTCCACACGGGGTTCTCTACCGTCGGCGTCACTAAGTCGATTTCCATAAAGCCCTTGATCACGATGATATTGCCCGGGCTCTCCTCCTCTGCCTCCGCTGTCTCGCCGACCTCGGTAAAGGCCAGCTCATAGGGGAAAATAAAGGTTTCGCTCAGCTGGTCTTCGGAGGGGATGCGCTCGTCGAGAGCGGATTGGAACCAGCGCACAAACCCCACGCTTTGGATGCGCTCTGGATCAAAAATGGCGCGGGCAAAGGAGCGCTCTTGTTCGGCTGTCCACAGCGTGTCCCGGCTGACATCGTAGACATCGGGATGGCGCGGGATATCCTCTTCGTCGGGCACAAAGGAGAAATTCTCTGTCAATTGCTCCATATATTGGTCGGCGCTGCGGCTCTCGGGCGAGGCGGAAAAAATGGTGCGGATATTGGAGAGTACGAATTCGGGGCGCGTGCGTTCGAGCAGAAAGAGTTGCTGGCCGCTCGGGCATTCCGGCGCTTGTGTGGCAAATGGGTTGGCCGCGTCGTCGCCTTGAGCAAATTCGACCTCGGCGCACTGCGGAAAGAGCACGGTGCTAGAATCGGGTCCACAGCGGCAGTCGGCCTGCTCGGAATCGCCGATCCCGCAGCCGTTTAACACGGCGGCTATTAGCAGCGGTGCGGGCAGGCCGCGCACTAGGCGCTCTAACCTGCGGAAAAGGGGACGGGCGAAAAACAAAGGGCGAATACGATCAGGCAGAGATAGCCGATTCCGCGTCGACGGCGATCCAATTGAGTAAAGGAGTCGTAGGTCGAGGGGTGGTCTTTGCCAAAGAGTGTGAGAAAAAAAGCTAGAGCCAACCAGCCCGGCCAGCCTTGAGGCCATTCCCAGAACAGCGATAAGAGGCCGTAGGTGCCCATGATGAGCAAAAGGGCGAAAGCTGCGCGGGCGATGGGGCGGTGCCAGCGCCCGAAAAGGGCATAAGTAATATGGCCGCCGTCGAGTTGCCCGATGGGAAAGAGGTTAAAGGCCGTAATAAAGAGTCCAACCCAACCGGCAAAGGCGATGGGGTCGAGCAGCACATATTCGCTGGCCCCGACCGTGGGCAACATGAGGGCGGCAATGGCGCTAAAGAGCAGTGGGGCACCCAATTCGATCGGCGGGCCATAGAAATAATTGATCGGTATGACCTGAGAACGAGCTAAGCCAATAAAACAGGCGACGAGGGCGACGACAAAACCGGCTAGCGGTCCGGCGGCACCGATGTCGAGTAGAGCGCGTTTGTGTGGGATTGGTGAGCGCATCTTGATAACGGCGCCGAGCGTGCCCAAGAACGATATATAGGGCAGCGGTAGAAAATAGGGCAGAGAGGCCTTGACGCCCCAGCTACGCGCGGCAAAATAGTGCCCAAATTCGTGTACGGTTAGAATGGTGAGCAGGGTTGCGGCGAAGGGCAGGCCTTCGACTAGGTGGACTAGTGTGCCGAGAGAGACAAGTGGGTCGACGCCCTGCTGCATGGCGCCTGCTGCCATCATGGATAGGAGCGTTAGGGCGAAGAGCAGCGCGTGGACCCATGATGGGGTTGGGCGCGGCGGCGGTGGCGGCGGCGATGCCCAGACGGACTGTGAGAGCACCGGGAGCGCTGGGTTGGGGAGCGGGACCGGGGCCGTTTTGCGCCAGAGGTTCACGGGGAAGTGCGCCCGACATCGAGTTGCAGGCTCAGTCGGTGTGCTTCGCCTAGCCCTGAACTGAAGGGGATATAGGCGTAGTCGATAGTCCAAGTTCCGACCCGTAGGCCCAAACCGGCTGAGAGGTGGCGGTTTTCCGAAGTTTGGTAACCGAGGCGCAGGGCTAGGAGACTGTTGGCTTGATACTGACCGCCGACATGCAAGCTGAGATCGCCAGCGCGCGCTTTCTGTGCTTCGAGGCCGATGCGTAGGCGCTGTATGCCGCTGTACACTAGGCCGGCGCGGCCCTCGGTCGGCAGCGGCGTGGACGTGCGCTCGAGCTTGCTCATGCGGCCGAAGTTGAGCAGAGTGGCGCCTAGGTCTACATGGGGGCTGAGTGCGTGCAGAACCCCTAAGTCGATAGCCCAGCCGGAGGCCGTGGCCGTCGAGATGGACTGGCGCACGAACTTGAGTTGGCCACCTACGCGCAAGCCGCTTTGCAAGTGGCGAGTATAGGCGATCCCCGTAGAGAGGTCATAGACGCCAAATTCACCTAGGGGTTCGCTGCTGGGGCCGGTGCGGCGCTCGAGGCCATCGGCCTGCCACACTTGGGCGCGCAGGGCCCAAATGCTGTGTGCGCGCTTGTAGACGAGATGCGCATGCTCTTGGTCAATGCCTTCGATCCATGCGTTGTGCGAGAAAGCGTAGGCACGAGTGCCTTTGATGGCCAATGCGGCTGGATTTGTGGCGTCGGGGCCCTGTAATGCCGCGCCGAGATCGGCCATAGCGGCGGGATGGGCGCCCGCGCTTAGACGCAGGGAGGGCAGGCCGGACTGCGCTTGCAGTAAAGTGGGTATCGCCAATAAGAGAGCGGTAATAAGGCGCATATTAGAACGCTAACTCTAGGCCGACGGTGGTGCGGCCGCCAGCGTCGAGCGGGTCGGCGACGTAAGCATAGTGAAATTGTAGAGTCTGACGGCGCATGGGACGCAGGCTGAGCCCCGCTGATACTTGACCAAGGGAGTCTTCGCCGCCTAGGTGGCGAAGGCCGCCGCGCAGGCTCAATAGTGGGCTTACTTCCCACTCGGCTCCCAAGTGGGCCGTGGTCTCGTCGCCGCTCTCTATATCGAGTCCGACGAGTGCCTTGGCGAAGGGGCGGTGTGCTATGCCGAGAACAAGTAAGCGCGGCAGCGCGTCTTCGGTGCTGCTCGTCTGTTGGCTGGCCAGGCGTACTTTCCAGTTGAGTGCAGAGCTCAGATTGCGCAGCCCGGCGCCGAAACTAGTGCGCTCGCCGAGGCGATACTGTAAGCCGATATCAAAGCCGTGGCCGTTGGCCGTAGCCGCTGGTGAAAAAGGAGCCTCGATGCGCTGGTCGAATATTTTCATCGTAAAGCCGATGCTTAAGGAAGAACCGAGCGTGCGGCCGACGGAGACCAAAAAGGCGTTGGAGCCGTCGTCGATGGAGCCGGTGCGCTGGCCGCTGGCCGTGCGCCCTTCGATATCGCCGGTGCCGGCGTGTAGCCAAGCAAAGCCGAAGCCCATATCGCCGCGTGGGTTGAGGGCAAAGGAGACGCTGCTAGCGCGGCGATCGAGAGAGAGTGCCTGCGTCGAAGTCTGCACGGTTTTGCCCTGGCTGCGGGCGAGACCGGCCGGGTTCCAATAGGGGGCCGTAGAGCCTTCGGCCGCCGCGCTAAAGGCGCCGCCAAAACCTAGGGCGCGAGTGCCTAAGCCCGTTTCTAAGAAAGCGGCTGAAAAATCGTCGGCGCTGAGCGGTGAATTGAGCAGCAGTAGAGCCAGGGCGATAAGGGAGGAGCGCTGTAGAAACATTTTTTTCAATCGAGTACCACTACTTTGCCGAAGGCCTGATGGCCAGAATCTAGTGTGATGCGGTAGAAGTAGACGCCGTTGGCCACCGAATGGCCGCCGTCGTCGCGGCCGTCCCAGGCGACGCGGTGATCGCGGTCACCGCTAAAGACGGCGTCTCGGGATAGGACGCGGACTTTGCGGCTGGCAAAGTCGTAGATGTCGATATCGACTTGCGTCTCTTGCGCCAGGCTAAAGACAATGAGAGCCCTGTCGCCGGAAGACGGTGAGAAAGGGTTGGGGGCTGCATAGGTTGTGGTGCTGCTGTCGGGCACGCCGCCGATGCCGACAAAGGCACCACTGTCGATGGAGGGCGTGCGGATGAGGTCGCGGATAATGCGCCAGGTAGCGCCTTCGTCTGGGCTGCGGCCCAAGCCGTTCTCGGCGCCGGCCCAGAGTGCATCGCGCGTCGTTTCCAAACCTACAAAGACGCCGTCCAAGGGCTCGCCGTCGATGACGCTGACCTGCTCCCAGATACGGTCTGTGGCGCCGAAGATATTGGGGCTGGCAAAGAGGCCTTGGTTGGTGGCTGCCCAGACAAAATTTTCGCTGAAACTAAAATCCCAGGCGAAGGTGGGGCCTGTAATGACCCAGTTTTCGCCGTTGTCGCGGCTAAAGGACATAGCGCGCGTTTCGCCGGAGACTAAGCCGGTGGCGTCGCTGCCAATCCAGATGATAGAAGAGCCGTCGGCCAGGACTTGCCTTTGGATCGACAGGACCCAATTACCGCTGATATGACCGGGTTGGGCGTTGCCGTTGGCATCGGGGCGCACTTTGATGTTTTTCCAGCTCGTGCCGCCGTCGAAGGATCGAGCTAGGCCACTGGAAGTGCCGATCCATACGGTGTCGCCGTAGGCCAGTACCGAAAAGGTGCGGTGTAGGAACTGTTGGCTGGCCAGACTGTCTGCACCGATGCGCAGGGCGGCAATGGTGGGTTCGTCGGCCCCTTCACGCGCCAGGCTATCGGCGAGAATACGCAAGCTATCAGCCGCTGTATCGCCGACAAAATAGACGATATCTTTGGCTGCATCGGGCAAGACGCGTTGCCAAGAGCGGCCGTCGTCGCTAAAGCGCACGGTAGAGCCGGCAAAAAAGGCGGCCCATATTTCGCCGTCGCCGATTGATATGCCAAAACAACCGTTGTCGATGGGCGTGCCGGGGCCACGTGCAAAACTGGCGAGCTGAGGGTTGAAGATTTCTTCGTTTGCGATACGTGTCCAGGTGCGTCCAGCGTCGTGTGAAAAGCTCAGGCCGGTGCTCTTCTGGCGGCTGCCTATACTCGTCGTGGTATCGATAATTGTCGATACCCAGATCGTGTCGCCTACGGCGTCGAGCGCGCTAATCGAACCGCGGCCAATGCCGTTGAATTCGGTAAAGGTCACCCAATCGCTGGCGGAGGCGCCGCTGGCTTGGTTTGGGTCTAAACGAGCTACGCCTCCCTCGGTCGCGGCCCACAGATAGCGGCCACTCCAAACGATATCGCCGATTTCCGTGCCAAAGAGTCCGGAAATGGGTTCGACGTCTTGGTGAAAGCGCTGGGGGCGGGCCTGGCTGGCTTCGACCCCGAGCAGTAAAAGGGCCAAGAGCACGACACATAATCGAGAATACAAAGATAGAGCGAGATTGGGTAAGGTATGCATTCGATCCGATCGATACACGTAATTAAAGTATATATGCGTTCAGGCCGCGTAGCGCGCGGCGCGTTCGCGCATAGCTTCGATAGCCTCGTAGCCGATGCCGTAGTCGCCGATGCGCGTGCCCTCGGCATCGCCATGGCTATCGGAACCGCCGGAGATCAATAACTTGTGATGCGCTGCCAGTTGCGTGTAGAATTCTATCTGTGGTGGCTGGTGGGCTGGATGGTAGACTTCGACTCCATCGAGGCCAAAACTAATGAGTTTTTCTATGGTGGCTTCGGGCAGGCTGTGACCGGGGTGGGCCAATAGGATCACGCCACCGGCTCGGTGTACGCGGGCAATGACTTCTTCGGCGGAAATATGCGGTTTGGCGCGAAAGGCCGGTGCGCGGTCGCCGATATAGCGATTAAAGGCTTCGTCTTTGTTGGCGACGAAGCCTTTTTGGATCATAACGGCGGCGATATGGGGGCGACCTAGAGGGCTTCCTTGAGCCAGGGCGAGCACATCTTCCAACTCGATGCCTACACCCAAATCGTTCAGGCGTTTGACGATGGCCACCCCGCGCTGGCGCCGGCCTTGGTGGACTTTTTCGAGCCCGTTGTTGAGTTCGACATTTTTCCAGTCCATTAAATAGGCGAGTAAATGTACTTCGCGTTCGCGCACGTGGGCGCTCAGTTCACTGCCCGGTATGACTTCCACTCCTAAACGCTCTCCGGCTGCCGTGGCTTCGGCGATGCCCTCTATCGTATCGTGATCGGTGAGGCTGACGGCCTGCAAACCTGCTTCGCGGGCTTCTTCAACAGCTTGAGTAGGAGTGCGGATGCCATCGGAACAGAACGAATGGGTATGAAGATCGGCTAGATTATAGCGCACGGGTGCCTCTTATTATGATGGCGCTCAGGACATGGCCCGAGCGCAAAGAGTTATGCGGAAAACGGTAACACAGATAAAAACAGAGAATTACAACAGAATGTATAAGAAAAGCGATTTGTCGCACTACATCAAGTTATGAATGGAGCTAGTTTTCACATAACTCGGCCAGCAGGTCTCCGCAGTGGCCGCGAATCTTGGATAGGGCCCGGTCTCTGAGCTGGCGCACGCGCTCGCGGGTCAGGCCTAAATCCGAGCCGATCTTTTCGAGTGTCATATTGCTCTGGCCGTCTAATCCGAAGTAACTGCGGATGATATGGTCCTCGCGTTTGTCCAATACGGTCAGACATTGGTGCAGCGTCTGCGCCAGTATGCGGCGTTCGTAGTCTTGATCAATGGCACCCTTGTCATCGCTTAGACTGGATACCCGGGGCGCGTCGTCGTCTTCAAAGATGGGTGCATCAAGTGATATATCGCTCTGGCCTATGAGCATGGCGTTGTAGGTGCGATTGATACTGATCTCGGCGCTGTCGGCGATTTCCTCTACCGTAGGCGTGCGGCCAAGCTGCTGCGTGAGGATGCCCGTGCGTTTCTCCACCTTTTGTAGATCGTTGACCTGGCTCATGGGAGGGCGCGCAATCTTGCTGTGTTCCGCTATGGATTTGAGAATGGCTTGGCGGATCCACCACACGGCATAGGTGATAAACTTAAAACCGCGGGTCTCATCAAAGCGCTTGACCGCTTCGAGCAGGCCGACATTGCCTTCGGAGATCAGCTCTAGAAAGGACAGACCGCGTCCATTGTATTCTTTGGCGACGCGCACGACAAAACGCAAGTTGGCCCGGATTAGATCGTCTATGGCCTGTTGGTCACCTTGGTGTGCGCGGCGGAAGAGCTCGCCTTCGCGCTGGCGATTGAGTGGCTCGTAGTGCTGAATATCGCGCCAGTAGGATTCGATGGCGTCGGATGGTCCGCTTGATCGTTTTTCCATAAGGATTTGTATAGAAGGTAGATAGAGCATGTGTAGGTCCGGGATTCGGACCTCGTTGTAGTATAGAACGTAGATGGAGCGGGGAAGTTCCGGCTCGTGTCGCGAAGGTGAATTAGAGCGAATTTGGCCGCGCGGTAGCGGCAGAGGGTGTTACTGCGCGGGCAGCAGTTGGCAGAAACGGCCGTAGGCCTCGTCCCAGCCAGCCGCGGGTCCAGGCGTATAGAGATCGGGGGCAAAGGAGCGGCGCACGATCTGTCGCGCCTCGTCTAAGTTGCCGATTTCGCCTAGGCCGATGGCTTGCACCAAGAGATTGCCAATGGCGGTGGCTTCGATGGGGCCTGCTATGACGGGACGCTGCGTGGCATCGGCCGTAAACTGGCAGAGCAGGCGATTCTGGATGCCGCCGCCGACGATGTGGATGCGTTCGAGTTTGCGCCCGAGGATATTTTCGAGGCTCTCTAATACATAGCGATACTTAAGGGCGAGGCTTTCGAGCGCGCTGCGCACTATCGTTCCCACATCTCCCGGCACGGGTTGGTCCGTTTCTCCACAAAATCCGCGCAGGCGCGCGGGCATGTCTCCCGGTGCGATAAAGCGCTCATCGTCGGGGTCGACCAAGGCGGTAAAGGCGGGGGCTTGTGCGGCCATATCGGTTAGCTCGCCATAGGAATAGGTCTGTCCTTCGCGCTCCCAGGCGCGGCGACACTCCTGTACGAGCCACAGGCCCATAATGTTTTTTAGAAAGCGGTAGGTGCGTCCGACGCCCCCTTCGTTGGTAAAATTGTAGCGCAGGGCTTCAGGGCCTAGGAGGGGTTCTGCGATCTCGACGCCCATTAAAGACCAGGTGCCCGAACTGATATAGGCGTAATTGGCGTCTTCGGTGGGCACGGCGGCTACAGCCGAGCCGGTGTCGTGCGTCGCCGGTGCGATAAAGGGCATGGGGGCAACGCCCAGCTCTTCGGCAATAGAGGGCAGGAGCTGGCCGAGTTGGGTGCCGGGTGCGACGATAGGGGGTAGGAAATGGTGGGGTATCTCGAGTTTGTTTAGTAGCTCGCGCGCCCAGTCGTTTGCGCTGGGGTCGTAAAACTGGGTGGTCGTGGCGTTGGAGAATTCGCAGACTTTGCTGCCGGTAAAAAAGAAGTGAAAGAGGTCGCCCATCAAGAGCAGCGTTTTAGCTTGCTCTAAGAGGGGCGAGCTGCGCATGGAAAGCAGCTGGTAGAGCGTGTTGAGCTTCATAAACTGGATGCCCGTATGGGCGAAGATCTCTTCGCGTGGAACGCGGTCAAAGGCCTGTTCCAACATGCCGTCGGTGCGCGGGTCGCGGTAGTTGCGCGGGTTGTCGAGCAGCGCGTCATCGGGACCGAGTAGGGCAAAGTCGACGCCCCAGGTATCAATGCCAACGGAATCGACGGATATATTCTGCTGACGAGCGGCAAGGGCTAGGCCCTGCTTCATTTCGGCAAAGAGGCCGAGCGGATTCCAGTAGAGGCGGTCAAAGAGGCGCACGGGGTTGTTGGCGAAGCGGTGCAACTCTTCTAAGGTGAGGCGTTCGCCGTCAAAACGGCCCAAAATGGCGCGCCCGCTTTCGGCGCCGAGGTCGAAGGCGAGTAGATTGCGGGTCGTCATAAATAGTTTAGTCCGAGTTCGGCTACTAATTCGCGCGTGTCATTATCTATTAGTGAGCATACGAGGGCAAAACCGAGTTCGCGCTCTAGGCCGGTGGCATAGGCCGTGTGTTCATCGCGGAAGTTGATACGTTGAAAACCGAGCACGGCTTTTTTGAAGTCCTCTGGGCGATCGTAGAGCACGAGCTGGGCCATTTCGCGCTGTTCGAGCGCTTCTGTCACGTAGTCTACTCCAAAAATCTCTTCGAGGGCGTTGCGTAGCTGGCGATGTAGCATTAGAAGGGGTAGACCTCGTTGAGTTTTTGTTTGAGCCTATTGGCGCGCGTCTCGCGACATGTCTCGTCGAGCGTGTAGTGGATCGCCGGGCGCGTGCGCCAATAGGCGAGCACGGTGCCCATGGTGAGCGCGGGCTGGCGCGACTCTAGGCGCAGGACGAGAAAGGCGCGGATTAAGGTTTTGAGCATAGAGCCTAAATGAGGGCTTTGCGGAGCGGGTGCGCAAGGAAATAAAAACGCACCCCGACGGGATGGACCGAACGGGGTGCGGGGATTGGGCGGTGTGTGTTTTAGAAATACTGTGCAATTCGCTCTTGAATGCGCTCCTGCACCGGCTTGTCCGTTAGTTCGGCCTCAAATTTCCGGCCGGTAACGCGTTCGTAGAGGTCGATGTAGCGCTCGGCGACCTGAATGCGGATATCGTCGTCCAAGGTGGGGATATGAGTGTCGGATATGCCCTTTTCGCGCAGCCATAGGCGCAGGAATTCTTTGTCTAAGCTCTCGGGTTCATCGCCGCGGGCGTGGCGTTCGTCGTAGGTGCCCTTGACCCAAAAACGCGAGGAATCGGGGGTGTGGATTTCGTCGGCTAAAGTCACGTTGCCCTCTTCGTCGAGGCCCATTTCATATTTGGTGTCGACTAGGATCAGGCCCTGTTTATCGGCGAGCTCTTCGCCGCGGGCGAAAAGGCGCAAGGCGACGTCCTCCACTTTTTCCCAGATCTTGGGAGCGACGATCTTCTGTGCGAGAATTTCGTCGCGTGAGATGAGTTCGTCGTGTACTTCGTCCTTGGTTGTCGGCGTGATGATGGCCTGCTCAAAGGGCTGGTTTTTGACCATGCCGTCGGGCAGCGCATGGCCGCAGTATTGGCGCACGCCGTTATGGTAGTGGGTCCAGATCGCGGTGTCGGAGGAGCCGGTCAAATACCTGCGCACGACGACTTCGATGGGTAAAATCTGCAGCTCGCGGGCGATTGTTACGTTGGCATCGGGCACTTCTATGATCTGGTTGGGCGCGATGTCGCTCGTCTGTTCGAACCAGTACTGGGCGATGCGGTTGAGCACCTGGCCTTTGAGCGGGATGACGCCGAGGACGTGGTCAAAGGCGCTCTGGCGGTCGGTGGCGATGAGCACGCGTTTGCCTGGCAACAGGTACATATCGCGCACCTTGCCCTTCTTGAAGAGTTTTTCCCACTGCGGGAAGCGGGCTTCAAGGAGGCAATTGTCTAGTTGGGACTGGATCTGTTCGCGACTGATCATGGCGTTAATGGCTCCTATCGGTAGATCATTATCAGGGATGAAGAGAAATATACGGGTGGTGTGAGAGGCGTCAATACGAAGAGGTTTATCAAACTTGATTTTCGCTCTTTTGCGGCGTATCTTGGGGCACGAAGATTGACCGCAGGAGATTTATAGCGGCGGATAGCAAGAGCGTGGCTACTGATTTTTAATACGCGTAGAACATATTGAGCATCATCCATAGAGAGGGTATCATGCTGAAAGCACTAGCAGTGGTCGCGTTGGCCGTTGGCCTGATAGGCTGCGGCGGCGAAGAGGAAAAGCTGGACTTGATTAAGTATGTTAACACGCTGAAAGGGTTCGATAGCAAACATGACGAGATCATACGTCAGATTGAACTCTTGGATGATCCGAGTAGAGAAGTTACGGAAGCCGACCTGCAAAATGCGCGGCAGCTGATCGCCGACTATGTCGCCGAGTTAGAGAAGGTCGATCCGGTCGAAATGGTATACCGGCCCTTGCGCTTGGCCTATACGACCCACCTGAGACAAATCGAACAAGCGACTGAGCTGGCTGCCAACAAGGGCAATGAACTGCGCCGCGAGCGTGGCAATGTCGCCATTGGCGTGCGCCATATAGAAAAATCGACGAAAATGCACTTTAATGCCATCGACGTGCTCTGGCTGCGCCAAAAGGTCACAGATCCCTTCCCATTGGCATGGCCCGAATAAAGAGATCGTTCTACAAAAAAAGCGCCCCCAACCTTAGTGGTTGGGGGCGCTTTGTCGTTTAGGCCGGTTCTCGGAAGGTCTTCAGTCGATGAAACCACTCTTGTGCGCTGGAGAGCGAACCGGTGTATAAAAAGCCCACGTGGAAGAGCAGCAAGAAAGGCATACCCATATAGAGGCCGGTGTGCCAGGCGTGGTAGAGGGCAAAGACAAAATAGCTGGCCATGCCTAATTCGCCGAGGGCGAGTATGGTGCGACGGCTGGAATAAGCGCGTTTCTGGGGCCCGTGCGCAGCATTGGTCACGCCGTATTTGGGGGTGCGCAGAAAGGGGCTCTCGTGGCCGACGATGCCTTCGAGCACGGCGCGCGTATTGTTAATACACAGACTCATACCCACGGCCATAAGCATGGGCAGCAATTTGATTTGGCGTTTCCAATCGGCGTAGAGCGTCCGCTGTGAAGCGATGTAGAAGCCCGAAATGGCCATGGTGGCAAAGGAGAACAGGGGCAAATCGATAATGAGCAACCGCTCCCAGCCCAAGTGGGTGCGAATGCTGAGCACAGGCAGGGTGAGCAGAGCCATCAAGAGCATGAGGATATAACAAATATTGGCCGTCAGGTGGAAAGTGGCTTCGACTTTTATTTTGAGGTCGAGATCGCTGCGCCAGATGCGCGGCAGCACTTTTTTGGCTACTTGTACAGCGCCTTTAGTCCAGCGGTGCTGCTGTGATTTAAAGGCGTTTATTTCAACGGGTATCTCGCCGGGTACTTCGACCTCTGGCAAAAAGAGAAAGCGCCAGCCGGCCAGCTGGGCGCGATAGCTCAGATCGAGATCTTCCGTCAGGGTATCGTGCTGCCAGCCGCCCGCATCGGCAATGGCCACTTTACGCCATATGCCAGCGGTGCCATTAAAATTAAAAAAACGGCCGGAGCGGCTGCGCGCCGTGTGCTCAATGACAAAATGACCGTCGAGAAAAATCGATTGGATGCGCGTCAGCAGCGAGTGCTCGCGGTTGAGGTGGCCCCAACGCGTTTGTACCATGCCGACGGCAGGGTCTGTAAAGTGATGGATAACTTTATGTAAGAGGTCGGCAGGCGGTACGAAGTCGGCATCGAGTACCAGCACAAATTCACCCTTTGCGCGCTCTAGTCCAGCAGCGAGGGCCCCCGCCTTAAAACCGGCGCGGTTTTCGCGGTGCAGATATTCTATGTCGAGGCCGTCGGCGGCTAAACGCTCGCTTATTTGCCGCGCGTGTGTACAGGTCTCGTCGGTAGAGTCGTCGAGCACCTGCACCTGCAAGCGATCGCGGGGGTAGTCGAGACGCGAGACCGCTTCGAGCAAGCGCTCTGTCACGTGTAATTCGTTATAAAGAGGTAGCTGCACGGTGATGGGTGGCAAGTCTGCGAATGGACTGGGGGGGGGGATATCGTCGTTGTGATGCCGATGGAATAGGCGCAGCAAGATGTAGCGGTGAAAGCCGTAAATGGCGAGCACGGTGACGATTAGGCAATAGGTAGCCAGACAGATGAGCTGCCAGAGTTCCATGCGAGGTAGGATGTCCCGTTCAGTTGGAGTGAAGCCTTTGTTTGGCTATCACCCTATCAGATGCGCTCTATCTGGTCTAGGTTGCACAATACTCAATCGTTTATGCCGTGGCAGCGCTTGTATTTTTTGCCGCTGCCGCAAGGGCACGGATCGTTGCGACCGACTTTGGGCTCTACGCGCACGGGTTGTTTGGCCGCCGCTTCTCCGCCGCCGCCGGGGCCGGAAGCGGTGATTTGGTTTGGATCGGCGGCGGGTTGGCCCAACGGTAGTCCGGCCTGAACGGGGCGCGCCTGAACGGGGCGCGCTGGTGCGGCGCCTTCGGCACCTTGAAAGCCCATATTGGTGGCATCGCGATGCACCTCGTTGTAGCGCTGCGGGCTCTGTCGACGTTCGATATCGTTGGCTTCGGTGCCAATGCGCAGTTGGAAGAGGTTTTTTAAGGTCTCTTGGTTGATGCGTGCAATCAGCCTCTCGAAAATTTCGAAGGCGCCTTTTTTATACTCGATGAGTGGGTTCTTCCCACCGACGCCGACAAAGCCGATGCCGTCCTTGAGTTCGTCGATTTCGTGCAGATGTTCCTGCCAACAGGTATCGATCGTATGGAGAGCAATGGCCTTTTCGACCTCGCGGAAGACCTCTACGCCGACGATGTCTACGCGGCGCTGATAGGCGTCGTTGATCGTCTGGGTCAGGTGCTGGCGCAAATCCTCGTAGGTGATATCTTCGCGCTGTTCTGTGGAAATGGTAAAACCGAGAAAGAAGGTGCTGCCGAACTCTACCTGTAAACCCTCCCAATCCCATTCTTCTGGATGCCCCTCGGCGTTGGCATAGGTCACTAATATGCCGTCGACCAAATCTTCGATCATGTCCTCGATCTGTTCGTGGGCGCTTTCGCGCTCGAGCACGTCGTGACGGCGGTTGTAGATAACCTGGCGCTGCTGGTTCATGACATCATCGTAGTCGAGCACGTGCTTGCGCATCTCGAAGTTGCGCGCCTCGACCTTCTTCTGGGCGCGTTCAATCGACTTGGTGACCATGCTGTGTTCGATCACTTCGCCGTCTTCGGCGCCGAGCTTGTCCATGACGGCGGCAATGCGATCGGAGCCGAAGAGGCGCATCAGATCGTCTTCCAAGGATAGAAAGAATCTAGACGATCCCGGATCTCCCTGGCGACCTGAACGACCGCGCAGCTGGCGATCGATACGCCGAGCCTCGTGGCGCTCGGTGCCGATGACCTGTAGGCCGCCGGGGTTGTCGATTAGATGCTGGCGCAGCGTTTCACCCGGTGGCATTTTCTCGTCGAGCGTCATAGTGGATTCCACTAGGTCGCGGTCGACGCGGATAATTTCTGCAGCCAGTTTTATATCGGTGCCGCGCCCGGCCATATTGGTAGCGATGGTGACGGCGCCGACCAGGCCTGCATCGGTGACGATTTGCGCCTCTTTTTCGTGGTAGCGCGCATTGAGCAGCTGGTGTTTGATGTTATTGCGCGTGAGCATGCGACTCAGCAGTTCAGAGGCTTCAACGGAAGCGGTTCCTACTAGTACCGGGAGATTCATTTTGTGCAGGCGCGCAACTTCGTCGATGATGGCTTGAAATTTCTCTTTGCGCGTGCGGAAGATTTGATCTTCATGATCGACGCGGCGGATGGGGCGGTTGGTGGGAATGACGGCGACATCGAGTTTGTATATCTCCCACAGCTCGCCGGCTTCTGTTTCGGCTGTGCCCGTCATGCCGGACAGTTTGTGATACATGCGAAAGAGGTTTTGCAGTGTGATCGTGGCAATGGTCTGTGTTTCGTGCTGCAGCTTGACGCCTTCTTTGGCTTCGAGTGCCTGGTGTAGGCCGTCGGAAAAGCGCCGTCCGGGCTGTGGTCGTCCGGTCGATTCGTCGATAATGACGACGCGGCCGTCCTCTGTCACCATATACTGCACGTCTTTTTCAAAGAGCGTAAAAGCCTTCATCAGCTGGTTGATATTGTGTACGGCTTCGCTTTTTTCGGCGTAGCTGCGGTGGGCCTCTTCTTCATTTAATATTTTGTCTTCATCGCTAAGGGCCGCGTCGGTGCGGATGGCTTCGACGTCTAAACTGATGTCGGGCAAAATAAAGAGAGCCTGCTCGTCGGGGGAGAGCAGGTCGCGGCCCTTCTCGGTGAGGTCGATGGTGTGGGCGCGCTCGTCGACGATATAGAAGAGCGCCTCGTCGATTTCGCTGAGGTTCTTGTCGCGCATGTAGTCTGCTTCGACGCGGTTGATCAGGCGTTTGACGCCTTCTTCTTGTAGGAGCTTCATCAGGCGGCGATTCGTCGGCATGCCGCGCGTGGCCTTGAGTAACTCTATGCCCAGCTCGTACTCTAATTCCCCTTCGTTTTTGGCCTGCTTTTCCGCTTCGGCGATCGCTTTGTTGACGAGGTTGACCTGGGCGCGGATGAGCTTTTCGACCAGCGGTCGCATCTGTTTGTACTGGTTAGTCGCGTCGGGCACGGGTCCAGAGAGAATGAGCGGAGTGCGTGCGTCGTCGATGAGAATACTGTCGGCCTCGTCGACGATGGAGTAGTTGAAGCCGCGCTGCATTACCTCTTCGGTGCGCACCGACATATTGTCACGCAGATAATCAAAGCCGACCTGCGAGCAGGTGCCGTATACAATGTCGGCGGCATAGGCTTCTTTGTGGCCGACATCTTGCCAGTCAAATGTTTCTGGGATACCCGTGGGGGCGGGCAACAGGAACGCTTCGTGTCCGGTCTGGTGCGTGTCTTGGATAATTCCGACGGAGAGACCGAGGAAATTAAAGAGCGGCCCCATCCACATTGCATCGCGCCGGGCCAGATATTCGTTGTGGGTAATTAGGTGAGCGCCGCGGCCGGGTATGGCATTGAGATAGAGCGGCATAGTGGCAACGAGCGTCTTGCCTTCGCCGGTCGCCATCTCGGCAATTTTACCTTGGTGGAGGGTGATACCGCCAAAAACCTGCACGTCGTAGGGCTGCATTTCCCAGACGACTGCTTCGCCGGCGCGATCCCACTCGCGGCCGAGGAGGCGGCGACAGGCATCCTTTACCATGGCGAAAGCTTCGGGCATGATTTCGGTGAGAAAATCGGCCTCGTGGTCGCGAATAGCCGTGTCCAATTCGTCGAATTCGTCGTTGAGGCGGTCGCGCATTTCCGGATCAAGGTCACCGCGCAGCTCTTCTTCTAGTTCGGCATAGCGCAGGCGCTGACTGGCCGTGCGCTCGTGCATCTGCTGGCGAAACTGTGTGGTCTTGGCCTGTAGCTCGGTATCGCTCAGACTCTCTAAGCCCGCGGCGATGCGGTTGATCTCATCGACCTGTGGCATCGTTTTTTTGAATTCGCGATCAGATTGTGATCCGAAGAATTTTTTGATCAGGTTGCTAAGCATAGAATTTCCCTCTACGGGTACAGTGCTGCAAAATAGAGATTACCGGCCGTTGGCCAGACGCGCGGCGAGAAACTCAGGTAGGCCGGCGTCGCGTATTTTTTTTTGTGTGCGCTCCAGATCGTAGGAACAGCGCACAAGTTCTAATGCACCTTGCTCTTGGTCCCAGACGGCAAAGCAGGCGCGCCAATCGCCGTCGCGCGGCTGGCCTACGCTGCCGACATTAGTCAGGTAGCGACGGCCTTCTCGCTGTGTGACGCGGCCTATTTGCGATGTGCACAGCCGTGGTATTCCATCGCTTAGGCCACATATAAAAGCCGTATGGGAGTGGCCGACAAAGCAGTGGTCGGCAGTGGTCGCCGCCAACGCCTCGCTGGCATCCCATATATTAGTTATATAGCCCCAGGCCTGCGGTCGGCTCGGTTCGGCGTGCACAAAATGTGCCGCGTCACTGATATGAACCATCGGCAGTGAAGCCAGATAATGACGCTCTGTCGCGGAGAGTTGTTCCGCTGTCCACTCGGCTGCCCGTCGGGCCGTCGGGTTAAAAAAACTGAAGTCTATTAGACCGATGGCCGCTGCATCGTGGTTGCCGAGCAGGACCACGGCGCAGTTGTTTTTTACTTTTTCTAGGCAGGCACTCGGGTCGGCGCCGTAGCCGACGGTATCTCCAAGACAAACCCAAGCCTCTATGCCGATCTGGGCTCCTTCTTCCAGCGTCGCCTCTAATGCCTCTAGGTTCGCATGGATATCCGAGAGTAGCCCCAGACGCATCGAATACCCGCTAGGCCGCTAGGCCTTTGCGCTTGGCGACCGCGTCCAAAATGCCATTGACGAAGGCATAAGATTTTTCAGTGCTGAAGGCGCGGGCCAAGTTTACGGCCTCGTGAATGGCCACGCGTGTTGGCACCTCGTCGATATGTAACATCTCTGTTAGCGCTAGGCGTAGGATTAAGCGGTCCATGCGCGCGATGCGCTCAGGGCTCCAGCGCGTCGAAGTCTCATTGATCAACAGGTCGAGTTCTTCACCATGAGTTTGCACTTGGCGCACCAATTTTTCGGCGAAGGCGGTCACTTTCTTCGAGAGGGTAAAACGGGCGCAGAGTTCGTCTAGTGCCGTGTCGGTTGCACCGGAATCGCTGGCCTGCCAATAGAGGGCTTGTAGGGCGATCTGGCGCGCTCCGCTGCGATTGTTGGGCGGCGCCTCGTCGGCCGAGGAGCCGTCGCCAAAAAAATCGTCGTCGTCTGCCATCTAAGCTATGGAGGACATCAGGCTGGCCATTTCAATGGCGTTCATGCCGGCGTCCCAACCGCGGTTGCCGGCTTTGATCCCAGCGCGTTGTACTGCTTGATCGACGGTATCGGCCGTGATGATGCCAAAGGTAATGGGCACGCCGGTGTCGAGACCGACGCGGGCAATGCCCTTGGACGATTCGCCCGCGACATAGTCGAAATGCGGCGTGTCGCTACGCACGATAGCGCCTAGACAGGTGATCACGTCAAAGCGCTTGGTGAGGGCTAATTTCTGTGCGACGATAGGCAATTCGAAAGCGCCGGGCACCCAGGCTACCTCGATATTTTCGTCTGCGGCGCCATGGCGTTTTAGACAGTCTAGGGTGCCGTCTAGGAGGCGAGTTGTTACCAAGTCGTTAAAACGGCTGACGACGATGGCAAAGTGTTTGCCTGTCGCGTTGAGCTGTCCTTCATGCACTTTGGGCATTGGGGCCATTTCCTTTCTCTGGTTCCTTGCTGCCGAGCAGCGTAATATGTCCCATCTTGTCGCGTTTGGTTTCTAGATAGCGCAGGTTGTGTGGGTTCGGCGTAGCCTGGATCGAAACTAATTCGACAACTTTCAGGCCATAGGCCTCGATCCCGACCCGTTTCTTGGGATTATTCGTCAAAAAACGCACGCGACGCAGGCCGAGATCGTAGAGGACCTGGGCGCCGATACCGTAGTCGCGCGAGTCCACGGGATGCCCGAGCGCTTGGTTGGCCTCTATCGTATCGAGCCCTTTGCTCTGTTGGAGCTCGTAGGCCTTGAGTTTGTGCAAGATGCCGATGCCACGCCCTTCGTGATGCTGTATATAAACGATAACGCCGCGCCCCTCGTTGGCAATGAGGTGCATGGAGCGCTCCAACTGTTCGCCGCAATCGCAGAGTAAGGAGCCGAGGGCGTCGCCCGTCAGGCATCCCGAGTGCATGCGCACGAGGGTGTCCTGACCGTCGCTGACATCGCCATAGACCAGCGCGATATAGGGATTGTCGTCGACTAAGCTGCGATAGGCATAGACTTTGAACTCGCCAAAACGCGTGGGCATGGGCGAGACGGCTTCGAGTTGAATGAGTTTCTCGGTGCGGCGTCGGTGGGCGATCAGGTCGTGAATCGTGGCGATTTTAAAGCCGTGGCTCTTGGCAAAGTCGAGCAAATAAGGCGTGCCGGCCACGTCGCCGCCTTCGTTGAGAATCGCCGCCATAAGAGCGATCGGCTGAAAGTTGGCTATCTGCGCCAGGTCGACTGAGGCCTCGGTGTGGCCGGCGCGTTTGAGCACACCACCCGCCTGCGCCATTAGCGGTATGACGTGGCCGGGTTGCACGAAGTCATCCGCAGTGCTTTGTAAATCGGCCAAGCGGCGGATCGTCAGCGCGCGATCGTGTGCTGAGACGCCGGTGCCCTCGACGTCGCGGGCGTTGACAGAGACCATGATAGAGGCGCCGCGCGGCCCGCGCGCGCCGGAGCTCATCTCGTGAAAGTCGAGGGCTTTCAGACGTTCGTTCGTAGCCGTTGCGACGGGTGGGCTGCCGGCGTTGCGCATCATAAAATTGATCGATTCGGCCGTCGTTAGCTCGGCTATCATCATGAGTTCGCCCTCACCAACTGTTTCGCTGCCATCTAAGCTGGTAGCGCGCTCGTCGACGAGCACGACCATGCGGCCGCTCTGCAGATCTTCTACCACTTCTTCAATGGTGTTAAAGTCGGGCACTTCAGTATCCCATCTCGCGCAGCTCGTCAAAACTCAGCCCTGCACGGGGGTTGCTGCCGGTGTTTAGCAGACGTTCGATATAACGGGCGATGACGTCTACTTCGAGGTTGATCCCGTCGCCGGTGCGGCGTTGGCTAAGAACAGTATTATCAAATGTATGGGGGATAACGGCAATCGTAAACCCCTCTGTATTTACTTCGGCTACTGTCAGGCTGGTGCCGTCGACGGTAATCGAGCCCTTAATGGCTATATAAGAGCGCAAATGTTCTGGTGCTGCGATGCCAATGCGCCATTCACCTTGATTTTGCTTGATCGTGACTATTTGGCCGACATCATCGACATGGCCTTGTACGATATGTCCACCTAGGCGGTCACCTAGGCGTAGGGAGCGTTCCAAGTTGATGGCGCGCCCGCTCTGGAATTGCCCCAATGTGGTGTGCGCCAATGTTTCGGCGACGGTTTCGACGCTAAAGCTAGATTCGTCGAAGGCGACGACCGTTTGGCAAGCACCGTCGATATTGATGCTATCGCCAATGGCCATGTCTTCTAATACCTTTTGCGCCGAGACATCCATGCGTTGGAAGTCGCCTTGGCGGGCAACGCGGTGCACGTGGCCTATTTCTTCTACTAGTCCTGTAAACACGGGTATTCAACCTCGGCAGTGTAAAGTAGATCAGCGCCTAGACGACGGGTGTGTACGTCTTTGAGTTGGAGACTGTCTTTTATTCTTTCGATTTGCAAATCGGCGATGGCGGCAATGCCCTCGCCGAGGATGCGCGGTGCTATATAAATATGCACTTGGTCGACGAGTTTTTCGCGCAGAAAGGCCGCCGCCACTTCCCCCCCTCCTTCGACGATCAGGCTGGTGATATTCTCGGCGGCGGCGCGTTCGGCAAAAGCGCGCAAAGCAATGCGCCCGCCCTCTTCGGCAAAGGTCCAGACTTCGGTGCCTTTCTCCTCGATGGCGCGCAGTTTGTCTGTGGGCGCGTTCTGCCCAGTAGCTAAGATGGCGCCGGGGCGGGCAAAGAGTTGGGCCTCTACAGGAGCGCGCAGACGGCCATCGATGGCAATGGGGCGAGGATCGCGCCCCTTAGTGTGGCGCACATTGAGCTGTGGGTCGTCGCTTATGAGGGTGTTGGCGCCGACGGCAACGGCATCGACACGCGAGCGATTGCGGTGGACGTGGCGTCGAGCCTCTTCGCCGGTGATCCAGCGCGCGTCGCCACTGCGTGCGGCAATGCGTCCATCGAGCGTCTGCGCGAGCTTGAGAATAATCAGAGGGCGCTTCTTTGTGCGGTGCGTGATATAAGCTGCATGCAGCTTTTCTGCTTCACTCTGTAGCAGGCCGACTTCCACTTCGATGCCGTGTTGGCGCAGGTGCTCAAAGCCCGCGCCGTTAACGCGTGGGTCGGGGTCTTGCATGGCGCAGTATATTTTTTTGATACCTGCTTCGGCCACCGCTTCGCAGCAGGGTGGCGTGCGCCCATGGAAAGAGCAGGGCTCTAGTGTTACATAAAGTTCGGCGCCTTGGGTGGCGGTGCCGGCTGCTGTAAAGGCATTTATCTCGGCGTGGGGGCCGCCGACGGGACTGGTGACGCCCTCGCCGATTATGCTCCCGTCGCGCACTACAACAGCACCGACGGTGGGATTGGGAGTTGCCCGGTTATGAGCGCGCTGAGCCAGCGTTAGGGCGCGGTGCATATAGGAGGTGGGATTGCTCATTTTATTTGTATGATAATTTGCTGCGCGCCAACATTTCCGAGAGTATCCCACGCTTGAACGGCGATTATGTGTTCGCCCGGCGCTAGCCCCGTCAGGGTAAAGTGTGCCTTTTCTGTACGGCTGTCGTAGATCCCGTCGAGAGCGGCGACGAGAAATTCGTCATCGCCGTAATCGACGCTATATTGGGCTTTTTTTAATGCGGATATGTGGTCGCTGAGTGCTGCTTCGACGACGATGCCATCGCCTTGGACGTGCGTTTTTAGCTCGACGCGCGGCGGGCTATTATCGATGGCAAAGGGGGCGCTGACACGCTCGCTGTGCAAGGCTTGGCCGGGTGGGTTATCAGCGCGGTCCGAAGCTACTAGCTTGAGCTGGGTCCAGCCCTCGGGCATGGTCGCCGTGTCCCAGAGCAGAGAGGCTTGACTTTCGTTGTCGTGCGCCATTTTCCACGCCTGTTGCCCCTCGCCGCGCAGGTAGAGGTCGTAGACTAACTCGTCTTCATTGGGGTCGCTCGCCTGCCAGCGTATCAGTTTTAGGCTACGCGCTTGCGGTGCATTTTTTTTGCTTCTATTCTGTGTGGCAGATGGCGCGTTTGTGTTGCCGTTGTGCGCTTGCGGTGTGCGATAGGGTTGAATTTGCAGAGAGCTAATTGCCGGCGGCAAATTGGCGCGTAGGCCATAGAGTGTAATGTATTCGAGCTGGGCGTCGTCGTTAGTGAGTTGCGCCTTGTACTGAATATAGCGGGCAGGCGGACTGGTTATGGTACTGCCGCTCTTATCGAGTGGAGCCGACCATGTGCTCCACGTATCGTCGGCTTCGGCGCTGTTACCGCTGCGTGTTTGCACCTTTATAGCTGTGCCGCGCCATTCGATGACACCCCAGTGAGCATGTGAGACAAAGTCTTCCACTTTTGATTCGTAATGGCCCTGATGGCCGCTGGAGCCCAAGAGGTTGAGTTGCCCGGCGTGGGCCGCTCCCAGGTAGAGGGTGCCATCGGCTTTTCTCAATAGGCGGCTGACCTTGAAGTCGGCGCTCTGTGTAAGCAATCCTTGGCGGCCATCGGCTTTTAGGTGAAGGATTCGATTTTCTTTGTCCGTGGCCAAGAGAAGGCCGTCGGCGCTGGGGGCAATATCGGCGAGTTGTACCTCATTGTCACTCCACAGCGTGTGCACGCTGCCGTCGGCCATGAGATGGTAAACGGCAGACACGGGTTTGGCCGTGTCCTTTTCGTCTTCTTTGGCACTGATGGCCGCTGCGTAGATGGGCCCATTCTCCACGCCGACCAGCGCGTGGATTTCTTCTTGTGGCGCTTCAAAGAGCAAGCGGTTCGCATCGTTGCCGATTTGGTAAATGCGCCCAGGTGATGCGCTGCCGGCATAGAGCGCGCCTTGGGAGAAGAGCAGTGTCATGAGGTGGCGATCGCTCGGTGCAAACAGTTCGTTTGTCTCGCCATCACTGGTGATGCGCAATACTTTGGCTGGTTCCCCCGTCGCTGCATGCAGACGGCCTTCTTTGTCAAAGGCGAGGTCCCACACATAGTGGCTACCCGTATGCGTTAGCGTAGTGGCACTGCCGTCCTTATCAATTTTATAGATGAGTCCGTCTGGTGCGCTACCGGCATAGAGTGTGCCGTCTTTGGCGATGGCCAGAGAATGCAGGGCTACTTCGGGTGAGTCGAAGATCAGGCGGCTCTTACCCTTGGCATCGATGGCAAAGAGGCGACCACCGTCTCCGGTGGCTGCGTAGAGTGTGCCGTCCTCGCCTTGGGCGATGTCCCAGATACGCTCTGCGTCTACGGTGGAGAAACTGTCGAGCATCGCCGCTGTGCGCAGGGTGCCGTCTGCGTCGATAGCGACTCCGGCCGTTTTGCCGCTGGCAAAATCCTCATAGCCGAACTGGGTCCAGATTTTATGGCGCTCGCCGTTGGCTGGGGCCAGCGCCAGTAGTAGGAGAACAAGCACCTTGGGGACTAGGGCCTTTTTCATATGAATAAGATCTTTCTCGCAGATCAGTGGTTTTCCAGCATGGTTTCGATAAACTGTTCTCCCGACAGCAAATAGGGGGTCGGGAGGCGCAGGCGCAGGAGGACCTCGTCTGTGACGGGGCCCAGGTGGCCGGAAGAAGGGCTGCTTTTGAGCACGGCTCGCGCCGAAGGGGGTAGCGAGGGCATTTCGCGGCCGTCGATGGTCAAGCCGGGTTTTGCGCGCAGGACTTCGATGACGAGTTGGTCGGCGCGTCCCGGTTGCTCTAATAGCTGTAATAATTGTTCTGCATTGCGCGCTACAAAGGCATCGGGGCGGCGGGAGCTCTCCCAGAAGCGGCTAGTTTTTCCACTGCTGACGCGAATGAGTAGCAATCCGGGAGGAGTGCCTACAGGCAGTGTGATATCCACTTTTTGCCGCACGCTTTCGGCTTCATAAGGGGCCAGCGTAATTTCGAGTGCATAGGAGCGGTCGGGGCGCAGGGTCTCGGCTGGCAGGCGCATGCCGATGATGCGCGCCTGCGCTAGGCCCTCGCGCAACTCGGCGCTAAAATCTACGGCGGCTATTTCGAGATTGGGAAAAGAGCTGCGTGCAATGGCCGCCAGGGGTTGTACTGCTTCTAATGAAGCAATGAGTGCTGCCGAGGGGCCGCTGTAGAACTGTTCGTATTTGACGCGGCGGCCATCGTGCAGAGTAATCTCTCCGCGCAGGACCAGTGCGGCATCACCGGATAGCTTTTCTCCGGCTTCCATAGCCGAGATGAGTGCGGAACGAACTAAGACGGGCAGTAGGTCGCGATGGCGCATGACTTCGAAATTGAAATGCTTTTTGCCATCTCTCGAGGATAGCTCTACAGAGACGGGGACCATAGATGGTGTGCTGCCGATAAGCCCACCAATGCCGGGCTGGCGGTCCTGACGTACGGCACCGAAGGGTCGCACGGGCGAACCGAGCTTAAAAGAGTTGGTTTGGGTGGGTATGACCTGGTGTATATAGACGCTGGTGGCGGGCATATCGGTTGCGCCCACGTGCAACATGGGATGGCCAAAGCCGACGAAGCGATCTCCATCGGTCCAGGTCAGGGTGCCGATAGCGGTTGCATTGCGGTCGCCGCTTATTAGTTGCACGCCGAGACCGGCACCCGGGACGATGGCGATTTCGCGGTCTTCAGCGCGGCCGTTACCCGGTCCTTGCATTACATCTAGACCTAGTGGTGCTAGCATTTCACTCAGCGTGCTTTGCGCTAATCCACCAAAGCCCGACAGCGCTACGGGTGTTGTCAGTCTTTCGAGTGTGGCGCGATCGGGTTTTGCTGGGTCGCCCATTAGCTGCGCCGGCGAAAAATGTAGGGATTGGTGCAATTTCTCAGCATTTCCGGGATCTAACGAGCGTTGTGTGACGTCCACCATAGGAGCGATAGGCGTGATACCGCCGATGGGATCTTTTGAATAGGACCAGCCGTAGGCGACGGCGCCGACGAGGCGATTTTCGATATAGACGGGGCTGCCGCTCATGCCGCGAATAATGCCTGTATGCTCTAAGTTGGCGCCTGAAAAGCGCGCTAGTATGAGGTCGTGGCCCGGTCCGATCCTCCCCTTGATAACGCCGAGAATTTCTACGCCAAAGGTATCTATCTGCGTGCCTTGGAACACGCTTAGGCCAAAGCCGCGCATGCCGCGTCGGAGTTCTTCTGGGGGCATAAACTCGCTTGACTTGGCCGCAGAAGATGCGGTGTAGCCTAGACCGAGAAGGGCCGCGATGTGGAAGAGGCAGCGAGTAATGGATAAAAAATGCGGCGCCAAAATGATAAATCTCCATGGGTTAGGCGGCAGAACCTAGGTAGGCTTCGCGTAAAAGTCAAGGAATTGCCACCTGCCATAAGTGTTGTAAGATTTTGTCTATAAACGATTTGTATGCGATTTGGTCTTGACAAATATTACGGCACGGGTACTATATAACAGTTATTGGGTTAATTTATATATTTCAGGTTCAGATTTACTTTCAGGAGTTCGATTTTGTACGAAGCCTATTGGGGCCTCGACGAGAAGCCTTTCGAAAATACTCCCGATCCGCGTTTTCTTTTCCAATCCGATGGAGCTTCAACGATTTATCGTCTCGCGCTCTATGCACTGCAGAATAATCGCGGTGCGGTTATGCTCACGGGGGAGTCGGGTTGCGGCAAGACCTTGATGGCGAGGGCGCTGGTGCAGGAGTTGGATCCGGACAAGACGGAAGTGGCTCTGTTGACCAACCCGCGTTGGACGACAGATGAATTCATGATGGAAATTCTCTACCAATTGGGGCATGAGGAAGAATTGCAGGGGCGCACGAAAATCGTGCATCGACTCCATGAAGTGCTCTACGAGAACTTCGAGGCCGGCAAGAGTACCCTCGTCTTAATTGACGAAGGACAGTTGATCCAGGACCAGGACGTGCTGGAAGAAATTCGTCTCTTGCTCAACTACCAGCTCAATGACGCCTTTCTCATCAGTTTGCTTTTAGTGGGGCAGACCCCAATGGCGCAAGAGATCCGCGGTTTCGCACCGCTGGACCAGCGCATTGTCACCCGCGGTAGTCTCAAACCACTCGGGCTTGACGAGGCGGGTCAATACGTTGCGCATCGGTTGAAAGTGGCTGGCCGCAGCGAGCCGATCTTTACGCCAGATGCGATAGAACGGGTTAACGAGTATGCCCAGGGCATTCCGCGCAAGATCAATAATATCTGTGATATTGCGCTGGTCGTTGGTTTTAGCCGCAAACTCGTGGAAGTAGACGCCGAATGGGTGCAGCGTCTGATCCGCGCCGAGGGGAGTCATGGCGCTTAGGATGAGCCAGATGTTGCGCAGCTCTAAGCAAGTGCGCAGCGTTCGTCCCACCGATACTAGTGCCGAAGTGCGCATGGCGCCAGCGGTCAAGGAGCCAGAAGCGGATGCGGTACCACAAGACCTGACGGCTGCCGCCGTCGAAGAATCGGTCGTCAGTTCGGATCCTGCGGCTGCGGCTGACTCGGAGGTGTATGAGGAGTTTGTCGAAATTGCCGGGCAAGTGCACGCCGCAGCTGTGGCTGGTACGGTGCCTGCCGAGGGCAAAGTAATTCGCATATTGCGTCAGGCCGTGACCAAACTCGGTGCGAGCGAGGGGCTTTTGGCCGATGCGATGCGCCGACGCGATGAGGCGCGTGATACGCCGCACCGCATGGTGCATGAGGCCATTTTGGCGATGCGGCTCGGTTTGGAGATGGACTACGACGAGCGCCGCTGTCTAGCCGTTGGTCTCTGCGCGCTGATGCATGATTTGGGCATGATCAAAGTGCCTAAAGAAGTGGTCGAGAGCAACGGTAAGCTCAACGATAAACAGTTGAAGCAATTGCACCAACACCCGATCGATTCACAGCGCATAGTCGAATCATTTGGGCCGGCTTTTGCCTGGATCGGAAAAATTGCGGTGCAGGCGCACGAGCGCCAAAATGGCAGCGGCTATCCGCGGGGTGTGCGCGGTGACCAGATTCACGAGATTGCCCGCATTATAGGCGTAGTTGATACCTACTTTGCTATGGCGCAGCCGCGCGCTGATCGCCCGGCGCTCGTAACATATAGCGCACTCAAGGAAATTATCGACCTGCGCCGTTCGTCCTTTGATCCCCGACTCATCAAGGCACTTATTCACGTCGTTTCCATTTTCCCGCTGGGCAGTCTCGTCAAGCTCAACAGCGGTGAGATTGGTCGAGTGATCGGCACGAGCCGTCTGCATCCGACGCGGCCGCTGGTAGAATTATTGCTCAATCCGCGCGGCAAGCACTACGATCCGCCTCGACCTATGAATCTCGAAGAGGAACCGATGCTCTATATTGTCGATCCCGCAATTGAAGAGGGTGTATTAAAGAAAAAATAAACGCACCTTAGCCATAGTGGTCGCAGTACTTTTTAACAAGAAAAACCCCGGAAAGAAATACGCATGTTAGGTCGTTTTTTCGACAAGGTAAAAAAAGGGCTGTCCAAGACGCGTGACGCCATGCACGATAAAATTGCGGCAGTGGTGCCGATTGGCGGACGCGTGGACGACGAGACGCTAGATGAGATTGAGGCGATTCTGATCCAAGCGGATATTGGTCTGGAAACGTCGGGCGAAATCATTGACGAGTTGCGCCGCGCCGTGCGCGCAGAGAGGTTCAACGACGGTCCCGAGGGCGTTATGCGTTTGTTGCAGGAGCGGCTGGCAAAGGAGGTCGCGCTGGGAGAAGACGGGGTGCTACCGATGGGTTCGACGCCGTTGCCAGGGGTGCCTTTTGTGGTGTTGGTCGTAGGGGTGAATGGCGCGGGCAAAACGACGACGGTGGGCAAGTTGGCCAAGCAATATGCCGATGCGGGCAAGACGGTGCTCGTGGCCGCTTGTGATACGTTTAGAGCGGGGGCAGTGGCGCAATTGGAAGTGTGGGCAGAGCGTGCTGGGGTCGATATTGTGCGCGCTCAGCAGGGGGCCGATCCGGCGGCGGTGGCTTTTGATGCGCTGGCGGCGGCTAAACACCGGGGTATTGATGTGTTGTTAGTGGACACGGCCGGGCGCTTGCAGAACAAGGTCAACCTTATGGAAGAGCTGAAGAAAATTCGCCGTTCGCTGGCTAAACAAGATCCGCAGGCACCGCATGAGACGTTGTTAGTGCTAGACGCGACGAATGGACAGAACGCACTATCGCAGGCGCGCGAGTTCAATCAGACTACGGAGCTGACGGGGTTGGTGCTGACGAAGCTCGACGGCACGGCCAAGGGGGGGATTGTCGTGGCGCTGCGCAAGGAGATGGATTTGCCGGTTAAGTTGATTGGCGTGGGTGAAGGGGTGGATGATTTGCAGCCTTTTGACGGCGAGTCTTTTGCGCGGGCTTTGTTTGAGAGGTAGAAGCGATTGGGTGGGTGTACGAGTCAATGGGGTATGCTAAAAAAGAACATTGCAACTCGGCCCGTTGGGCCTCAGACAGCAATAACCTTTTTTAGCATACCCCATTGACTCGTAAGCGGCTTGTGTGCTTACCCCTAGGAAACAGTAGGCAGCGTTTTTGAGAGAATGGTTTGAAGGAATCTCGCCTTGTGTAATACGGGGCGGGATTTTTTTGTAGAAGCTGCTCTCCCGTTGGCCTTTTACCAGGAAAACCCCGCGCCTTGCGGCACCTGCACATAGCCGTCTGTCAACTTTAGCGGCGAGCCTTCGGGTATTAACCCCGTTTCTAGATAGAGCGCGTTGGATAGGCTGGCCATGACGTTTAATTGGACGGGGCCGCCGCCGTGGGAGGCGTAGGGGATGCGGAAGGCATCGGCCATATGGCCGATTTGTAAGAGAGCGGTTGGGCCTCCGGCGCGGCGCAGGTCGGGTTGTACTATGTCGACGGCTTCGCGTTTTAAAAAGCGGGCAAAGTCGGCGGCGCTGTAGAGGTTTTCACCGGTGGCAATGGGGATGTCGAGTGCGCGCGTCAAAGCGCTGTAGCCGTCGATGTCGTCGGCTGCTATTGGCTCTTCCCACCACAAGCAGCCCAATTGCTCAAAGGCGCGGCCGCGGCGGATGGCCTCGGCTGCCGTGAGCGATTGGTTGGCATCGACCATAATGCCGATGGAGTCGCCGACGGCTTGGCGCACGGTCTCGACGCGGTGTATATCCTCGGCTAAAGTTGGGTAGCCGACCTTTATTTTTACGGCGCTAAAACCCTGTTCTACGGCGCGGGCGCAGACGGCTTGTACCTCGTCGTCATCGTAGTTGAGCCAACCGACCATGGCGTAGGCGCGGATCGTCTGCTGGGATCCGCCCCATAGTTGCCAGCAGGGCACGCCGCGCTCTTTGCCTAGGCAATCCCAAAGTGCGGTATCGACGGCGGCGATGCCGATGGTGGCCAGGCCCGCCGTGCCGTGATACTCCGTTTCTCGGCGCATTTCGGCGTGTAGATGGCGGACCATGTTGGGCTTTTGGCCGATGAGCAGGGGCTTAAGCTCGTGTTTGATGAGGGCGGCTAGCGCGTCGGGTGCACCTTGGATGCGGCCAAAAAAGGCGTCGCCGCGTCCGCTGATGCCGGTGTCTGTTGTGATGGTGACGGATACGGCGCCGGCGCCCGGTAGGGCCTGTAAGGCGTCGCGTTTGGGTGTGGGGCTGAGCTGTTGGCGCTGGATTTCGATTTGTACGTCGGTAATTTTCATATAGTTCTCTGCACCTGCGTTGTTTTGCTCGACCATAAGTTCCCTCCCTTGCCCGTAATTTATTATAAGCGCTATCTTAACTGAGATACAGTAAATCTCGTTGAACAAATAAATAATGGCCAGACGGACCTATCGGCCTATTAAAGGAAGGGTCATTATTTGGATTCTCCACTTGCCATAGTACAGAAGCTCGCGCTCTTTCGCGACTGCACGCCGGCACAGGTGCGCGAGGTGTTACAGATATGCGTCTCGCATCCCTTTAAAGAGGGTGAGATTATCTGTAAGGCCGGTGACAAGAGCGAGAATATGTTTGTCATCCTAACGGGCAGCGTAGAAATTCGCACGGCTGAGGATGTACCGCTGCTGACGGAGGACTCTGTTACTACCATTGGCGAGGCGGGGCTGCTGACGGGCGAAACGCGCTCGGCGACCGTCGTGGCCAAGATGGCGCTTACGACTCTGTCGATGAATCGCCGGCGCTTGTTGCCTCTGATGAGCCACGATACAGAGCTTGCCAAGCGTCTCTATCGCAACGTGCTCTATATGGTGCGCGGCAAACTCATCGCTTCTAATAAGCGCATCAGTGAGTTGCTGCAGGATTGAGCTTCGCCTGCCGGTTGAAATGCCACATCAGCGCGGCGATGGCGGCCAAGAGGGGCAACGCCATTTTGTTGAGCATCTCCCAGCCAACGGCCTGTTCTAATGGTGCTGCCCCGAACGTAGTTAATACCATCAGTCCGTAGATTAGAAAGTCGTTGGCCGACTGGACGCGCGCCTTTTCTTCTGGGCGGTAAGTCGTGGCCAAGAGCGAAGTAGATCCCACGAATAAGAAGTTCCAACCCAGCCCGAGTAGAGTCAATCCCACGACATAGTTGTGTAGGGCGACACCGCCCAAATTGGTCAGAGCCGAAGCGGCTAAGAGCGCTAAGCCGACGGCCATAATGAGGCGTTCGCCGAAGCGTTTAACTAGGTGTCCGGTAAAGAACGAAGGCACGAACATGCCCAATACGTGCCACTGAATTACCCAGGCAGTATCGTCGAAGGAGTGCATGTGGCGCTGCATCGAAAGCGGCGTAGCGTTCATCAGGAGCGACATTACGGCCCAACTAGCGACGGCGCCGACGATGGCCAGTGCAAAGTTGGCATCGCGTGAAATATCGGTGAGAGGGCGACCACCGCCGCTACTTTCGGCCGTAGAAGGAGTGGGGAAACGCACGAAGAACAGCACCGTTAGCACGAGCCCTTGGATGGCGGCAATCGCCAGGTAAGAGCCGGCGAAGAGGTGCTCGGGGAAAATATTGCGCGACCACGTCGCCAGGTTGGATCCGGCGACAGCGGCAATAATGCCCCCAGCCATTACTAACGAAATAGCGCGACTGCGCCAGGCTTCATCGACCACTTCGGCTGCGGCGAAGCGGTAGTAGGTGGAAAAACCGTTGACCATACCAATGCCGATAGCCGCTAGGCATAACAAAACAAAGTGCGCGTGGTAGAGGGCGGCAAAACCAGTGAGGCCGCCGAGAATGCCTAGGCAGGCACCGAGCGCAAACCCCGCTTTACGGCCGCGTCGCTGCATAAAACGCGCCGCTGGTATCGTCGTTAGCATGGTGCTGATCGGCGCCAGGGCCAGGGGCAGAGTCGCTAGCCCTGGGTAGGGTGTCAGATCGCGGCCGATGATTGCCATACTGGAGAGCACGATGATACTGCCGGTGCGCGAAAAGGCCTCACACAGGAAGAGCAGGGCGATATTTCTCACGGGCGGTCGTAGTCTGGGCGCTGGAAGTAGGCGTTGGCGAGTACGGCACTTTCAGCCTCTACTGCGGGCGTGACCCAGTGCGTGGCATAGGCGCGACGCCAGCGGTCCGATTCGTTGCGATGCGATGTGTGCAGGCACTGCGAGTGGTGGAAGACTACGCCCCCTTTGCGCACGAGTGCTAAAGATTCTCGCGCAAGGTCGATGAGGGCAATTGGTGGCACCTTGTTGTGTTCCGAGCCGGGCTGGGCCTCGTGTGGCAGGATCGGCTCTTGGTGCGATCCGTCGATATAGCGCATGCAGCCGTTTTCCTCGTCGACGTCATCGAGGGCGATCCAGGCGGTTATAACGCCGTCGCTTGGCGTGCACAGGAAATAGGCATTGTCCTGGTGATAGGGCTTTTCCGAGCCAAAACGAGGCGGCTTCATAAAGATCTGGTCGGTCGCCAAGAGGGCTTCATCTCCGAGTAGAGCGCCGGTAAGCTTGCGCAAGTGCTGGTCTAAGACCAAGGTGCGGAAGTCTTCGTGTTTGTCGAAGGGGCCGCCGATTTTGCGCGGTAAGATACCTGCCCCATCCTCTGAACGGTCGGCTGCATAGTTGGAGCTGGTATCCATTTCGCGCTGGCTAATTTCCATGGCCAACGCGGTGATACGGTCTATTTCCTCTGCTCCGAAAACGTTTTCTACAACGCACCATCCCTTGTGCCAATAGTGTTCGTAACTAGCGCTGGGTAGTTCCATCTAATTTCTCCGGCCATTCATCACAGTCGTAATAGCGCGTGCCCTGGTGTCCTTTTCGCGGAATCGTTTTGTCTAAGCGCTCGCCCGGTGCTTTTACAAAGATCAGCGTGCGCGCCTTGCCCGACTTGGGGTTGACGGCGCCTTCTTCGAGCCGCGTAATTTGCAGCCGACCGCGGATCTCGTGCTGGAAGATCGTGTATACGTAGTCGCCGACGTTGAGTTTGGATGGTTTGCCGGCCATGTGAAATTCGTATTCGCCAAGGCTGCCGTCGTAGAGATTTTCTACGCGCTCGATGCCTTCGTCGGCGGGTATGGTCTTGGTGATGCCGAAGCTCATGGGGTCTCCGTTAGTAGGTGGTGAGTCAAGGATGCCCTAACCCGCCGGTTGAAAAAATAATTGCTCCGTTACGCGTTCTGTCGTCGTTGGCGCACGGCGGCGGCGAGTTCATTGAGCGATTCTTCCGTCGTCTCCCACGAGATACAGGCATCGGTGATGCTCTGGCCATAGGTCAGGGGCTGGCCGGCTTTTTGGCTTTGGCGACCCTCCACAAGATGGCTCTCGATCATAACGCCAAAAATGCGATCGGAACCAGCGGCGATCTGCGCGGCGATATCCCGTGCTACGATAGGCTGGCGCGCGTGGTCTTTGCTGCTATTGCCATGGCTGCAGTCGACCATCACTCGGTGCGGCAACCCGGCTTTTTCGAGCTGTGCGACAACCTGGTCGACGTCGGCGGCTGCGTAGTTGGGGCCGCTATTGCCGCCGCGCAAAATAACGTGACAACTATCGTTGCCCGTCGTGGCGACAATGGCTGATATTCCCTGTTTGGTGACGGAGAGAAAATGGTGCGGGTGCTGTGCCGCGCCGATGGCATCAATGGCAATTTGTATAGTGCCGTCGGTGCCATTTTTGAAACCGACGGGCATCGACAGGCCCGAGGCGAGTTCGCGGTGAATTTGGCTCTCGGTCGTGCGCGCACCGATGGCGCCCCAAGAAATGAGGTCGGCGATAAACTGCGGCGAAATCGTGTCGAGGAATTCCGAGCCTGCTGGCAAACCCATATTCGTCAGGTCGAGCAGTAATTTGCGCCCGACGCGCAGACCGTTGTTAATGCTGAAACTGCCGTCGAGGTGGGGGTCGTTAATAAGGCCTTTCCAGCCGACGGTAGTGCGCGGTTTTTCAAAATAAACGCGCATGATCAGACAGAGGTCCGCTTTTAGTTCGGTCGATTTTTCTAATAGGCGGCCACCGTATTCGAGCGCTGCATCGGGATCGTGGATCGAACAGGGACCGACGACGACGACGAGGCGGTCGTCTTGTCCCTTCAGAATGGACTCGGCGTCGCGGCGTGCATTGACCACGGTATTGGAAGCGGCTTCCGTTAGCGGTAGCTCTTCCATGAGAATGGCCGGTGGAATAAGGGGTTTTAACTGGTCTATACGCAGATCGTCGGTATGCTGAAGCACTGTTTTCCTTTCAATAGACATATTAATACTACGTGTTTTTCTCTGCTGTCTGTGTGGATCAGAGAGTATCCCTCTGCTCCGCCCGTCCATCTCTCTACAACAAACCTATTTCCAGCACCAAATTTCCTTCTTTCATCACAACGCTCTTTAGTACGAGTTTGGCCAAAGATTCCTTAAAATCATTTTCATCCAACGTATAGATGGGCAATTCGTCTAGGTAGTGTTTGAGCGTTTCGTTGGCCAAACCGCGCACCATATTCTGATAGGCTTTGGGCACGTCGTCGAGTTGAAAGTGGCGCACGCGTGAATCGATTAAGAAGAATGCACCCTGTTCTGGGCGGTATTGCACACCGGAGTCGAATTCCATTTGGCCGCTGTATTTTTTCCCCAAGGGAGGTGCAATTTTCATGTCTACGCGCAGGCTGATGCGCTGGGTGTCCTTGTGCAAAGATACCGTGGGATGGTCCAATTCAACTTTGGCCAATGCACCTTTGCGCGTTATGGGAAACTGTTTCTCTATTTTTCTCTGTAATTCGCTGGCGGTGAAAACCACCTCTTTGCGCAAGACTCCGTCTTTACAGCCGAGCCCCCACAGCAGGCAGCACAGCGCCAGCGCTGTCGTTATGTTCATCCCTTGTCCCAGCCCAGTGCTTTGAGATTTTTGCCGTTGAGCTGTTTGTTGAAAAGTGCGCGTTCGCGGTCTTCGTCCATTTCGGCGCGTAGGTCGGCGGGGCGATAGGGGGTGCCGCTGCGCACAGTAAGAAAAGCCTCTATTTTTTGCTGCCCCTTTTCGACGCGACCGCGGACATCGGAGAATTCGAATTCGCCCTCGAGTATATCAAAGGCGGCTAGGTCGGCTACTGTGCCCACCTTTAAGGTGCCCAACTCGTGGTCGCGGCCTATGGCTTGGGCCGCGGCCGTCGTGCACTGGTGCACCACGTTGCTGAGGGGGACGCCGAGGTTCAGCAGTTTCGAGGCCGTCTCCGGCAGGCTTTCGACGGGTGAGTCCCAGCTGTGGGCGTGTAGGTCGGTGCTGATCACGTCGGACGTGAAGCCTTGGGCTAAGGCGCGTTCGGCAATGCCATAGTCAAAGCTGCCGCCGCCGTGGCCGACGTCGAAGAGGATGCCTTGTTTGCGCGCCTCTATAGCCTCGGCAATAAGGGTGTCGTCGTTGCCGATAATGCCGTCGCCGGTGCCCTGATAGCAGTGCGTTACGATGTCGCGCGGGCGCAAAAGCGCCAAGACATCGGGCAAGGGCACGCCGCGACCGATATGGACCATAACGGGCACATCGGCCCATGCGGCCGCCTGCACGGCTAGGCGCAGTGGCTCGACTCCGTTGCCTTCTACCTGTCCTTCGCCCTGGCGCACTTTGACGCCGACGCAGTGTTGGGCAAAGTGTTCGATCATAAAAGCCGTGCGTTCGGGGTCGGCGTAGCGCATATCTGCCAATTCGGGCAGGGGGCCATAGGTCAGGCCGATACCGCAGATATGCACGAAGGCCAGAAACTGCGTGCGCGCCGGGGCGACTACATGGTCGAGATAGCCTTGGAGGTTGGCCCAACCGGCGCTGCCGGCATCGACGGCGGTCGTTACGCCCGTGGATAGGTAGAGCGCATCGGCGTAGATGCCCCAGGTAGTGCTGCCCGGATAGAGGTGGGCGTGGATATCGATCCAGCCCGGTGTCAGCAATTTCCCGCGCAAATCGATCTCTTCGCGCGCTGGTCCATCGAGGTGCGCGGCAAGGGCGGCGATGCGTCCATCCTGTATGGCGATGTCGCGGACGTCGTCCAGTTCCTGTGTTGAGTCTAAAACTCGCGCTCCTCTCAAGAGCAGGTCGTAGGCCATATGCGCCCCTTTCTGGCATAAATTCACAACAGTAAAAGCAAACTAATGCACCGACTATAGGCAATGCCCCTCTTCCTTGACAGCTTGGAAAGCTCGACTTTATTTAGCGCGCTGACCCTTCTTATAAGGAGTGCTGCCTTGGGTTCTAATCTTCCACCCGGTTCGGGCATCCGCATGCCCGCCGAGCCGTTGCGTCTACTCGTCGCGTCGCTCTTCGAAAAAGCGGATACTTCGGCCGCCGATGCCCGACTGATGGCCGAGCTCTTAGTCCTTACGGATTTGCGCGGTGTGCACAGCCACGGCACGCGCCAGACGCCGGGTTATGTCAATATGATGCGCGAGGGGCGTGTCAATCCACAGCCGGTTATAACGGTTGTCAGCGAAACGCCGACGACCCGCGTTTATGATGGCGATGGCGGCATGGGCCATTTCCCCTGCTATGAGGGCACGAAGTGGGCCATTGAGATGGCGAAAAAATATGGCACGGCCGCTATTACTACGCGCAACCATTTTCACTTTGGCGGTGCCGGTAAGTATACGCGCATGGCTATCGAGCAAGACTGTTTTGCTATCGCTGTATCGTCCCATCGCTCTCCTCTGGATCCCGATGCGCTCATTAAGCAGGTCAACTGTACGTCGCCGATTAGCGTGGCATTTCCAGCTGGCGAGCAGCCACCGTTGGTATTGGATATGGGGGCTTCGATGCTGCCTTGGGACGAAGAGTTTTTTGCGCGAGCGCCCTTTGCCTTCTTTAAGGAATTGGGCATCGGTGCTATGAATCGCGTCTTTGGCGGTGTGCTCGCCGGGATCAACCTGCCGCAATTTATGCCGCCGCAGTCGAAGTGGGAGTCGAACCAGGGGTCGTTTATAACGGTCTACGACGTGAAGTGCTTTATGCCGGTCGAGCAGTTCAAAAGCGAAATGGACGATTTTATTGGGCAGGCGCGTGCGATGCAGCCGTTTCCTGGCTTTGAACGCGCTGAGCTACCTGGGGGGCTCGAATGGCAGCGCGAGCGCGAATACGCCCGCGAAGGCATTCCCATCACGGCTGAGCACCAGCAGAGTTTAGAATCTATTGCAGAGGAATTGGGCGTAGAGACGCCCTTTGCCCAGTACGAAGACACCCGTTTTTGAGGATAGTGAAATGCCGAAGGTATTATCGAGTGTAAATATCGAGTTTAAAGGCCGATCTCCGGCGACCGAGATGATGGAGAAAGCTGGTTTAGAGGTCGTTGCAGAGCATGCCAAACCCGGTTGGCCCGACGATGAAACGCGCGAGAAAGTAGTGGGGCTTGCCGCTTTGTTGGCAGGTGCTGAAAATCTGAATGCCTCGACGCTAGGGCATGTCGATACGCTTAAAGTGATCGCGCGCAACGGCGTTGGTTATGATAAGGTAGATCTCGATTTCTGTACGGAGAGAGGTATTGTCGTCACTTTTACGCCGGGCGCGATGGGCGATGCGGTGGCGGATCATGCCTTTGCCTTGCTCTTGGCTATGACGCGACAGCTAGTGCGCGGAGACCGCAATGTCAAAGAGCAGGGTGCGTACGATGTGCCGATTGGCGAAGATCTGTCGGCTATGACCTTGGGGTTGATGGGTTGCGGACGAATTGGCGCCGAGGTGGTTCGTCGCGCCCTGGGGTTTCGCATGCGCGTATTGGTGCACGACCCGTGGGTCGAGGCGGCCAAGATAGAAGAGCTGGGCGCCGAGGCCGTGGACCGCGAAACGCTGTTGGCGCAGGCCGATGCGATTACGCTGCACACTCCGCTAATAGATTCGACGAAGAATATAGTCGATGCCGCCTTTCTCGCCGCGATGCGCGAGGGCAGTTATCTGATTAATACGGCGCGCGGTGGTTTGGTTGACGAAGAGGCCCTGATCGCGGCGCTTACGAGCAATCACCTGGCCGGAGCGGGACTCGACTGCCAGGCGACGGAGCCGCCTACGGGCACTTCGTTGGAATTGGTGCAGTTAGAGAATGTGCTGGCGCAGCCGCACTCTGGTTCCAAGACAACGGCCGCTCGCGAACGCATGTCAATTTGGGCTGCCCAGTCCATTATCGATGTATTAGCGGGCAAGGCGCCGGAATACGTGGTCAACAAAGAGGTGTTGGAGAAATTGGGCCTGAAATAAGTGGACTGTGATTCAACCTCCGCCGTGCCCAGCGGGTTCGATATGCACGATGATATCGGCGATTTCGGGTAGTTCGACCATGAGCCAGTCCTTGACCTGATGGCCGAGCTGGTGTGCTTGTTGCACCGTCATATCCCCGGCAACTTCGAGGTGGAGGTCGATGAGGTAGCGCATGCCCGTTTTGCGGCCGGCAATTCTGTCGACCCCGGCGACATTTGGAAAATGGTTTGCTAACTCGCGAATATGCTCTACTAATTCGCTCGGTGGCATGCGGTCGAGCAGGTCATTGCTATTTTCAAAAATGGCGTGTCCAGCAGCGAGGATCATAACGCCCCCGACGATGATCGCGGCCCAGTCGTCGGCTGATGACCAGGCCGGTCCGCCGATCCAGATGGCTGTCGCGCCGACGAAAACGCAGCTCGTTGCGGCGATATCGGCCTTGTGGTTGAGCGCGTCAGCTGCCAGCGCGGCGCTGTCTAGCTGAGAGGCGAGGCGTTGTTCAAAACGGTAGAGCCAAGTTTTCAGCGCGATGGAAAATCCGGCGGCAATGAGCACGTAAAAAGCAGGGGGATCGTGTATGTCCACTAGGCGTCCGAATGCTTCCCATAGGATACCACCTCCCGTGGCCAATACGAGAACGGATACTAGGCGCGCCGTTTCCTGCTCGAATTTTCCGTGGCCGTAGGGGTGGTTGGCATCGGCGGGCCGCGCGGCAAAGCGCATGCCGAAAATAAGCGTCACGGACACGACGGCATCGGCAAAACTATTGACTCCGTCGGCGACGAGTGCGAAGGAGTTTCCCCAATAGCCAGCCGTCAATTTGAGCGTACATAAGAGCGCATTACAGGCGAAGGCGATTAGAGTGGCTCGATGGATGGTCTGGTAAGGCGAAGAGTTTTCCACTTGCTGTTCTGAGGCTGAGGGGATTTCTCTCTAATACTGCTAATAATGGCCGGTTATGGCGATTATTTAAGCGGGCTATTTACTGCGGGTTGTCTAGTTTTTACCCGCTTTTAAATCGCTGCGTGCCTTTTGCAAATTCTCCAGTGCAGGGGCATAGCCTGGTTTTAGTAGCAACGCTCGCTCATAGGCTGTGATCGCTTCTGTCGGTCTTCCCAATTCCCACAGTGCCACCCCGCGGTTTAGCGCCGCTCGAGCATGGTGCGGATTTATTTTTTCCGCTTGGGCGAAGGCTATTTGTGCGTTGTCGTACTGCTGTAAGGACAGATAGGCAACGCCCATATTATAATGGGCGGCATCGTAGTTTGGATAGATAGATAGCGCGCGTTCCAACTCATTTATGGCGCCGATCCAATCCCCCTTGTCCACCAGGATTTGACCCAGTCCGGCGTGCGCTTTGGCGCTCTGCGGATAGGTCTGTATCGCCGTGCGAAAGAGCGTCTCGTTGTTTTGCCAATCGCCGTTGCGGACCCAGGTGCGGTTCATGAGCCCTAGTGTGAGCAGTGCAAAGACCGTCAGGCTCAGTCGCCGCTGCCCTGCATTCCACACTTGTTCTAATGCTACGCCGAAAACGAGGCAAAACCCCAGCGAGGGCAAATAGAGCAGACGTTCGGCGAAGACGGTGCCGATGGGAAAGGCCATATTGGCTATGGGGGCAAAGGCCAGAAGCATCCACAGCGTAGCGAGTGAGCGCAGGCCGGGTTGGCGTAGATATTTATACAGCAGCAAAGATGCGGCGCCGAGTATGAGCAAGAGACAAGGCAGTGCCAACGGCAATAGGTCGACGGCGGGAATGACATTATAGGAGTAGTCGGCGGAAAGCCTGTAGGGCAAGATGAGTAGCCCGAGATAACGCCAGGCGACGACGGCGGCATTGGCTAAGCGCAGCGGTAGGGGCAACGCGGCGAGCGGGTTGTCGAGGGGGTCGATATAACCGATGCCCCAACCGTTTAATACGCTATAGCGTTGCCCGAGGTAGAGCAGTATGACGACGGCGCAGAGCGCATATTCACGCCAGGGCAAGCGCTGAATTCTCCCATTTTTGTACAGATACCAATCGAGTGTGAGCAAGAGGCTGGGCAAGACGATGGCCTGCTCCTTAGCCAGCAGCCCGAATCCCAGACAGAGAGCGGTGCCTATGAACCAGCGCTCGTTGCTAAAACGCGCGTTCCAAGCGCAGAGCAGAGCTAGGACTAGGCTGAGGGTCGAGAGCAGGTCGGCTTGGCCGGCGATGGCGGCGACGGCTTCGCCGTGTGCGGGGTGTACGGCAAAGAGTGCGGCGGCCATAAAACCGGGAACTGTTCCAACTAAGCGTGTGCTGAGGCGCCAGACG